>JAZAJX010000226.1:0-9911 GCA_036230225.1 Pseudomonadota bacterium | reverse complement strand
CACAGGACCGAAGGTCTGGGAGTTATTGAGGATTTGCGTCAGTTGGCTGCCACCGGCAGACACAACCAGGCCCCCCAGCGGTTTCAGGTTGCTGGCAAAGCCGGCAGCGCCTTCAGCGCCGATGGCCAGCTGGTTCACTGTCGCATAAACCGTGCCGACGATACCGCCCAGTGAAGCCCCCACGGCTTTCACATCGGACGTATCCAGCGTGCCCAAACCGGCATTCCCCAGTGTGGTGCTGATGCTGTCGAGACTGGCATTCAGGTTCAACAGATCCATCACGGATTGGCGCATGTTGTCGCGAGTGTTGTTCAGCACCGCCAGATTGATGAACTGTCCACCTGAACCGGCAGGATCACCGAAATGGCGCTCGCTGGGTGCGTTATCACCATACAAGGCGGCAACGTTGTCAGCGCCAAGCGCCGCAAAGGGACTGTCTGCGGTGATACCATGCAAAGGCAGGTCAACCGCTACCGTCGCCACACAGACGGAGGCCAGTGAATGGGCCAGTGCAACCACGGAGGCGCGATCGCTGGTGATACCGTGAATGTAGATCACCACAGGGTAGCCTGAAGGGCGAGCCGTCTGGCAATCAACACCGCCAAATACCGGGCTGGAGGGCACATGGTCCGGCTCTGGCAGTGTTACCTGCAATGGCACGGACTCAACACTACGCTGTGCAGCGAACGGATAGCGGTAAGTCACGTTATAAGAACCGTCCACATCAGAAGGTGGCAGTCCGGCGCCCAACTGAGAGCCCAGCACCTGATCCGCTACCCAGCTATCTTGGGTATAGCTTGCACTGGTCGTAGTTGCGGGTGTACTCAGATAGTAAGGCAGCTTGATATACCCGGTGTACAGAGAACCGACTCCGGCCGGCAGTGCACCGCCACTCAGCACATTCAAATCCGTTGCCGTCAGTGCCGACATGCCGTTGTCACGAGCTTTGGGAGTGCTTAACAAGCCCCCTGCTTCCAGGTTTCCGGCATTGGTAACGGCCGTCCCCAGATCCACCCCCATGCCAACCTGTGCCTGAACCAGTGCCGCCCGCGGTGCTCCCATAGCGACCAACGGTGCCTGGGGATCGGTTGTCGTGAAGGTATAGGAAATCGCCAGGCTATCTTTCGCCTGCTCTGCGCTCAAAGCCCCGCCGGAGATAATCTGCAGTACGCCGGACGCAATCGTCTCCCAACCCGCAATGGCATTACGGACCGGTTGCAGCGCTGGTGTTACGGCGGGTGTCGTCTCGCCAAGGGTGTGATAGCTGGTGGAGGGGGTGATCGGGTCACCCATGCTGTCCAGCACCCCATTGGTGACAAACACCAGGTATTTGGTCTTGGCTTTCAGAGGCTCCTGAGGAATCACTCGCAAGACATTGTTGGTGCCGCCATCCAGCGAAACCACTTCTGCACTGGCGGCAGGCCATTCAGAGTCCGGTTGGACCCCGACAACGTTAGCCGGATCCAGCGCATCATTGCCACCAGTGTCCAGAGGAATCAGGAACACATTGGGGACAGTACACTGGGCCAGCGCCTGGGCCAGCACCGTACAAACACTGGCAGGATCAATGCTTCCACCCGCAAAGCCGATATCGAAATAGGCGTTGGTGGAGAAACCATCCAGGCCATTGATTGCCGCCTCCACCGGATTGGTGGGAGCACCCACATCCGCCGTACCGTCACTGGTTGCAGCGGCCGCAAAGAGAATGTCGGTATTCAGGGGCAGATCCGATGTCAGGGGGTCAAAGCGCGGATAGGTTCCGACCTGCAATGCTCCCTCACTCTGATCCGGCGTGGTATCACTGCCGCCACCACAGGCAGCCAGTGCCAGGGCAACTGCCGCAGGCAGTACTTTCTTGTAGATATGCATGGGTTCTCCCAAACCATTTGTTATCTTTTTTATTTCCCCAGGCGCCGTTTTCTCCCATGACACCGGGGGAAAGGTACCCCCATGAAGCGCCGACCACTACGCCAGCCAACCTACAAGATGGAGGTATCACCTAGGAAGAATACAGTATGTTACGAAGCGGACCAACGGTCTTTGACGGGAATTGCATTGCGTTGGTCTGGCAGGCACCGCCAAGGCGACGACTCGCCGGTCACTACCCTGGAATTGCCTTACTGAAGCCGGTCCGGGGCTCGCAAGGTCACCGGTTGCTCCTCCGGCTCGCCCTCCCCGCTTTTGCACTGCTGCTCCATATAACCGGAGCGCTGCTCCTCGGGCAGGTTCTTTGCCTCCCAGGCGATCACCGCCTGGAGGCAGGTTTCACGCTGCTCGCGCGTCAGTGGCCGACCATCCGCCCATTTGCCGGTTTCAATCGCACGACGCATGTTGTCGCAAATTTCCGGGGTCATGGTTGCTATCAGGTCTTCAAAGCTTTGGTAGGTCATGACATTCACTCGCTAAAGGCTCAGGCCTGTTCGTCGGAGATGGGATTACGCCCTGCGCAGTGCTGGAAGGCATACAGGGAGACTGCTGTTTGTCTGTCGCTATTCACTAGTCACCGTTTACCGCTTCTTAATTGCTGTCGCCCGGGCGGGTACTCCAACCCAGCTTGGAACGACAGGCCTGGTAGAAATCATGGCCAGGAGGATGTATCAGGTGCAAACGGTGGGGGCGCTTGCGGATAGCAATGACATCATCCACCTGCAGACGAATCCCGGCCGTACCATCACAGCTGACCAGGGGGCGGACCTTTTCGGTGGTAATGTGGATCTTGATCTCGCTATCCCCCGCCACCACCAGAGGGCGGCTAGTCAGGGTGTGGGGATTCAGGGGCACCATCACCATGGCATCCAGCTTGGGGTGCATGATGGGTCCGCCACAGGACAAGGCGTAGGCGGTAGAGCCGGTGGGCGTAGAGATGATCAGGCCGTCAGATCGCTGCCCGTAGACGAAGTGCCCATCAATCACCAGCTCGAAATCGATCATGTGAACACTGTCACCGGACAGTAGCACCACATCATTCAGAGCGCAGCCCTCGCCGACGACAGTCTTGCCCCGACGGACTTCCATATCCAGCAAGAAACGCTTCTCGGTGGTGTAGTCGCCGTCCAGCACCTGCCCTACCCGACTTTCGATCTCGGAGGGAAGGATATCAGTGAGAAAGCCCAGATGGCCCCGGTTGACGCCCAGTACCGGCACGTTGAACCGGGATAGCGTGCGTGCCGCGCCCAGCAAACTCCCGTCCCCCCCCACCACGATCACCAGATCACAGGCCTCGCCCATCTGTGCGGCACTGGCCGCCTGGAGCCCCATTTCCGGCAAGTTACCGGCGATATTCTTGTCGAGGATGACGGTGCAGTCCCGGCCGTTGAGGAAGTGAATAAGCTGACGCAGCGAATACAGCGCCTGTTCACTTTCCGAGCGGGCAATCAGTCCGATGTTGCGAAATTTTTCTTGCGCCACACTAATCCTGGGCAGCCGAGGCTGCATTCGGTGAAGGGGGTACCATGAAGTCGCGATACCCCCTGGCCTGAAGCCCGGACTTGGCGGAGATTCAGGCCTGAGTCAGGTACTCATTCAGGTTAGCAGCATTGGCATTGAGGCCGCCATCCAGAACGATTACGTCCAAGCCGGCGTTTTTTAACAGAAATGCCGCCGTTGCGCTACGTCGCCCGGTATCACAGTAGGCGATATAGGTCTTGGCGGGGTCCAGCAGGCGGGATTTCAGGCGCAACACGTTCAATGGCATATTGGTGGCACCCACCAGGTGTTCCTGGTCAAATTCATCGCTGGTGCGCACATCCAGCCACCAGGCCCCCTGCTCGGCGGCGGTCAGCACCTCATCCACGGGCAGAGTGTTGATGATGGGCTCACGCAACAGGGCATCAAAGTCCTGACGGTCCAGTTTCATCAGCACCCCATCAGTGGCCATGGAAACCGTGGCATTACGGGGCTTGCCGGAAAGCAGGGCTTCTTCACCAAACCACTGCCCTTCCTCCAGCATGGCAACCGGGGTGGGCTCATTGTCCCCCATGCTGATGGCCACTTCGCACACACCCTCCTTGAGGATATAGCAACAATCCGCCGCCTCACCCTGACGAATGATCACCTCCCCCGCCTTGTGGCGATGGGCCTTGAGGCGACGGAAAATTTCCAGAATATTGGTGGGCGGCACCCGGTGAAACAATTTGGACTTGAGCAGCCGGATCATCCACTCGCGGTCGTTCTGGTAAGCGGAATTGGCATTGATATCGAGGATCACGTAACCGGCGGACTGATCCCAGGACAGAATGGTATCCAGACGAAAACTGTCGAAGCGCACCACGCTGACCTCCGTCAACGCCCGAGCCGTACTACGACGCGGTTGGGCATGCTCCAGCGGGTGCCAGGAAGCAATATCTCCGGCGCTGACAATGCGGGTATTTCCCGCCTCATCAGTGAGTTCCACCTTGCCACTCAGCAAGTAGATGGTGGTATTGTCCTTGTCACCGAGCGAAAAAAGGGCATCTCCTGACGCATAGCGGCACACCTCCTGCTGATCCAGCAGCCAGTCAAGCTGATCGCCGGACAATGCATTGACTGGCACAAAAGTCTGCAAAAGGCTCTTATCAATGGATTCCTGCGCCATAACTGCCTCTCCCGGTGTTGTTATTATGCCCATCAAATCATACTTTCAGCGTAGATAATGCAAGAAACCTACCATTTTTCATGAAAACGGCATTGACTCACATTTCAGCTCACCGAAAGCGCAACACATTATCGATGGCCGAATCATTGCGGCAATTCGGACAACGGTTGGCATTGCAGTCCGACACCCCCGGCTTGAACTGGTTGGGCACCTCCACACGGATCACCCGCTTGCCGCAGGCCTGCTGGTCGGCACCGACCGGCACCTGGCAAACCGGATTCTCGTAATGGGCCAGCCAGGCACGATAGTGATCTTCCGTAACCAGACACTTGCGTGCGGCAAAGGCCACCGGGTTCTCCATATAGCTGCCAATCTGATCCGCGGAAATGGAGATGTGCCCCGCCCCCGGATGAAAGGCTATAAAACTGAGGCCCAGATCCTCCAGCTTTTCCAGCACTTTCTGGGCGCCACTGTTTGCCTCTTTGACCCGGTTGCGCTTGAGCTCGCCAATCTCCTCCTTTAACTGACCGATCAAGTCGTCCCGGGTGAGCACATCCATTTCCTTGGCGTGAATCTGTTCTGACAATTTGGCCCGCTCTTCCTCAAGGCGCTGCTCGAGGGCCAGCTTGTACTGTTCGGTCAGCACCTCCAGCTCACTGCCCTGGGTTTCACTGCGACGGTTCTGCTCATCCAGACTTTGCGTCAGGGACACCACCTGCGCCTTGAGAGAATCGTTCTGCTCACGAAGCGCCACATTCTGTGACTTGAGGGTCTTGAACTGGACCATGACCTTTTCGAGCTGGGCACTGAGGATCTCTTCCTTCTGCTGAGCCGCGTAGCGGATTTTGCCCACTTCTTCAGACTGTGAGGTTTCCAGAGTCTGTACGCGCAGGCGAAGCTCCTTGATGATCCGCGCAAGCCGAACCCGCTCCTCATCAGCTTTCTTCTTGCTTTCCGTATCCTCTGGCGCAATCGTGGGGGCGTCCGCCCCAATGACAGGGGGGGCCGCAGGGGCGGCATCACTCAAGTCATCGTCGACTTCCAGTCCCATTTTCGGGCCACGTTCGCGGATGGTGTCTCGGATGGCAATAAAATCGTTGGCACCGGGTTTCATTCCCGGATCCCACATCTGGTCCTGATGCCAGGCCACCGGACACTGGCTGCGACAGGCCAGACGAATCGGCCCAGCCCCCATATCCGGCCCCTGCCCCGCATGCTCCGCCAGATGCCGCAGCGGCACATTCCAGGTGGTGTCAGCCATGCCGTCTTCGTCGAAATCGATCGTAAAGAGCACCAGAGAGCGCACCCGCAATTGACCATTCACCAGGCAATAGGCTCCGCGCACCTCTTTGTCGGCAAACTCAGGCACGCCGACCATACCATCGAGGATTGCCTCAAAATCCGCATACAGCATGCTTTTGTTGATGCCCCGATGATCAAAGAACAGAATGGCTTCAGACGTCACGGAGGATACAGGCATGTGTCCTTCCTTCCCTTGAGGATTATTGTAGTTTGCCACTGACACGCCACAGCGACACTTCTGGCAAGCCAAGAAAGGCAAAAGTGACGGCAAGAGTCAGGGTGCTGCCGATTATAGTCAGCCCTTGAAAAAAGAGTGTGACCTGAATGGCAGTAAAAAAAAAGCATACAACTTCGCTGTACTCAGCATGCCGTAAAGCACGGTCTGAACACCGATAACAGCATCACGATGGCAAGATAAAGTGGGGGAAAATCAGGCTTGCGAGGATGAAACCGGGAAAATCAGGGACAGGCGGGACGGAAGGGCATCAAAGCTCCTCACCGTCATCCACCCAGCTATCTTCTTCCAGCCATTCTTCCAGGCTTTCCATCAGCTGCTTCTCTTCCAGACGTTCTTCCAGATAGTCTTCCATTGCGCCCTCCTTGTTGATTTTCAGTATTAGGCACCAGAATTAGACAGGATTCGGGTGACAAGTTCATGAAAGCGCCGATCATTCTCACCACCCTCTCGGAATGGATGGCGACAATATCTCAGTGGGCGGCTCGAAGGCAGGCAAGAAAAAGCAGGAAAAAACCCGTGACGCAGAAACAAAAACGCCCTCACGAGGAGGGCGTTTCTGCGAAATAGTGGCGGAGCGGACGGGACTCGAACCCGCGACCCCCGGCGTGACAGGCCGGTATTCTAACCAACTGAACTACCGCTCCAGCTATTCCTTTCGGAAAATGGTGGGTGGTGACGGGATCGAACCGCCGACCCTCTGCTTGTAAGGCAGATGCTCTCCGAGCTGAGCTAACCACCCGCATCGCGTTGCGAAGTGGGCGCCATTTTAGGGATTGGGCCCGGGGTGTCAACGGCTTTTTTTCAGAAAAAGGTCCGTTTGCCTAGAAAATGGACGAAACGCCCAAAACTTGCACTAACTGCACAGAAAACCAGCGAAAAACCAGGCTTCCGCCCTACTACCCCTGCTGCTCGAGAGCCTCGATCTTCGCCTTGGCCTCCTCCAGGGTATATGTCCCCGGTAATGGCTGCCCATTTGGCTGGGCCACCAGGTAATGATGGACATCCAGGGCCCAGGTCTGCCGGTTCAGCTCACCTTCCTCAATAATGGAATAGCCGCTACGGCCCCACCCGATGGCATTACCTATCATGCTTCCCCCACCACACGGCGCAGAATGATATCCGCCAGGTCATCCAGCGTCAGCGACCCATCCCGATCAAACCAGTGAGGCACCCAGCCGGTCATCCCGGTAATCAAACGGCGAATGATGAAGGGATCATCCCGAAACGCCCCCTGCTCATGCAGCACATTCAACGCATCCAGCCACAGCTGCTCATAGATGGCGCGCAATGCCAATGCCTGGCGCTGCTTTTCCTCGCTGAGGCATCGCCACTCTGTCACCAGTACCGTCATGGCCTCAGCCGTATCCCCCACGATGGATTGCAGCTCGGCGCGCACCAGTGCCCGCAACTGCTCCTCCGGTCGACTTTCCGCGGCCATCGCTCGACGCAAACGGTCGGTATTGAAATGAATCACCTCTTCCATCACCGCGTAGAGGATATCTTCCTTGCTCTTGAAATGGTGAAAGATAGAACCGCTTTGTATTCCGACTGACGCCGCAATATCCCGGACCGTAGTCCGGTCGAAACCCTTGTCCCGGAACAGGTGAGCCGCCGCACTGAGCAAACGCCCGCGAGGGGAATCATCAATTCCATTAATTGCCAGTGACTCAGCCATTGTTGTCCTCTTTTATTAAGGCACACATTATCCCGGTTACGAGCGGGGAGCAGCAAGGTTGAAGAGCAGCAAGTTACAAGCTTCAAGCTGCAAGGCGCGCGCAAGAGAAGGAGCCATACATTAACCACCAACACCGCGCCACACCCAGGCTGATACGCGGGCAAAGGTTTTCAAGCCAGGCACGGCCCAGCCGCGACTTGTCACTTTCAACTTGCAACTTGAAACTGCTTCTCGGCCTTTACAAACCAAGCGCTTGCTTGGTAGCTTACGAAACCACGCTTACACACGCAAATGGAGCCACCATGACCGATCCCGTTCGTATCGGTTGCGCCGCCGGATTCTGGGGCGATACCAACACCGCCGCCTTCCAGCTGGTCAAGCAGGCCGAGATCGATTATCTGGTGTTCGATTACCTGGCCGAGGTCACTCTCTCAATCATGGCCGGGGCCCGCATGAAGGACCCCAGCGCCGGCTATGCGCATGACTTCGTGAACAATGTCATGGCACCACTGGCCAAGGACATCAAAACCAAAAACATCAAGGTCATCAGCAATGCGGGCGGGGTGAACCCCCGGGCCTGTCGCGAGGCCCTGGAGAAGGTCTTCGAGGCCGCCGGCATCGAGATGAAAAGTGCCCTGGTGGAAGGCGACGATCTGAACTCGCGCCGCAATGACTTCGCCAATGTGACGGAAATGGATACCGGCGCTCCCCTGCCCCCCATGACGGTCACCATGAATGCCTACCTGGGCGCCCTGCCGATCAAGGCCGCCCTGGATGCCGGTGCCGACATCGTGCTCACCGGCCGTATTGCTGACTCCGCGGTGGTGCTAGGCCCCCTGATGCACGAGTTCGGTTGGGCCGAGGACGACTACGACAAGCTGGCCCAGGGCTCCCTGGCTGGTCATGTGATTGAGTGCGGCGCCCAGTGCACCGGCGGCAACTTCACCGACTGGCGCGATGTGCCCGATTTCCACAACATGGGTTTTCCCATTGCCGAATGCTTCGCCGATGGCCACTTCATTATCAGCAAACCCGACAACACCGGCGGCCTGGTCACCCCCGCGACCGTGGGCGAGCAGATCGTTTATGAAATCGGCGACCCTCGCGCCTACCTGCTGCCCGATGTGATCTGCGACTTCACCAACGTGACACTGGAACAGGTCGGTGACAATCGGGTCCGCGTCAGTGGCGCCAAAGGCCTGCCGCCCAGCGACAGCTACAAGGTCTCCGCGACCTACCCGGACGGCAACCGCATCACCGCCTCTTTCTTGATGGGAGGCATCGACGCCCCACAGAAAGGCCAGGTGGTGGCCGAAGCCATTCTGAAAAAGGTGGCCGGGCTGTTCGCGCAATTGGGCATGGCCCCCATGCGCGAAACCAGCGTGGAAATTCTCGGCAGTGAAAGCACCTATGGCGCCAATGCCCGACGCAGCGATACCCGTGAGGTCGTGGTCAAGATCGGCGCACTGCACGATGACAAAAAAGCCCTGGGGCTGTTTGCCCGGGAAATCGCCCAGGCGGCCACCGGCATGGCTCCCGGTCTGTCCGGCCTGGTCGGCGGGCGCCCCAAACCGTTCCCACGTATTCGCCTGTTTTCCACTCTGGTCAATAAGGATGCCGTACCCGTCAGCGTGGATCTCGCGGGTGAGACTCTGCCCGTCAGCATTCCCGCCGGCACGGCGTTTGATGCCAGCACCCTGCCCGGCGATCCGCGAGGAGATACCGCTACCGGCGAGGTGACCGTGCCACTGATCAAACTGGCCTGGGCACGCAGCGGCGACAAGGGCAACCATGCCAACATTGGTGTGATTGCCCGCCGCCCGGAATTCCTGCCCTATATCAATGCGGCCCTCACGGAAGACGCCGTGGCCAACTACATGCAGCACGTGCTCGATCCGGATACCGGCAGCGTCAGCCGCTGGTCACTGCCGGGCATGAATGCCTACAACTTCCTGCTGAAGAATGCCCTGGGCGGCGGAGGCATCGCCTCCCTGCGTATTGACCCGCAGGGCAAGGCGTTCGCGCAGCAGTTACTGGATATGCCGGTGATGGTGAGTGAAGAGATCGCTGCAACGCTAGCTTAAAACCAAAACATCTGTGGGAGCGGTCGTTCGACCGCTCCC
>JAZAJX010000225.1:0-31803 GCA_036230225.1 Pseudomonadota bacterium | reverse complement strand
CTGCCCAAGACAATCAGATTTGGGAAAACAGCCAAGATCCAAGTCAACAATGACTGCGACGTTCTTGAGGCTGAAATCGAAACCGATCAAGGGGCTGGCACCTACAGCTTCGGCGGTTAACCACCCCCAATACAGCGGCTCTCTGTCGAGCCGCTGCCCACCTTTTACTCTCCCGCCAAACGATCCCTTTCTTCAATTCTCTCCAAAATCCAGGATTCCACCTCGTCAGACACCCACCCAGAGGCTCGGCCGCCCAACTGCACCGGCTTGGGGAAGGCACCCTCACTGGCCAACTTGTAAATGTACGAACGGCCCAACCCGGTGGTGTCCATGACTTCCTTCAAACGCATGATCTTCATGAGACTCTCCTTCAACTCATGAGATAGCGCTCGCCTGTATTTTTTTACTCACTCCTATCTCCGGCTGGTACCGAAGTGTCTGATCCCCATCCCATATTGCTTGGTCTTGGCTTTCGCCAAGTAGCTGATACGGCTAAACAAACCCGCCACCTCAGCTTCGCCACCAGCTGAACCCACATTGACTCGGTATACGCAGCTGCAAGGGAAGTGAACCAATCCACTGCCCTCATCTGGCCTCAACCCGACGGCTCGTGACCACGCCTTCACAATGCGCTCGGCAAGGTTCTTCGCTGGCCTGTCCGCCAGCGAGTCTCGCGGCACGTCCGGATGAGGCATTGCAGCCCCTTCCCCCTTCGCAGAAGGCAGGCTCCCTAGCTGCCGGTAAGTATCCTTGTTAAAGAAAAGGCAGACGTGGAAATGAGGTTGATCGCTGCTGTCCTGCTCTCGTACCCAGATATATCGGACGGCGGTGTCATGGACCCGCTTACCTTCGCTACGCCTACGATTAACGTCAGCTTTTACTTGTTCTCGCAACGAGCTGATAAATCGACCCATCACAAACTCCAGCTGAAAGTGATGACGCTCAGGCAGACGCAGATCGAGTCTCACAGCCAACGTTCGAGGGTGTTCAGACAATGACCAATCCAGGGTCTCTTTGAAGCGGTACAGATATTCATGCACTAGCGGTCCATGCTGAAGCTGGACCTCATAGCCATGCCAAGAGCCTGTGTGGTGTAGGGAAAGGTTGGTGTTAAGAGGGTGCCGGTTAATCATTAATTTCTCCTATGAGAATTGTTTGCTCATAGGAGGTGCCTGTGTGTAACTTTCGACCGGCACCAAAGTGGATAAATAGCGCTGCCCGGCTTTTGGGAGCCGGGCAGCTAATAATCCTGATTGGGTATCCCAGCCTTCAACAAGTGGGCTGGATGACAAACCCTATATATCTATTTACCGACAGAAGCTGGCCCAGGTAGCACTAGCAACGAAGCCTTAATCATTCTCGTCAGCGACCAGTCATTTATATCAAGCTCCAAGGCTCTCAATGCGGTAATCAGCATCCGGCAAAGGCACATACCTAACTCCATCTCGGGACGGATATAATTTCAACATCTCATTGGCCAGCTTCCATATAACACCGAAAAGTAATCGAGCCAGCCAATCAGACTCTTCCGGTTCGAATCTTTTCGGTACTGCCTCCTCTCGAATGCGGCTCAGAAGCTCTTGATTGCCATCAATCGTCGGTTCCTCTGCCATTCGTCCATCCATTCCTGCAGCAAGCTCTGAGGCATATAGAATCAGCCTTGCTTTCTGATATTTCATTGCTCTCCCAGCATGTGGATCAACGATCATTCGATCAACCCTGCACCTTCCCGACCAAGCACTTCGCAAAAATAAGGCCGAGTCCATATCTTCCGACCAATCCATTTCATGCCGTCCTTCATCAGGCATATATTCAGCAATTGCCCCCCACACAGCACCCCAAGCTGCAGAATACTTCTCCATCTCCTGCAGCGCAGGCTTCGGGCTCCTTTCCAGCTCAGCCCCAAGCTCCCTGAGAGTTTCCACCCTTAAAATCAACTGGTTAAATAGGTCAAGCTCATGACTTATAACCGTTTTTTCACAATGCTCCCACCTCCTAGAGCCCACCGACCCGAGAACCCAAATCCCTGCTCCCACCCCAAAAAGCCCTCTACATGTCCTCCCAGGCAGCCAATTAGAAATGTAGCCAAGTCGCTCCAGCTTCTGGGAAATCGTCATGACCTGGCCCACTGAAACCCCTGCAACCACAGCCAGTTCCGCACGACCAATTCCTGAAACCACTCCGAATTTATTGGAGAAAGCCCATAGAACCGCCAAAAGTACTTTTGCCTCGGCCTGCAATCTATTCTCCATACCGGTTCTTCCCTTACCCTTTATGGCTCGGGGAACCAGATCTTTACCTAAGAACAAATCATGAATGACACTTTGAAGGTGCTCCTCGCTTTCCGAAGTACCATCAATCTTCTCGGACCTAGGAAGTCTCTCGAAACGAACCCTAAGTCCAATTTTCGGGCGCCCCCTCAGTCCAGTTCCAAGCTGTTTTTTTGGATGTCTCACATACACACTTTCTGACTGAAGAAGCTCCTTTGACAACAACCCATCCCTTGCCCTCCGAAGCGTTACCGGCGACACCCCAAATTTATTAGCCAACTCTACAGCTGTATCTTCTGATCTAGAGGAACCAAAGGTGTAAAGCATGCACACGAGAAGGTACTTCTCAGTTGCTGACAACCTCAAACCTCGTTCTTGAAGCAACGCAATAATACCCGAAACCTGTCCAGACTGAGCCACTGCTAACACCAAATCACTATTGCCATTTATATTCTTTTTACTATGAAGACCACTTAGTAGTAAACTACAGCTGTTTATAACTTAGCCACTAGAAGGCCGCTCAAGTGCCTCCCAAGATCTTTGACTGGATTGACCTTAAAGACGAGAAGCAGTGCGAGTGGGCAATCAAGTACCTGCTCAAGAATGGGCTAACCCTTCAAGCCCAACCCCGGCCTTACTCAAACAACCACTTAACCTTAGCGCTTCAATCTCTTCCGCTTTCTGAGGGCGAACAAGTCGCACTCAGCGAACTCATGAAGAAGGCCTGGTCGACAAAAAAATCAAGAGCAAAGAAGGCTGCTCAATGTGCTATTAGCTTGGTGGTCGACAAAACGACACGGTCAACCTTCAATCGCCTAGTTAGCCAAAGCGGGAAATCCCAGTCAGACTTTTTCACTAGCCTGATTGAGCAGGCCCATAACCTTGATAGATACAAAGAGGAGGAGCTGAAACGCTTAAAAAGGGAGTTGAGAGAGCAGAATCAGAGAAAGCCCATCCGTTCCGCCACCCGCAACACAGACCAAAATCGGGGCGAGATGGAAAAAGAGCTAGCCCAACTCAAACTAGTAATGTCATCACTAGCTCAAGAGCTATGCCGGGCGGAAGTCACCTATGAGTCGCTACAGGAGAAAGGAAGCCCCGCGTCGCAAGAAGACTTGGACAATGCAGACCGAAGGGCAGACAGGATGATTTCGGCACTTGAATCCGTCTCATCCAAGCAAGAAACGGGACGCTCAAAGCCCATGGAAGACAAAGCATCCACTTCTTCAAACTCAGCCCCATTAATGGAAGATCCTGATACTTCTAAAGCGCCTCGACAAAGCGCCCCCCTACCAGCGGAGAGTAAAGATGATTCGCTGGAGCCCCTCCCGTCATCACAGGCTGCGGTCAAGAAACCGGACCCCAAACACAGAAAGGTGATTTTGCGTACCAAAAAAACGTACATCAAGAAACAATAGTACAGTTACCATCAGGTCAGCTTTAGCCAGCCCAAAACCTTAAAGTCCTCACTTGGTCATTGTAGCGCAGGCCTGATTTCAACTTGAGATGGGACAGAGATGTCATTTCGGCTCAGATCGAAACATTTATGGAGTGAGCCTTATTTAACAAGCAGAGAAAACCACTTTATCTCTATGGTGAATCAATCGGTGGGCAGTCTGGTGGGCAAAAAAGAAAAACAAGCACAAAAAGCACATCAAATAGTTGATATTTAAGGATTAATTCCTACCACGCAACAAGCAGATCCAGAATATCGAATAAACCCCGCGCTGGCCTAGAAACCGATATCCCGGTAATGCCGGGATATCTTTTCAATGGCGATCACATAGGCTGCCATACGATAGTCCTCGATCTTCGGGTTCTCCTTGCGGGTGCGGATGATTTCCTGCAGGGCCAGGCGCATGGAGTCATCCAGCCCGGAGCGCACCAGGTCGAATTCATCGGCCCCACGGGCCAGCTCCCTGACAATATGCTCGGGCACCTTGGTGTCGGTGGCCTGCTCGATGGCATCGATCACATGCTGACCACGGGCTTCATGGAAACGTTTGTCCAGGCGACCAAAGCGCACATGGTTGAGGTTACGAATCCATTCGAAGTAGGACACGATCACACCGCCCGCGTTGCAATAGGCATCGGGAATGATCTCCACCCCCTTGTCCCGCAGGATTCTGTCCGCCTCGAAGGTCACCGGCCCGTTAGCCGCCTCGGCAATCAGTTTTGCCTGAATGCGCGGTGCGTTGTCGGTAGTAATCACCCCTTCCAGTGCCGCCGGAATCAGGATGTCACAGTCACGTTCCAGGGCCTGGATACCGGCCTCCAGAAACTCGCCCTGGGCGAACCCTTTGACCCCGCCGGTCTCCACGATGTGCTGGCGCACCGCCCCCACGTTGAGACCCGCCTCGTTGATGATAGCCCCGTCGCGCTCGATGATGGCCGTGATGCGGCAATCGTCTTCGGTCTCCAGAAAGTGGGCAGCGTGATAGCCCACATTACCCAGCCCCTGCACAATCACCCGCTTGCCAGCCAGTGACCCGGACAGGCCGGCTCGCTGAATTTCCTCTGGGTGGCGAAATAATTCCCGCAGCGCGTACTGCACCCCCCGACCGGTGGCCTCATTCCGACCACGCACCCCGCCATGCTCCACCGGCTTACCGGTCAATGCCCCCATGTAATTGATGTCGTTGGGGAACATCTGTTTGTAGGTATCCACCATCCAGCCCATCTCCCGGGGGCCAGTGCCCATATCCGGGGCCGGCACATTCTGGGATGGGCTCAGGTAGCCCTTGTTGATCAACTCTCGAGCAAAACGGCGGGTAATCGCTTCCAGCTGGTGACGCTCATATTTTTTCGGGTCTATCACCAACCCGCCTTTCGAACCACCGAAGGGCACGTCAACGATGGCGCATTTGTAAGTCATCAGCGCCGCCAGGGCTTCCACTTCATCCTGATCCACGATGGGCGCAAAACGGATACCGCCCTTGGAAGGCAGCCGATGATCACTGTGAGTGGCACGCCAACCGGTAAAGATCTCTGCCTTGCCGTTAATCTCCACGGGAAAGGATACCTGTACCACGCTCTGGCATACCTTCATGGCTTTACCCATGCCCGCATCCAACCCCATGATGCCGATGGCATGATCCACCATATGCTCAACGCTTTCCCGAAATGACATGCCCTGCTGGGCAAACTTGGTATCACTCATGGCTGCTCCGTCAGTCCTGTTATTCTTGATAGAACCTGAACATTAGCAGCGCCCTACAGACAAGGGTGTTTGTGCTTTGTTATGCCCTGTTAACGTGCACGGAAGTCCTACTCATCGCGGTACCGCCAGCACCGCAAAGGTATCCCCCACCGTCACCAGAGCCGGATGGCGGCGACCGATCAAGACGGCGTCATAAGGAGCCCGATACAGCTGTGGCGCCTCGCCGGATCGTTCCAGCGAATAGACACGGGCAATCACCTCTCCCGCCGTCACCCAGTCGCCCAACGCCACCGTCATTTCCAGAATGCCGGTATGCTCACTGACCCGGTAGGCGTCGCTGTCGGGAATTTCCAGCGCCCGGGAGGCCACCGGCTCGGGCTCGCCGGGCAAGATGCCAGCAAACCGCAAAACGTTATCCACCCCCCGCTCCGCCAGGGCAACGGTCTCCGGTGTTGTCGTTCCGCCGCCGCGCAGTTCGGTGCTGATGAACACCTTGCCCTGCCCCTCCACCACACTGTCGAAGAGCACACTGCCTTCCAGCTCGGCCATGAACAGGGTATAGGGCGCGCCAAAAGCGCTGGCGCCGGCCAGACAACGCGCTTCGAAGGCCTTGTCCACCATGCGGTGCGTCGCGGCAAAGGGCAGCAGATCCAGGGTGCGCCCACCGGCATGAATATCCAGCACCACATCACACAGCGGCACCAGATAACGGGTCAGGTAGTCGGCCAGCTTCTCCGTCAGTGTGCCGGTGGGGTCACCCGGAAAGCAGCGATTCAGGTTGCCGCCATCCAGCGGCGAAGTGCGGGTGCCATTCAGTACGGCGGGATGGTTGAGCATGGGGATAATGATCACGCGCCCGGTGATCTGCTCAGCCTGCAGACCGTTGGCCAGTTTCAGCAGGGCGGTGATGCCTTCGTATTCATCCCCGTGGTTGCCGCCCGTCAGCAGGGCCGTGGGGCCCTCGCCATTGCGGACCACGGTGATGGGCGTCATCACATGGCCCCAGGCAGAGCCATCGTGGGAATGAGGCAATTTCAGAAAGCCGTGTTGAACGCCGTCGCGATCATAATTCACGGTGGCAATGATGGGGCTGTCCTGCATATAACGGCATCGGGTTCGGGTTGAGGAATCAGCGGGGGCTCGGAGGCCCCCACCGGGTTCTTCCTATGATGCGCGCGTTGCCGGTATCGGGAACAGCACAATTTGCAAAGGCCTGTTAAGACGACCGAAACGGCACCGGTTCAATCGCCGTCCGTCACGGCGCCCTCACTGGCGGGTCCGACCAGACGGGCGTACTTGGCCAGCACCCCGCGGGTATAACGCGGCGGCGGTTGTTGCCAGTTGGCGCGACGGGAGGCCAGTGCTTCCTCGGTCAGGTCCACAGAAATGGTGTTGGCCTCGGCATCGATGGTGATGATGTCGCCGTCTTCCAGCAGGGCCAGCGGGCCACCGTCGAAGGCTTCGGGGGTCACATGCCCCACCACGAAACCGTGGCTGCCACCGGAAAAACGCCCATCGGTAATCAGCGCCACGTCGTTGCCCAGGCCCCGCCCCATGATGGCCGAGGTGGGCGTCAGCATTTCTCGCATGCCCGGGCCCCCGCGGGGTCCTTCATAGCGAATCACCACCACATCGCCGGCTTCCACGGTGCCATCATTGATACGGGCCTGGGCTTCCTCTTCCGAACCGAACACCTTGGCTGAACCGGTAAAGTGGGTTCCCTCTTTGCCGGTGATCTTGGCCACCGCCCCGTCCGGGGCCAGGTTACCGTAGAGGATGCGCAGGTGACTGTCCGCCTTCAGCGGTGTGTCGAGCGACGCAATGATGTCCTGCCCGGCGGGGTACGGCGCCACATTGGCCAGGTTCTCCGCCAGGGTACGCCCGGTGACGGTGAGGCAGTCGCCGTGAAGCAGACCTGCATCCAGCAGGATCTTCATCAACGGCTGGATACCGCCAATGGCCACCAGCTCGCTCATCATGTAGCGGCCACTGGGCCGCAGGTCCGCCAGCACCGGGACACGCTTGCCGATATCAGTGAAGTCCTGCAGGGAGAGAGGCACATCCACGGTGCGGGCCATGGCGAGCAAGTGCAACACCGCGTTGGTGGACCCCCCCAGGGCGATCACCACGGTGATGGCGTTCTCAAAGGCCTGGCGGGTCATGATGTCGGACGGCTTGATGTCCTCTTCCAGCAGGTGAAGCACCGCCGCACCCGCGCGGGCGCAATCGTCCCGCTTGTCCCGGGACACCGCATTCTGTGCCGAGCTGCCCGGCAGGCTCATGCCCAGAGCTTCGATGGCGGACGCCATGGTGTTGGCGGTGTACATGCCACCACAGGAGCCCGGGCCGGGAATGGCGGTTTCCTCGATCTGCTTGAGTTCGATCAGATCCATATCGCCCCGGGAGTGGGCGCCCATGGCCTCGAATACGGACACGATATCCGTGTGCCCCTTGCCCGGCAGAATAGTGCCGCCATAGACAAAGAGGCTGGGGCGATTGAGTCGCGCCAGGCCGATCAGACAGCCGGGCATGTTCTTGTCGCACCCGCCGATGGCCACCAGACCATCAAAGCCCTCGCAACCGGCCACCGTCTCGATGGAATCGGCGATCACCTCCCGGGACACCAGCGAATATTTCATCCCTTCGGTACCGTTGGCGATGCCGTCGGAGATGGTGATGGTATTGAACACCACCCCCTTGCCGCCGGCGCCGTCGGCACCCTCACAGGCGCGCTCCGCCAGCTCACCGATATGGCTGTTGCAGGGCGTCACCTGGCTCCAGGTGGAGGCAATGCCCACCTGGGGTTTTTGAAAATCCTCATCGCTGAAGCCCACCGCCCGCAGCATGGCCCGGCTGGCGGATTTGCCGGGGCCATCCACCACTTTGGATGAATGGCGGCGGCGTGGATCGTCCTGGGTATCGCTCATGATTCCTCCTCTGCCAGCGAGGTGGGGACGCATATGACGCCCCACCTTCTTTACGCCTATAATGCGCGCTTTACCGGGATCGCAAACAGGACCTTCTTCACTATGGCCGATAAAGGCACGCTGTACATCATTTCCGCCCCGTCCGGCGCCGGCAAGACCAGCCTGGTGGCCGCCCTGGTCGACAAGCTGGAACGGGTGCGCATCTCCGTGTCCCACACTACCCGTGCCATCCGTCCCGGCGAAGTGGACGGCGTGAACTACCACTTTACCGACCGCGACAGCTTTGTGCGCCAGGTAGAGCAGGGGCGTTTTCTGGAGCATGCCGAAGTGTTCGGCAACCTTTACGGCACCAGCGCCGACTGGGTGGCCCAGACCCTGCGCGGTGGCGATGATGTGATTCTGGAAATTGACTGGCAGGGGGCGGCGCAGATCCGCAAGCAACTGCCCGATGCGGTAAGCATCTTTATCCTGCCACCCTCGCTGGAAACTCTGGCCGAGCGCCTGCGCGGTCGGGAAACCGACGATGAAGCGGTGATCCAGCAGCGCCTGGACGGTGCTCAGGAAGAAATGAGCCACTACGGCGAGTTCGACTATCTGGTGGTCAACGACGATTTCCAGCGGGCCCTTTACGAGCTGGAGGCCATTATCGAGGCCCGCCGATTGGCCACTGCACGACAGTCTGCCCGCCTGGCCGGCACCCTCAGCAACCTGCTGGCGAAACGCTAGACGGCCCGGCAGCACTGGACTTGGTCAGCGATTCACCAGTAAAATCGCTCCCCTTGCGAATTTCAGGCGCTGCCCGCTGCGGCATCGCCACCCTGTAGGAGAACAGCATGGCCCGTGTAACCGTAGAAGATTGCCTGGAAAAACTGGATAACCGCTTCGAGCTGGTACTGGTCGCCGGCAAACGCGCCCGTCAACTGCAGACCGGTGGCAAGGAACCCCGCGTGGCCTGGGAAAACGACAAGCCCACCGTGGTGGCGCTGCGTGAAATTGCTGAAGGTCACGTGACCTCCGAATCCGTAGACAGCCCGGTTGCTGACCGCAGCGCGGACGTGGACGAGCTGGCCCTGCTGACCCAGTCCTTCGGCGAGTAATCCCGCTTCCGGCAGGCACCCACCCGGGTGCCTGTCAGCCCCCCCCCTTCTCTGCTTCCCGGCTCCGTTGTTATCTCCCTCGCACATGGATTGATGGCGTCCATGGTCCTTGTCATGGACAAATCCGGTCGCCAAATCTAAGCTTAGGCTAATCCCTAATCATTACTTCGCCCCGGGCGTGACGAGGACTTTTGCCCACCATTCATAACCTGGAAAAACGGTTACGCAGTTACCTGGATGATGATCAGATCGCCCAGGTCGTACGCGCCTACCATTTTGCCGAGAAAGCCCACGAGGGGCAGTACCGCCGCACCGGGGATCCGTACATCACCCACCCGCTGGCCGTCGCCAACATCCTCACCGACATGCACATGGACCATGCCTCGCTCATGGCCGCCATGCTGCACGACGTGATCGAGGACACCGGCATCTCCAAGGAACAGCTCGCCGGTGAATTCAGTGAGGAAGTCGCCGAGTTGGTTGATGGGGTCTCCAAGATCGCCCAGATCAAGTTCGAGTCCAAGGCGGAACAGCAGGCGGAAAACCTGCGCAAGATGATGCTGGCCATGACCCGGGATATCCGCGTCATCCTCATCAAGCTGGCCGACCGCCTGCACAACATGCGCACCCTGCATGTGATGCGCGCGGAGAAGCGCCGCCGTATCGCCACCGAAACCCTGGAGCTGTACGCCCCCATCGCCTTCCGGCTGGGCATGTACAACATGCGCGTGGAGTATGAGGACCTGGCCTTCCATGCCATCTATCCCATGCGCGCCCGGCTGATCGGTCAGGCGGTGAAAAAAGCCCGCGGCAACCGCAAGGAAATTCTCACCACCATCAAGACCAGCCTGGAACACTGCCTGGAAGAAGAAGGCATTGAGGCGCGGGTGCTGGGCCGCGAGAAGCATCTCTACAGCATCTATACCAAGATGAAGGAGCAGCACAAACCGTTCGCGGACATCATGGACGTGTTCGGCTTCCGCATCATCGTGGACCGGGTGGATACCTGTTACCGGGTGCTGGGCGCGGTGCACAACTATTTCACGCCGATTCCCAACCGCTTCAAGGACTACATCGCCATCCCCAAGGCCAACGGCTACCAGTCCCTGCATACCACCCTCAAGGCGCGCTCCGGCATTCCCCTGGAAATGCAGATCCGCACCGAGGAAATGGAAGCCATGGCCAACAACGGGATTGCCGCGCACTGGCTCTACAAGTCCGACGACGAACCCGGCTCCCCCACCCACAGCCGCACCCAGAGCTGGATGCAGCGCCTGCTGGAACTGCAGCAGAAAGCCGGCAACTCCATGGAATTCATCGAGAACGTGAAGGTGGACCTGTTCCCGGATGAAGCCTATGTGTTCACCCCCAAGGGCGATATCAAGGAACTGCCCGGTGGCGCCACCGCCGTGGATTTCGCCTATGCGGTGCACACCAAGGTGGGCAACAAGTGTGTGGCCGCCCGCATCGACGGCAAACTGGCCGCCCTGTCCACACCGCTGGAATCCGGCCAGACCGTGAAAATTATTACGGCCCCCAACGCCACCCCGAATCCAGCCTGGCTCAACTTTGTCGTCACCGGCAAAGCACGCACCAACATCCGCCATTTCCTCAAGCACCAGCGTCGCGAGGACGCCGTGGAGCTGGGCGAACGGCTGCTGGAAAAAGCCCTGCACGCCTACGATATCGGCATGGACGAACTGCCCATCGAACGGGTGGTGAGCGAACTGGCCGGCAACGGTTACGTGGAACTGGATGATCTGCTGGAAGACATCGGCGTGGGCAATCGCCTGGCACCGCTGGTGGCACGCAAGCTCGCCGGCGCCCGGGATGACGACGAACGCCAGCACGAGGACGACCGCCGCCCCCTGGCCATTCGCGGCAGCGAAGGCCTGATGGTCAGCTATGCCAAGTGCTGCCTGCCGCTACCGGGCGATACCATCATCGGCCATCTGAGCGCCGGTCGCGGCATCGTAGTCCACCGGGATACCTGCAAGAACCTGCTGGCGGAAATGCGCAACGCCCCGGAGAAATGCATCGCGCTGAGCTGGGACAAGCAGGTGGAGCAGGAATTCACCGCCGCCCTGCGCATCGAACTGATCAACAAACGCGGCGTCCTCGCAACGCTGGCCAACAGCGTCTCCGAACTGGGTTCTAACATCGATACCATCGATATGGCCGAAAAGGATCCCACGCTCACGACCCTGAACGTGACCATGACCGTCAGGGACCGCATCCATCTGGCCCGCATCATCAAGAAGCTGCGCACCCTGGACAGCATCGTGCGTATCCACCGGCTTTGAGTTCCAAGTTTCAAGTTGAAAGTGACAAGGTGCACCCAAGGACCGAGATAACCATTTATCTCCTTCCCCGCGCCGCAGCCCAATTTAGCAGCTTCCAATCGCGGGCAAAGCATTGCCGATAGTGACACCATATCCCGCGTTGCGACTTGAAACTTGCAACTTGTCACTCATTCTCCGCCGTGCCAGCATTGCGGCTTCCTAATTTTCCGTCTGCCGGCTCTGGCCGGGGGGCACAACCAACGAAGCACCTATATCATGTCCAACCATTCCGTTATCAGCACCGACCAGGCCCCCCAGGCCATCGGCACCTATTCCCAGGCCATCAAGGCCGGTTCCACTGTCTATCTGTCCGGCCAGATTCCGCTGGTTCCCGATACCATGGAACTGGTGGACGGTGACATGGAAGCCCAGATCGAACAGGTCTTCAGCAACCTGACTGCTGTCTGTGAGGCCGCAGGCGGCAGCCTGCAGGATATCGTCAAACTGAACATCTTCCTCACCGACCTGAGCCACTTCGCACTGGTCAACGAGGTCATGGCCCGTCACTTCAAACAGCCCTATCCCGCCCGGGCCGCCATTGGCGTGGCTGCCCTGCCCAAGGGGGCCGGCGTGGAAATGGACGGCATCATGGATATTGCCTAGCTAGCCGACAACCGCCTGGCATCCCATGAAACACGCCCGCAACACTGCGGGCGTTTTTGATTACCAAACCCCTCTCCCGGAAGGGGAGACAGCGCGCCATAAAAGGCGCACCATTTCAGTGACATCGTCATCCGATACGGAGGGACCTGCGATATGGATACCGCGACCCACGACTTGCCGACCCTGTTTGCCCAGCTGGGCCTGGACAACAGCGAGACCGCCATCGAAGACTTCGTTCATCAACACGCCGGCACCCTGAGTGACGGCATGCACCTGCATCAGGCGCCGTTCTGGAATGCCGCCCAATCGCGCTTCCTGGCGGAAGCCGTGCAGGAAGATGCGGACTGGGCCGAAGCGGTGGACAGCCTGAGCGCACTGCTGCGCCATTAAGGGCTTCAGCCCAATGCCCCTAGCGCCTGCTCCACCGCGGCCGGCCAATCGCCCGGGGCAATCTCAACCCAGGGGTAGGCTCCATAGGTGGCGCTGGAAATCACCACGTCCGGCGCCAGGGTCGCCAACAGGCGGAGGCTGGCGGCCAGTGACGCCCTGTCACTGATGCCCGGCAGATAACCGCTACGCCAGCGGCGGTCGTTATCCATGAGGAGAGTGTCGCCGGTAAACAGGTAACGTCGGCCGTAAGGCGAGGCATAGAAAAAGCACACGCTGCCGCGGGTATGGCCCGGGGCAGGCAGAATCTGGATACCCAACTGCCTCTCCGGTTCCTCCGCAAAGGCGTGGGCGACCGGCGCGAAACGCTCGGCCTCGGCTCGTTCGGCCTGGTGTATGGACAGCGCACAGCCAAAGCGTTGCTGTAGTGCCGCCAGGCTGTCACCCACTTCATCCTGATGGCTCAACCACTGGTAACGAACCCCTCCCAGTCTTGCCATATCCAACCATTCATCCTCGTGACTGCTGTTGTACAAGAGCACATTCCCCTCATCCCGGGTCAACAGGTACGCATGGGTGATCAACCCCGGGGCCGGCTGTTCGGCGCGGGTCTGCCAAAGATCCGGATACAGTTTTTCCATGGGAGCGTCTCCTCTGCGATTGGCAATGAGACAACCCTAAAACCTGAAGCTTTGTTGAGGTCAAGCCGTGAGGGACACGCTGTCAGGCCAACTGGAGGACCCGGGCGATACGATCGAAGAAAAAGCAGTACACCAGCAGGGGAAGTGGCAACCCCAACAGGGTGCCAAGCAGATAATGGCGACGCCTCACCCCGCTCAATGCCAGGGTGTAATTCAGCGCCGGCATGGTCTGGAACAGCAACCGCAGCAGCACCACACTGCGTACCGGGTGACGGTCCAGGCGGGCGAGTATCTTTCTGGCGAGGGGTTTGTCGATATCCCGCAGAGCACTGCCACCGACCCCCTGCACCACCTGAAAGGTCACCAGACAGGACAGGCACGCCGCCATGTAGGTCACCAGTCCGCCAGCCACGGTTCCCAGCGCCAGAATCGCTGCCGCCAGAAACGGCCAGCCGGGCAGCTGAATCAGGTTGCCGATGACGAAGGCCAGGACAAACAACACCAGCCCCACCACCAGATTCTCTTCCAGCAGGGCCCGCAGGGCGGGCAGAGAAAACTGCTCACGCAGACCGGTCAACTCTACCACCAGGAGCACCGCTACCAGCAGCATGGCAAGCAGGATCAGTCGTCGATAACGGGTCATGGCAAATGACGGGGACACATTCGGATTCCTGTTGTCGCTTTCACCCAGTGTAAACGATTGGCCTGGTCCAGGAATGTGAAGCGAGAGAGGTAACGCCCCGTCGACAGCACCGATCGACGGGACGCCATGGGAGATCGTTGCGCGCGGCCCGGATTAGCCCAGCGCCAGCTCGGAATCCAGCACCTTCTGGTAACCCTCCGGCAGCACATCTGCCCAGGCATCCAGGCCGGCGCGCAGCCCTTCCAGCGTGTCGGCCACCAGGTTGGCATGCCCCAGTTTGCGGCCGGGACGCACCCCCTTGCCATACCAGTGCACCACTCCCGGGTGTTGCAGCCAGGCACTTTCGAACGGGGTGCCAATGAGATTCACCATGGCGGTAGGGCCATGCACATTCAGCGCATGCAGGGGCACGCCGGCCAGGGCATGGACATGCAGATCGAACTGGGACCAGTCGGCACCTTCATGGGTCCAGTGGCCGGAGTTGTGTACCCGTGGGGCAATCTCGTTGACCATCAACTGGCCCTCCACCTCGAAGAACTCCACGGCCATGACACCGGCATAGTCCAGCTCTTCCATGATGCCCTGGAGCATCTGTTCCGCCGGTTTCTGCAGGTCTGCACTGGCATTGGCCGGCGCCAGACTCAGCCTGAGGATACCGTCCACGTGCCAGTTGCGAGTCAGCGGATAGAACAGGGTTTCGCCACTGAGACTACGGGCCCCGACAATGGACAACTCGCGACGGAAGGGAATCTTCTTCTCGACGATAGCCTTGCCAGCCAGTTCAGTGGCGGGCACCGAGGACAGATCACCGCCCTCGCCGACAATCCAGGTACCGCGACCGTCGTAGCCGCCGGTGCGAGCCTTCACCACCACGCCACCAAACTGGTCCACCGCCGCCTGCAGATCGCCCGCCTTGTCCAGCGTCACCCACGGGGCCGTGGGGATACCCAACTTGTCGAGCATGGATTTCTGGGTAAAGCGATCCGGGATCACATCCAGGGCGCCCCGCGCCACGCAGCGATCACTCCGGGCCAGCTCTGCGGACAGCCCGGTGTCCGGAAAGGCTTCTCGCTCCACGGTAATCACCGGGTAACGCGCCTGGCATTCCTCCCAACTGATCGGCACCGCCAGATCCGAGGTGCCCGGCAACAACAAGGCGCGCTCCGGGTCGTAACGATCCACCACCAGCCCCAGTCGGGCGGCGGCCTCTGCCATCATCAGGCCGAGCTGGCCTCCACCAAGAACGAGTACGCGATTCATCAGCCTTGCCCCAGCTCCGCGTTGGCCAATACCTCATCGGCACGGGAGGCTTTCCAGTCCGCGATTTTGCCGAGCAGTGCCGGATCCTCCGCCGCCAGCATCTGTGAGGCCAGCAGGCCCGCATTCCACGCACCGGCCGTACCGATAGCCAGGGTGCCCACCGCGACCCCCTTGGGCATCTGCACGATGGACAGCAGGCTGTCCCAGCCGGACAGGGTGCGGCTTTTCACCGGCACGCCCAGTACCGGCAGCGGGGTCAGAGCGGCAATCATGCCCGGCAGGTGGGCAGCCCCGCCGGCGCCGGCAATAATCACCTTGTAGCCGTTCTCGTGGGCGCTTTTGGCAAAGTCGTACATGCGCTGGGGAGTGCGGTGGGCAGACACCACCTCCGCCTTCCAGCCCACATTGAACTGGGTCAGGGCGTCGCAGGCTTCTTTCATGGTTTCCCAGTCGGACTGGGACCCCATTACCACGGCAACCGGTGTGCTCATTCGCTTCACTCCATTGCGCCCACCACGGGCGTTTACGGGCATCGAGCCCGCCACAGAAAAATTTGAGGCGCACACTTTACTAGCGCGTACGCGGGAGGCAAGTCTGCCGACGAAAAAATGACCAACGGCGACGCAAATTCCCGGCAGGAAGGCGATTTTAGCGCGATTTCACGCCGTTCGCTCCCTCCCCGCGCGCCGCCAGCACCTGGGCATAACCTTCCCGGTAGCCCGGGTACTGGAGGGTATAATGGCCCTGGGACAGGTAACGACTGGTTATCCGCTTGCCGGAAGGTGCCGTATCAGGCACTGCCAGCGCCAATCCCTGCTGCTCTGCCAGCCATTGCAGCACATCCAGATTACGGCCACCGACCTGATCAGTGCCCATCACCAGCGGAGGCATCTCCTGGCCCGCTAACCAGCCGTCCGCCACCTGCTTGAGCAGACCCACGCAATCGTCCCGGTGGATGCGATTGGTCCACTGTGCGGACGGCAGAGGTTCTTCCCCCCGAGCCAGGCGCACGGCCTTGTCGATCTGACGGTGACGGCCGGGACCATAGATCCCGCTGAAACGTACGACCGTCGCCATGGTGCGAGTACTGATTTCCTCTTCCGCCGCCAGCAGCACTTTGCCGTTATAGCGTGACGGTGTTGGCGGCGTCAGTTCATCCACCTCCCCGTCCTGGTCACCAAACACGGCACTGCTGGAGACGAACACCACCGGCGGCAGCGGCTGCTGCTGTGCCAGGGCATCCAACAGGGTCAGCGGCGCACGCACAAAAGCCTTCAGATAACCCGCCTCGCTGTACTCGGACGGGGTCATGATGATCACCAGCAGATCCACCTGATCCGGCGGCAACAGGGCGGCGCCCTCGGTAAGATCCTGGCTGTATAACTCTACCCCGGGCGGACAGCGATCCCCCCGGCGAATGGCACTCACCCGGTGGCCCTCTGCCAGCAATGTTTCCGCCAGCCCGGTGCCCAGGTCACCCAGGCCGGCAATCAGAATGTGGGACATGTAATAACCAATTGATAGCTAATAATGAATAATTGATAACGAAAACCTGCCGGCACTACTCACGTGAAAGCGCGGCCGCGAACGGTGAAAATACTGCCCACCGCAACCGCGAGCTATTACCTATTAACTATTCATTATTAATTGAGGCCCCCTCTGGCAACGCTCTCCATTGGGGTGCACAATGCAAGGATCATCGGTTTAACGTATCGACGCCATGACACTAACAGAACTTCGCTATTTAGTCGCCCTGGCGCGCGAGCGCCATTTCGGGCACGCCGCCCAGGCCTGTAACGTCAGCCAGCCGACTCTCAGCGCCGCCATCAAGAAGCTGGAAGAACAGCTGGGCATGCCCCTGTTTGAACGTCGCCCCCGGGAAGTGGTCGTCACGCCCCAGGCCGAGCCCATTGTGGCCCAGGCCCAGCGGGTACTGGAACAGGCGGACCTGCTTTCCCAGATGGCCATGAGCCAGCGAGACCAGCTGGGGTCACCGCTGCGGGTCGGTGCCATTTTTACGGTGGCGCCTTACCTGTTCCCCACCATGGTGCCCCGGGTGCGTGACGCCGCCCCGGAAATGCCGCTGTTCATCGAGGAAAACTACACCCACGTACTGCGCCGCAAGCTGGAGCAGGGGGACTTGGATGCCATTATCGTGGCCCTGCCCTTCTCCGGTGGCGGGCTGGTGCGGGCGCGCATGTATGAGGAATCCTTTTCCGTACTGCTGCCCGGTGATCACCCCTGGACCGAGCAGCAGGAGATCGCCCCGGATCAACTGTTGGACGAAACCCTGTTACTGCTTGGCGAGGGCCACTGCTTCCGTGACCAGGTGCTGGAACTGTGTCCCGCCATCGATTCCCAACGCCAGCGCAATCTGGTGCAGATCGAAGGCGGCTCCCTGGAAACCCTGCGCCACATGGTAGCCAGCGGCCTCGGCATCACCGTTCTGCCCAACTCCGCCCTCCACCAACATGGCTACGACAAGGCCACCTTCGCGGTACGTCCCTTCAAGGCACCGGTGCCATCACGCTCCATCGCCCTGATCTGGCGTGACAGTTTCCCCCGCCCCAAGGCCATCGAAGTGTTACGCCAGGCGGTGCCGAAGGAAGGGCTGGCCGGCTAACCATGGTCTGGATGACGTCGCCCCGTAGGAGCCCCTCTCGAGGTGCGACCCCGTTTGCAGACCATTGTCCGGGCACCCTTCGTCCCTCGAGCGGGGTTATTCGCTACGCTCACCCTAAAGGCCGCATTGCGTACGTAACGCCGCTACGCTTTGTTCCGACAGTGGCGCTGTATCATGGCCAGTGACAGCCTCTCCAGCCTTCCCATCACCCGCCTGAAAGGCGTGGGCCCGGCGGCCGCGGAGAAGCTGGCCAAGCTGGGGCTGCACTCGCTCGAGGACCTGCTCTTTCATCTGCCCTTCCGTTACGAGGATCGCACCCGCATCACTCCCATCGGCAGCCTGCGCCCGGAAACCGGGGTGGTCATCGAGGGAGAGGTCATGGCGGCGGATGTGGTGTTCGGGCGGCGCCGCTCACTGTTGTGCAAGGTGGCCGATGGCACCGGCATGGTGACCTTGCGGTTTTACCATTTCAGCGCGGCGCAAAAGAACAATCTGGAACGGGGACGCACCATTCGCGTCTACGGGGAGCCGCGTCCGGGAGCCGCCGGACTGGAGTTTTATCACCCCGAGTATCAGGTGGAATACCAGGCCGGTAACGGGCTGCCACCGCTGGAAAAAGCCCTGACCCCGGTCTACCCGACGACGGAAGGCGTGAGCCAGAAAACCCTGCGCAACCTTGCCGGCCAGGCCCTGCAGTATTTGCAGGCCCACCCGCCGGAGGAACTGATCCCCGCCGCCCTGCTCGATCAAGGGGGCCTGCCCAGCCTTACCGACGCCCTGAGCAAACTGCACAACCCGCGACCGGAGGATCCGGTCAACCTGCTACTGGATGGCAAACACCCGGCCGTGCAACGGCTGGTGATGGAAGAAATGGTGGCCCACCAGCTTGGCATGCTGCAGAAGCGAGCCGGGCAGAAAGCCTTCTGCGCCCCGCAGCTGCACGGAGAGACCCTCTTTGCCAGGCTTCAGGCCAGCCTGCCGTTTGCCCTGACCGGCGCCCAGCAGCGGGTGATCGCCGAGCTACAGGCGGACATGGCCCGCCCCCACCCCATGCTGCGACTGGTGCAGGGGGATGTGGGCTCCGGCAAAACGCTGGTGGCCGCTGCCGCAGCCCTGGCCGCCATCGAATCCGGTTATCAGGTGGCGCTGATGGCACCCACGGAATTGCTCGCCGAGCAGCACCGGGACAATTTCCAGCACTGGCTGAGTCCCCTGGGTATCCCGGTCCACTGGCTGGCTGGCAGCCTGGGCAGCAAAGCCCGGCGAGAGACCCATGTCGCCCTGGCAGATGGCAGCGCCCGCATCGTGGTGGGCACCCACGCCCTGTTTCAGGACGCCGTACAATTCCAGCAGCTGGGGCTGACCATCATCGACGAACAGCACCGCTTTGGCGTGCAGCAACGGCTGGCTCTGCGCGAGAAAGGCCGCTTTGATACCGCCGCCGGCATGCAAGTGCCTCACCAGCTTGTGCTCACCGCCACCCCGATCCCGCGCACCCTGGCCATGAGTGTCTATGGCGACCTGGATACCTCGGTGATCGACGAGATGCCACCGGGGCGCAAGCCCATCGACACCCTGGTATTGCCGGAGGGCCGCCGCCCCCAGGTCATCGAACGGATCAATGATGCCTGCCGACAGGGCACGCAGGCCTACTGGGTATGCACCCTGATCGAGGATTCTGAAGAACTGCAGGCCCAGGCCGCCGAGGCCACCTACTCGGAGCTGCAGGCGGCCCTGCCCGACCTCACCCTGGAGCTGGTCCACGGCCGGCTCAAGGCCCAGGATAAGGCGCAGCGGATGGCACGCTTTGCCCGGGGAGACGCTCAACTGCTGGTAGCCACCACCGTGATCGAAGTGGGCGTGGATGTGCCCAACGCCACCCTGATGGTGATGGAAAATGCGGAGCGGCTGGGACTGGCCCAGCTTCACCAGTTACGTGGCCGGGTGGGCCGGGGCGGTGAGCAGAGTTACTGCCTGCTGCTCTACAAGAGCCCCCTGTCTCTCACTGGCAAAAAACGGCTGGCGGTGATGCGCGATACCACCGACGGCTTCGTGATTGCCGAAGAGGACCTGAAACTGCGCGGACCGGGCGAATGGCTGGGCACGCGTCAGACCGGCGATCTGGCCTTCCGCATCGCCGACCTGATGCGCGACGAGGCGCTCATGGAGCCGGCCAGGGCCGTGGCTGACGGTATCCTGGCCGACTACCCCGGTCTGGTTGAGCCCCTGCTACGGCGATGGCTCAAGGGTGGGCAACACTACGCGGATATTTAAAGGTCGTTGTGCTGCGGCGCCTCCAGCCATGCCCCAGCCGCTGCCCTACCGGGTGACCTGGACTGTCACCGTATCGACCTCGGCAAAACTGGCCACTCGCAGGATCTCGCTATCCGGTGCCGACAACACCTGCGCCCCTTCCACCTCAACCCGGTAGCCACCGGGGAAGTGCCGTTGCGGGATAAAGATTTCCGTAACGGCACCGGCAGGAAAGCGCCCCTTGCCGTCCGCACGCTGGGTGGAATAGGTCAACGTAAACGTGCCGGAGGCGCGATCAAACCGGTAGTTCTCCGGCACACCCGCCACTCGCCGGGGATAGGCGCGCACCAACACATCCAGTTTGGCCTGATTCAGGTTTTCCCCCAGCGGCGGATCGGACGGGTGCGTAATGATCCCCTCCTCCGGCCGTTCACAGCAGACATCCCGATTCCACCATGCCCAGTACTGCCAGGACACGCGATTTTTTGCTGCCAGATCAATCAGTCGTTCGATGGTCACCAGATCATTGGACGCACCAAACTCGCTGAGCATCAGGGTGTCATCAAATTCCTGCGCCTGGCTTTCCGCATTGGTAAACACCAGTTGCTCCTCCAGTCCGCAGCCAGTATCACTCAACGGCAGACCCGGTAGCCCCGGCGTTTTGGCCAGACAATAATTATGGAACGACATCCCGGCTTTGACCCCTTCCCCGACGCCGCCATGGGCGGTATCCGCACCATTATTGAACGTGACGAAAGGCTCATAAAAAATGATGGCCGAATCATCCGCTTCCCGAACCGCATCCGCCGCAAGGCGACTCACCGCTGTCAGCTTCTTGTCCTGATCCACCAGCAGGCAACCCAGCGGATTGGCGCACAGGGCCAGGGCGGATCCCGGGAAGGGTTCGTTCCAGAGGTCATAGCCCAACAAGCGGTCTACATCCTTGATACGGGTCGCCACACGTCGCCACGCTTGCGCAAAGGCCTCATGCATCGGGCGACCTGCCGTGTCCTGATCGTTATCAAGAAAGTGGTCGTAGGCTCGCCATAGTGCCGGCATCAGGAAATAGTTGCCGGGAAAGCCGAAATCCGGCTGGTTGGGCAAGCCATCGTCAAAGACCGCCCAATCCGGAAACCCCTCACCACTGAAACGCTCGTTGTACATGTCCTGATGAAAGTCGAACAACACCCACAGACCCGCATCGGCGGCAGCTTGCGCCGTTCGGTACAGGGACTCCAGATACGCCATATCATACTGGCCGGGCTGGGGCTCGAATGCCTTCCAGATGAAGCCCAAGCGAATCGTATTGAATCCCTGGCTGGCAATATAGGCCAGGTCATCCTCCCCAAACCCGATGGCTTCCGGCGTATACGGCGGCAGTTTGCTGATCTGATTCACCCCCTGAAGGATGACCACCCGGCACTCATCATCAATGATCCAGCGCCCCGCCTGCCCCAGACGCCCCTCCGCAACCTCCTCGTCACACCGGGAGCGGGACGCCACCGGAGGTTCCGGCTCCGCTACCGGTGGAGAGGTGGCTTCAGGCTCACTGGCCGTGCCGGGGCTGCCTGCCGGTGCACTGCCACCGTCGCCACCGCAACCGGCCAAAAACAACAGTGGCACCAGCCACAGAACAGGAAAACGCCACCCTTGAATTGCTCGTACTTGCATAGCTCCCTCAGACAGATTCACTACAGGATGCATACAAATATGACTTTGATGGGGAGAGGAGGTCTTGCCAGAATCAGACAGTTTTTAGCAGATCGCGCCAACCATGCGATATATCGACGCCACCTACTCACATCTGCTGTTTGACTATCTGGCGAGCCGCAACATCGTTGCAGAAACGGTGTTGGGCCCCTTGCCGGAAGCCGGCACCCGCATTGCCGAACACCGTTGGCGAGCCATGCTGACCACCGCCGCCGACACCGTTAACGAACCGGCTTTCGGGCTTGCTGTGGCCAACCTGTTTTCGCTGCGGCATCTGGGTCCGGTGGGGTATCTGCTGGCCAACAGCCACAACACCCTGGAGGCGCTGGCCAAAGGGCAGCGCTATCACGTTCTTATCTCGGAAATGAACCCGGTAAAAGCCAGCATCGAGGAGGATAGCCTGGTGTTGAGCTGGCCACTGGAACATGGCTATTGCGGTCAACTCTGGGATGAACTGGGTCTGGGCACCACACTCAAACTGGTACAGACCATCGCCCAGCATCCCATCGCGCCCCTGCGTGTGGATTTCGTCGCCCCCCCGCCATCCGACATTGCCCTCTATGAAGCGTTTTTTGGCTGTCCCGTCTGCTTCCAACAGCCCATGCCGAAGCTGGTGTTTCCCGCCAAAAACCTGCTGGCGCCCATCCCCCGGTCCGACCCCCATCTCCATCAGATTCTTGACCGGCAGGCACAACAGCAGCTGGATGCTCTCACCGGTGAAGGGGAGGACATCGACAGATATCGGAGCCAGCTGCTGAGGCTCATACCTCACCATCAACCGACGCTGGCAACCCTGGCGGCAGAAAATGGCACCTCCACGCGTTCCTTGCAGAGACGTTTACGCGCCCGGGGAATGTCTTTTCAGCAGTTGCTGGATCAAACCCGCTGCACACTGGCGGAACGTTACCTGAAGGAATCGCGACTCAATTTGCCCGACATCGCCGGCATTCTCGGCTACACGGAGCAAAGCTCCTTTTCCCGGGCATTCATCCGCTGGCGAGGCATCGCGCCAGGGCAGTACCGCCGCCGTCACCGCCATCAGGATACGCACTAGAACGGGCGGCCGTCGCGATCCGGAAAACCTGACTGGCGTTTCACGACGTCAGCACGCCCCTACCCCCCCTGGACGGCAGGCAGGGGCGGGATATCCAGGGTCCCTTCCCATTTTTTTGGCGTCGCCAGGCCGCGCACCCATTTCACCGACAGTATTTCCCAGTTCGGATTCGCGCGCCGTAACAAGGAGACCACGCCGGGCAAATGGGCCGCACCATAGGTGATGTAAATCTTGTCGGCCGGGTCCGCCAGCAACCGCTGCACCAGCTTGCGGTTGCGGAAATCCACCACCACTTTGTCCAGATCCCGGTCGCGGATATTGTCCTCATCCAGGGCAATGGAAATAAACCCCCGACACAACACCCCGATCAGCTCCTGCTGGGATTCATTGGCCTGGTTGTGCCAGGTCAGCAAACGGTCTGCCAGATTGGGCGGCCGCGGCTGGCCAACATCACCCCGTCGGCGCATGAGCTCATCGAAATCCGGATCATTCATGATCAGCCGCTGGTACTCCTGCTTCATCTCCAGGGTAGTCACATCAGCCTGTACATGACGACCGGGATAACGCCGGGCGGACTCTTCCATCAGCTTGAAGTAGTCCTGCTGAAAGTTCACCCCGCAGGCATCCGCCAACGCCCGGAAATGTTCCGTCAGGCTCTCGCCATTACCACGGTGGCGGGCATACCAGTCATCCCCTTCCCCTGGCGACGGACGGATCCCCTCATAATAGATCCGATAACCGGATTGCAGCGCCGATTCCAGATCGTAGACCACGGACTTGTAGAAGCTTTCCATGCCCACATGCACCATGCCCTGAAAAACCACGGTCTTGTCGCCATTGGTGAGCACCACATTGGGCAAGAGAGGCGGGTCCACTTCCACCTTGTAAAGCAAATAGTAGATCGGCATGGCCACCGTGATAGTCAGCATGCAGAACGTGAGAATCAGGGTCGCCAGAATATGTCCCCGGCGCTCCTTACCCATCAACAGCAAGGCCAGACCGCGAACCAGTATTGCCAGTACCAGGGACACGCCAAGTACCGCCATGAATAACCACAGCGACCAGATAAACAGGATCGGCACGCTGATCACCACCAGGGCAACGAAAACAAATTCGCCGATGGCTGTCAGGCTGATCCTGACCCGTTCTGCCGGTGAAACCCCTGTCATTGAAGGCCCTCTTCCCTGACCGGCAGGCCTGGCTCATTGACCTACCGGGGCAATCAGTATCCTCGCAACCGGACACAATCGCTACCACCCGAGAATCAGTGAAAAACGCCTTACCTGCTCAGCCTGTCCCGAAGCGATTAGCGGCTGCGTTTTTCATGCCAGGAAGGGCGACTCCTTCTCACGCGACAGGGCGCTGCAGATAGGCGTTCCAGCGCAGGTCCACAGAGCTCCGCGAGTGTCGCTTGCGCACCAGCCTGAACGCCTGAGCGTGAAAGGAATTTTTCTGCCGCGACCTAGCAAAGCCTCACACCGCGGCGTAATATCGCCGCCCTCTGACACGCCTGCCCCCGCAGCGCACGACAAACAGGAGAGCGAGATGTCTATTATGCAATGGGAATCACCCCTTACTGAGTAGCCTTCTCTCGCTTTTTTGCAGGAAGGCATCACGGTCTTCCAGCGCAGTGCGACCCCGCATTGATGAAACCCTGGTGGCCCGTTCACCAGGGTTTTTTTATGCTCCGCCGCCAACAACGGCAGCGGAGCCGGCAATACCAAACCGTATTGAGATTAAGGAGAAAGAGAATGGCAAAAGGTCCCAAGCCCATGCGCAACTGGGCCGCTATGGATCCGTTGATGCGTAAAGGAGGCGCCCACCAGCCTCCCCGGCAGGCAACCCGACCGCGAATGGATCGGCGGCAGGCGCTGGATGAGTTCGATGACTGGCAGGATAACGGCATCGCAGGGGACGATGCGGGGCCGGAAGGCCCCGTGTGGTATGCCGCGGTTGCAGAGTTTGCCGGCAAGCCCGCGAGGTAACCGACCTCGCAGCCGAGTCAGCGCTCGCAGATCCAGGCCTTGGCGCTGTCCTGTTCATCACAGGCGAACACTTTCACCTCAATGGATGGCAACAACTTGTCGGCCAGCACGCCCAGGCGTCGCATCCAGTCCTTGTCCGTGACCACGGCCTCTCGCTCGAACTGCTGCCAGTGACGCAAGCCGAACTTCAGATCTTCAAACAGGGCATCCATCGCCACGCCGCCAAAGGTTTCCATTTCCACATAAAAACGGACCCTGTCGTGCCGGGCCAGCGCCTCTTCGAGCGCCGCCGCCACGATATCGAATTCCGGGCGAGTGATCTTGCCGGAGATTCTCGCGCCCACCACCCGGTCATCCTGGAACGGAATCAGTGTCAGCATGTCGTGCCCTCCCTGCGCCCCCGGCCGCCCGTGACTCTGGCGTCAGGGGGAATCCTGACCATTGGCCGCCGGCGCCGTCAGCGCCTGCCAACCCTGCTTGGCGGCCTCCCAGCTCTCACGGAATTTTACCTTGGCAGACTCCCAGTTGTCGGCCCCCGCCTGTTGCAGGCTCTGGTAACGGGCTTCCAGCTGTTTGCGCTGCTCTTTCAGCTCTGCCATGGCGGATTGCTTCTGCAGCCGTGCGTCCTGGGAAAGACTCTGCCAACGGCTGTCGATCTCTCCCTGCATCAGGGTAATCTGATGGTCCAGGTCATCCAGGGCATGGCGCGCAACCCGCATGGCCTCGTTCTTTTGTTCCACGGTAAATGCCTGGATGTCTTCCAGGTTTTCTTCCATCTGGGCTTCCACCTTTTCCGGCTCCGGGGTTTTCACATTGGGAACCCCCTCGGTATCCGCCCAGGCCGTGGCGGTGGTGACCAGCATCAGGGTGGCAGCGGCGAGTAAACGGTGTGTCATGGAGCACTCCTTGTATTGCCTGTGACCTCAGAGGGTGGGACAAGCAAACAGCGGAAATGCTCCTGAAGAGATGAAAAAAGGGGAAAAACGGGGCATACGCCCCGTTGTCGGACTCAGGCGTTGAGGATATAGACCAACATGTCCACCACTTGCTCCGGCGTCCGCGCCACCGCATCAGCCGCTGCGTCCACTTCCTTGAGCGGATGATCGTGCTCTTCATCATGCAGAATGATCATCGGCGTACCCAGCGCGGCGGTGTAACCGGCATCGAACGCCGCATTCCATTGCTTGTACTTGGGCCCGAAACGCACGATGACCAGATCCGCTTCATCAATCAGCTTGCGGGTGCGAATACCGTTGATGCCGGCGCCAAGACGATCCTCCCAGAAACGCTTGTCTTCCGCGCCGAGAATGTTCACTCCCACCTTGTCACTGGCTTCGTGATCGGTCACCGGCCCGGTGAACTCGATATCCAGCTCTTTTTCCGCACAACCCTGAATGATCCGTTCGCGCCAGTCCGTGTGAATTTCACCGGAAAGGTACACCGTCCAGAAGCTCATCATGTTTCTCCCATCGTCATAAAACCCGCGCAGCATAGGCGCCGGTGGTTGCAGAAGGCAACTTGAACCCGTCCGGCAGCTGCCGTTAAATGCCGGTGCTCACCTCAAAAACCCTTTTCTGGAAGGTTATCCCATGCGTATGACATTCGTGGTCCTGATCAGCCTGTTGTGGCTGGCGGGATGTGACAGCAACGACAGCACCACAGGCAAGGATGCCTCTCACTCCGCCGAGTCGGACACACACACCCATCCAGCGCCCGCACCGGACACCCTGGTGCGTGTTCTCCACAATCTGGAACGCACCGATGAACAATGCGAGGGGGACCATTGCGCCCAGGTCAGCATCGAGTGGGTCACGTTCGAAAATCAGCCGGAACTCAACCAGGCCATCGAAACCCGCCTAGCGTCGGTGCTGGTCCAGCAGGAGGGCAACACCCCCCACGATGGCACCATTGAGGGCCTGGCCGAGGCCTTTCTCACCGACGCCTCAGACATGGCCATGGGCTCCCAGGGCTGGAGCCTGAGCGCCCGTGTGAGCCGTCAGTCCCGTCGGGGCGACCTGCTCACTCTGCGCTTTGAGAGCAATGAGTACACTGGCGGAGCCCACGGCAATCCGGCCGTCAGTTTCTTCCACTGGGATCTGGCAGCCCAGCAGAGGCTGAGCCTGGACGACTTGCTGGTACCCGGCCAGCAAAACGCGTTCTGGGATCTGGCTCGTACCGCGCACACCCAGTGGCTGGACCGCCAGAAACTGGACCGGAACTTCCGCGAAAGCTGGCCCTTCGACCGCACGGAACAGGCCTACTTCAGCAAGCAGGGGCTGGTTCTGCTGTACAACGTCTATCACATTGCCCCTTACGCCATGGGGCAACCGGAATTGACATTGCCCTATCCACAGCTCGACGGCATCGTCCGTGACAGCTACCTGAATCCCTGATCCTGAACGGGCCGGTGCCAACCCGGGAGGTGGCACCGGCAGGCGTTTACACCGTCAGGCCCAGTAACAGCACCAGTTCGGTGAGCACCACACTGGCGCCCAATGCATCCCCGGTGTAACCACCCAGGCCTTTTTGCAACATGCCACCCCATACCAACGCCACCAACCCCACCGCTGTCACCGCTGGCAACACCACACCACCGATCATGGCCAGCAACAGGACGCCCGCCGCTGCCGCCAACAATCGGGCCAGGCTGAACCCCTCTGCCACCGGTTTGCTCTTGCTGGTATCCGGATCGGACACATAAGCCATCCCGCGCATCAGGCACAGAGGGGTTAGGCGGCTGATGGCCGGCACCAGCAGCCAGCCCAGCCATACCGGCTCCATGGCCGTCAGCAAGGCCACCTTCAGCCCCAGCGCCATGACCAGCGCCGCGGCGCCGTAGGTACCGATACGGCTGTCCTTCATGATCGCCAGGCGACGCGCCACCGTGAACCCGCCCCCCAGTCCGTCGGCACAGTCCGCCAGGCCATCTTCGTGGAACGCCCCGGTCAGCCAGAGATGGAAGGCCAGCACCAGCAACACCGACACCAGCGCCGGCCACCAGGTCGCCAGCAACGTATACAGGGCGGCGTACACGGTCCCCAGCAACAACCCCACCAGCGGAAAATAGACACTGCATTGATTCATCAGCGTCTGGGAGTAATCCACTCTCACCGGGAGCGGTATCCGGGTCAGAAAGCCCACTGCCAGCCAGAAGGCCTGCCACTCTCGCTGGAGAACATCGCTGTTTTTCACATTACTGCCCTATCATCAGGAACAAAGTGCCGGGTCGGGTCCAGATAGAACATCTTCTTCCAACCCTGGGGAGACGCATCCACTTGCCATATCAGCGGTAGCAAGCTGACCAGCGAGTAATGCAGATGCGGCGGCTTACCTGCCGCATTGCCGCTAACGCCGACCGTGCCAACCGGCTCATGGGCCCACAGCCAGACACCGCTGTCGACGATCTGGTCCAGGTGGGCGTAATAATGCAGCCGCCACTTCGGCCCCAGCACCAGCACCACCTTGCCACCCCGGCGCAAGGTACCGCGGTAGAGCACCAGTCCCCCACTGCTCGCCCGCACCGGCGTCCCCTTCGCGGCGAAGATGTCCACGCCCTTGTGGACACCGGAACGCCCCCAGGGAGAGTACCAGAAGGTTTGTGGATGCCAGTCACCGCTATCCGCCCCCTCTACCGGGATATGTCGCCCCTCAGGCAGCAACCATCCGGCGCACAACAACAGCACCAGACCACAGAGACCGGCACGGATCATCCGGCGGACGCGCGACATAATTCCAGCCACCTCTCGATACCCGGGCTACGATACTTCTGACGGTGCAACACAAAATAGAAATCCCGGCTGAAATCCCGGTGAGGCACCGGCAGTTCCACCAGCGAGCCGCGCTTGAACGCCTCTCGCAGGCAGACCCGGGACAGACAACTCACTCCCAGCCCCGCCTCCACCGCCCGCTTGATCGCCTCGGTATGTTCCAGCTCCAGGGCCAGATCCAGTTCCGGCACCAGCCCATGCAAGCCCCGCTCGAAGGTCTGTCGGGTCCCGGACCCGGATTCGCGGACAATCCAGTGGGCCGCCCGCAAATCGTCATCAGTGAGTGCTTGCTTACCTGCAAAGGGATGGTCCGGGCTACAGAAGACCACCAACTCATCGCCCCGCCAGGGCAACAGCTCCAGATCCGGATGGTTCAGCTCCCCTTCGATGAGGCCCAGGTCCAGCTCGAAGGCCAGCACCCGCTCCACGATCGTGCGGGTATTGGCGACCTCCAGATGGACCCGGGCCCCGGGCTGCTCGGCCATGTAATCCGCCATGATGCCCACCGCCAGATAATTGCCGATGGTCAGTGTGGCCCCCACGTTGAGACGTCCCAGATCCCGGTGCGACAGCAGATCCGCCTCCAGCTCCCGGGCCTGGGCCAGCAGCGCTTCCGCCCGAGGCCAGAACTGGCGCCCCAGCTCGTTGAGCTTGAGCCGCTTGCCGGCCCGCTCGAAAAACTTCAGATCGTAAAGCGCCTCCAGCTCCTTAAGCGCACCGGAGGCGGCGGACTGGCTCATACTGAGGCTTTCCGCCGCCTTGCTGATGTTTTCGTGATGTGCCGTGGCCAGAAACACCTGAAGCTGGCGAAGGGTGAACTTCATGGCAGTTTATATCCATTTAATCGATATCAAATATCGGAATTACCCATTTTACCGATAAAACCACTTCGATTACATTTTCACCAACTGAGATTTTGGAATAAGCGCTGATTTAACTATGTCTAATTTGAATACTGAAACCGTCACTAGCGTGCGTCACTGGAACGATACCCTGTTCAGCTTTACCACCAGCCGCGATCCGGGTTTCCGTTTCAAGAACGGCCACTTCACTATGATCGGCCTGGAGCAGGATAACGGCCGCCCGTTGTTGCGCGCCTACTCCATCGCCAGCGCCAACTACGAGGAAGAGCTGGAATTCTTCAGCATCAAGGTACCTGACGGCCCGCTCACCTCCCAGCTGCAGAACATCAAGCCGGGCGACAAGATCTACGTGAGCCGCAAGCCCACCGGCACCCTGGTGGCCGACCACCTGTTGCCGGGCAAAAACCTGTGGTTGCTGTCCACCGGCACCGGTCTGGCACCGTTCATGAGCATCATCAAGGACCCGGAAGTCTACGACCAGTTCGACCGGGTGATTCTCACCCACGGGGTGCGCCACGTCTCCGAACTGGCCTACCAGGACACCATCCAGAGTGAACTGCCCAATAACGAGTTCTTCGGTGAGTTCGTAAAAGGCAAGCTGCTCTATTACCCGACGGTGACCCGTGAACCGTTCCGCAACCAGGGCCGGCTTACCGACCTGATGACCAGCGGCAAGATCTTTGACGACCTGGGTCTGCCCACCCCAAGCCTGGAAAACGACCGTTTCATGCTCTGCGGCAGCCCGGCCATGTTGAAAGATACCACCAGGATTCTCGATGACTGGGGTTTCCGGGAAACCCGCGGTGGAGAACTGGGTGAGTACGTGATCGAGCGGGCGTTCGTGGAGAAATAACCCACTGAATCGCCCCTCCCTTCCCCACGGGCCGCCTTCGCGGCCCGTTTTTTTGAATCCCGGCCCAGCCGACAACACGCTTCCTTGCTAGCATGAACAGGTTGTTACGGGGAAGGGACACTCATCGGTGCAACCACAATCCATTGCCATTATCGGCGCCGGTACCGCTGGCCTAGCCACAGCGGCCCTGCTCGCGGGGCAAGGTCACCACATTACCCTGATCGAACGGGCCGAGGCACTAGCACCGGTGGGAGCCGGGCTTTTGCTACAGCCCACCGGCCTGTCGGTACTCCAGGACATGGGGCTGTACCGGACTATGCTGGGATATGGCGCCCGCGTGGATGCGCTGATCGGCCATACCCGCGATGGCCAGCGCATCATGAACACCGCCTACCGCAGCCTGGACGCCCACAGCCACGGCCTGGGCATTCACCGTGCCAGCCTCTGCCATGTGCTGGATCAACACCTGCAGGCGCGCACCCATGAGCGGTTAATGGGAAGTACGGTGCTTGCGGTAGAGACCAGTGATGACCAGACCATTATCGTCATTAAAAAAAACGGGGAGCCATACCGGCTTTCCTTCGATGCGGCAATAATCGCCAACGGCAGCCACAGCCGTCTGCGGCCAGCCACCTGGACCCGTTATGACAAGCTCTACCCCTGGGGGGCCATGTGGGCCATGCAACCCATGGTGGACGCCTTTGCGGCACCGTTGCTGCAACAGCGCTATCACCGTGCGAATCAGATGGCCGGAGTCCTGCCCACCGGCAGTCGCCCGGACCAACCGGATCAGCCTCTCGCCAGCTTTTTCTGGAGCCTGCCAGTGACGCAGATGCCACTCTGGGAGCAAGCGGATTTTGATTTTTCCGGCTGGCGGGATCAGGCACTGCGGTTATGGCCGCAACTGGAAACCCTGCTGGCCCCCCTGACCCACCCGAAACAACTCCTGCCCGCCACCTACCGGGATGTCATCATGCATCGCTGGGGAGAAAACCGTCTGGGAATCATTGGCGATGCGGCCCACGCTATGAGTCCGCAACTGGGCCAGGGCGCCAACATGGCGCTGCTGGATGCCCGGGCCATCAGTCAGGCCTTGGCGGAGTCGGATAGCTGGCCCCAGGTCTGGGACCACTACCATCGCCAGCGGGCACCGCAGATCCGTTTCTACCAGCGCATGAGCCGCTGGCTGACCCCGGCCTTCCAGTCTCACAGCCGCACGGTATCCCGCGGACGGGATCTGTTCTTTCCGATCATGGAAAGGGTGCCATGGCTGCGCATGCAGATGGCGAAGACGGTGGCGGGGTTGAAGCAGGGGATGTTGCGGTAAACGTCAGCGGCGATCTTCTTCGCCATGCAAGCATGGCG
>JAZAJX010000224.1:0-4289 GCA_036230225.1 Pseudomonadota bacterium | reverse complement strand
GATTCACGGTAATGCTGGATTTCCCCACGCCCCCCTTCTGGTTAAACACCACACGACGCATTCCTTGTTCTCCTTAATACAGCAGGCTTACAGACTGCTTGCAGGTCATGAGCAGGCCGGCTCACCTTTTTCACCTGCATACAGCGATTTATTGTTGCCGAATCATACACAGCGCACCGGGACTGTCCCAGTGCAAGAGACCGCTCTTTTTTGTCCACAGATTCTGTGGATAACCGCGTGAATAACCGTTGGGCGAACGCCTTGGGGCTGTCCAATCCGTGCCCCACCGCGGGCAAGGTCAAAAAAACACCACTCAGAGCCTTCCTCAGCATGACGGGAAATGCCGTGACGAAATCTGTTTAGTTGTATTGAGGTATCGACGCTGTCCCGTTATTAGTAAACGCAGTGTTTATTTCTGGAGGGTGTCATGACTCAACCGTTCTGCAGCCTACCCGCAGACAGTCAACTCCGCGCCATACCCGGAGACAGGGGCCTGCCGGTCATCGGCCACACCCTCGCCTTCATGCGCGACCCGATTGGCCTCATGCGCCAACGCTACGACCGCTATGGCCCGGTCTCATGGAGTCACGTCTTTGGTCTGAAAATGATCCAGATGCTCGGCCCCGATGCGAACCAGTTTGTGATGCTCAACCGGGGGGAGCTGTTTTCCAACCATCAGGGCTGGGACTACTTCATCGGCCGATTTTTTCATCGCGGCATCATGTTACTGGATTTCGAGGAACACCGCTGGCATCGCAAGATCATGCAGCAGGCATTCAATCGCGAGGTCCTGAAAGGTTATCTCGAGCGAATGGGGCCGCAGATTCACAGCGGCATCGCGCACTGGCGTGACGTTTCCGACTTTCATGTGCTCGATGCCGTCAAACAGCTGACCCTGGATTTGGCAACCGATGTGTTCATGGGCTATGAGCTTGGCCCCGAGGCCGATGCCATCAACCGGGCGTTTGTGGATACCGTTCGCGCAGGCACCGCGATCGTAAGAACCCCCGTGCCCGGGTTACGCTGGTCCAAGGGGCTCAAAGGGCGCAAGGTGCTGGAGTCATTTTTCCGCAAGGAAATCCACCGCAAGCGGCAAAGTCGGGATTCCGACTTGTTCAGCGTGCTCTGCCACGCGCAAACAGAAGACGGGGAACAGTTCAGCGACGACGATGTGGTCAACCACATGATTTTCCTGATGATGGCGGCCCATGATACCTCGACCATCACCCTCTCCACCCTGTTCTACTATTTGGCCAAGCACCCTGACTGGCAGGAGCGGTTACGCCAGGAGAGCCTTGCGCTTGGCAAAACAGCCTTGGAGTACGAGGACCTGGCAACGCTGGAAGGCATCGGCATGGTCATGAAGGAGGCCCTGCGGTTGTGTGCTCCGGTACCTTCCCTGCCCCGCAAGACCGTCAAGGACGTGGAATACAATGGCTATTTCATCCCTCGCGGCAGCTTTATCAATGTGGTGCCCTACTTCACCCATTACATGGAGGAGTACTGGCCGCAACCGGACACCTTTGACCCGGAGCGGTTCAGTGAAGCAAGACGGGAGGACAAGGTGCACCCTTATGCCTGGGTACCTTTTGGCGGCGGTGCACACAAATGTATTGGCCTTCACTTCGCCGACATGCAGGTAAAGGCCATTCTTCACCAGGTCCTGCTCCAGTACCGCTGGAGCGTACCCCAGGACTATGAGATGCCAGTGGACACCACCAGCCTCCCCGTCCCCGGCGACGGATTGCCGGTGACACTGGAGCCGCTTTGATCCGGATCCCGGCACATTGCGACAGCGGCTGGTGCCCGTCTAACCGGGCGGTCAGGCAGTCACCCGTTCTGCCTGACGCAATGTCACCAGCTCTTCCGCCGCCGTCGGGTGTATCCCTACCGTGGCGTCAAAATCGGCCTTGGTGGCCCCCATCTTGATGGCCACCGCAAATCCCTGGGTAATTTCGGCGGCATCTTCGCCGGCCATGTGCAGACCCAGGACCTTGTCGGTCTCATCATCGACGATCAGCTTGATCAGGCTCCGCTCCTGCTTATTGCCCAGCGTGTAACGCATGGGGCGGAACCCGCTTTTGTAGACGCGAATTGCCGGAGTCTGGCGCAGGGCCTCTTCCTGGGACAGGCCCACCGTGCCGATATTGGGGTGACTGAAAACGGCGGTGGCAATATTGCGATAATCCATGGTTGCTCCGGGCTTCGTCGCACCAAACAGTGTTGCCGCAAGCCACATCCCTTCTGCCAGTGCCACCGGCGTCAACTGCAGGCGGTCAATCACATCGCCCAAGGCATAGAGTCCAGGGACAGACGTCGCAAAGCCGTCATCAACCTTGATGGCTCCTTTCTCCGTCAAGGCAGGAGCGGCCCCTTCTGCAAATAGTCCATCAAGATTCGGTATTCGGCCTGTGGCATAGAACACCTCGTCAAAGGCTTCCTGGCTGCCATCCTGATAGGTGAGCTGTTTGCGGCCATCCTGTATCGATACCGAAGCAACATCGGTATTGAATTTCAGCTCAACCCCCTGGTTCTGCATCTGCTCGGCCACGAACTGACGGATATCCCCATCAAACCCTCGCAGGAACAACGCGCCACGATAGATCTGGGTGACCTGACACCCCAAACCATGGAGAATGCCGGCGAATTCGGTGGCGATATAGCCCCCACCCACCACCGCCACCCGCTCGGGCAAGGCATCCAGGTAGAAAAGGTCATCGGAGATACGCACCAGATCCTGGCCGGGAAAATCCGGGACAAAGGGTTTGCCGCCCGTGGCAACCAGGATGTGCTCCGCCGTCAGTACCTGATCACCGACCGCAACTTGACCCTCGCCAAGAACCTGGCCATGCCCCTCGAAAATGGTGACCCCGGCCTGATCCAGTATGCGCTGGTAAATGCCATTGAGGCGCTCGATTTCACGGGTTTTGTTGTCACGGAGCGTGCGCCAATCGAACGACCAGCCATCCAGGTTGAACCCGAAGTCCTCAGCCAGCGCGAATTCCTGCGGAAAATGGGCGCCGTAGGAAAACAGTTTCTTGGGCACACAACCCACGTTGACACAGGTTCCACCAAAGAAGCGCTGCTCTATGATCGCCACGCGAGCGCCATGACCGGCGGCCATTCGGGCGGCTCTGACGCCACCGGAGCCGGCACCAATTACTACCAGGTCAAATGCTTTTGTCACTGCTGTCTCCCACTGGATTTGCCCCTATTGTGCGCAGCCCGCAAGGATTAAGGAACCTCTGAAAAACTCCTTGCATGCTCAGCGTGGCCTGAAGCGTGCAGCTGTTGTGTCTTGTCTCGATGGTCAGGGTGGTTCCCTTTCCGAGAGGCAAGGCGCAGCAGATGTGCGCTTCAGGCCGCGCCCTTCGGGTCTTCCAGGCTGGCCCGCACTCGTTGTTTCGCTTTTTCGATGGATGGACATACACCTTCAAAATCGCGCCTAGATTGCGAACCAGCCTGAAAGACTGAGTACGCAAGGAGTTTTTCAGAGGTTCCTTAACAAGCCATGATGAGTGGTCGGGTGACGGCAGCGCGTTGTTTGTGTCTGCACAGGAATGTGCGCGCGCCGATTTGGGGCTGCCGCAAAGAGAGAGTATGCTAGGTCTGGCGCGAATGGGAACGCTCAGCGGCCCATAGCCGCAGCTCATCGGCTACGAGACTCATAACAACACTGTTGGGCGCTATCATGGGGGTAACGTCCATCAGAAAAGCTGGCTACCTGTAGCCGCTTTCAGAAAGAACAAAAAGCGCACCATTAGTGGCGCCTAAGGGGTACTGGAAACCAATGCGACTGACCGGATTGCTGACTCTCCTTGTGAGCGGCATGATCAGTGTATCAGGCACGTCTGTGGCCAGTGATATTTACAAATATCGCGCGGCCGACGGCACCATTTTGTTTACTGATCAACCACAGGACCGTGTCGGCGCAGGCCACACACTGCTATCGGTACGTAAAGGGTGGAACTACCAGCCACGGGCACTGAGTGATGCAGAGAGAGATCGTTTCGACAGCCTTATCACGCGTGCCGCCAGCGAACACCGGGTCGATCCGGCGCTGGTCAAGGCCGTGATTCATGCGGAATCGCTCTTTAATCCGAGGGCAGTGTCCCGGGTCGGCGCTCAGGGTCTGATGCAGCTTATGCCGGAAACGGCCGCCTACCTGGAAGTTGCCAACCCCTTTGATGCTCGGGAAAATATTCGTGGCGGCACCCGTTTCCTGGCCTATCTGAAAGGAAAGTTTTCTGATCTGGACCACATCCTCGCCGCCTACAACGCCGGTGAAG
>JAZAJX010000223.1:0-11543 GCA_036230225.1 Pseudomonadota bacterium | reverse complement strand
GATCGTGGCCCCGCCCAAAGCCGGTAAGACCATGCTCCTCCAGAACATCGCCCAGTCCATCGCCCGCAACAACCCCGAAACCCACATGATCGTGCTGCTCATCGACGAGCGCCCGGAAGAAGTGACGGAAATGTCACGGACCGTGCGCGGTGAAGTGGTGGCGTCCACCTTTGACGAGCCGCCGGCCCGTCACGTCCAGGTGGCCGAGATGGTGATCGAGAAAGCCAAGCGACTGGTGGAACACAAACAGGACGTGGTGATTCTGCTCGACTCCATCACCCGTCTGGCCCGCGCCTACAACACCGTGCAGCCCAGCTCCGGCAAGGTACTCACCGGTGGTGTGGACGCCCATGCCCTGGAAAAGCCCAAGCGCTTCTTCGGTGCGGCGCGGAACATCGAGGAAGGTGGCAGCCTGACCATCCTCGCCACCGCCCTGGTGGACACCGGCTCCAAAATGGACGAAGTGATCTACGAGGAATTCAAGGGCACCGGTAACATGGAACTGCATCTGGACCGCAAGGTGGCAGAGAAGCGCGTGTTCCCGGCCATGAATATCAAGAAATCCGGCACCCGTCGTGAAGAGCGTCTGGTGGGCGAGGACGAGCTGCAGAAGATGTGGATCCTGCGCAAGGTACTGCACCCCATGGACGAAATCGGTGCCATGGAGTTCCTCATCGACCGCATGAAGCAGACCAAGACCAACCTGGAATTCTTCGAGTCCATGAAACGCAAGTAGTGCCCGAACGAACTACCGGCACCATGAAAACCCCGCCCGCGCGGGGTTTTTTATGTCTTCCCATCCTGTTGAACTGTGACGGTGCTAACCGAGAAAGACGGCATAGAAGATGCCGCCCAGCAGCACCCACTTCAACCCGTAGTAGAGCTGACGGTTTTTCTTCTTCAACCGCTTGGCCCGGGTCCGCCCCTTGTAGACCACATCGAAAACCCGATTGAGGACGCCCACCTTGTCCCCATCCACATTTTCGGTACCGGTAGCACGCACCACCACGCGCTTGAACACCCGATTGATCGCTGTGGCCAGTGAGTAGCGCAGTGGGCGCTCCACATCACAGAACAGGATCAGGCGATCCCGGTCGGAAAAATTTTCCGCCCAGTGAATGAAGGTCTCATCGAATACCACATCCTCACCATCCCGCCAGGAATGCTTCTGCCCATCCACATAAATGGCACAGCGATCATCATTGGGGGTGATCAGACCCAAGTGGTAACGCAGGGAACCGGCAAAGGGGTCCCGGTGTTTACCCAGCTTGGCCCCCGCCGGCAGCAGGGCGAACATGGCCGCATTGACACTGGGCACACGATTGACCAGAGCCACGGACTGCGGACACAACGCCCGCGCCGAGGGCTGTGCCTCGTCATACCATTTCAGGTAAAAGCGTTTCCAGCCGGTATTGAAAAAGGAGTGAAACGCCAGGTCATTGTCGCTGGCAGCCCGGCGGATGTACCCCTCATCGAACAGGTTCTGCGCTTCACCCCGGAACACCTGCCAGTTATCACGAAGCAAATCCAGATCCGGAAATGCTTCACGCCGCAACAGCGGGAGATTCTTCACCTTGCTGGTGGCATAAACGAAACAATTGTAGGGCCCCATGAGGGTGGAATGATCCAGCAACTGGCGGCTGATCCTGTGTCGCACCTGACCCCGAAAATGCACATACAGCCCACAGGCAATAAATAGATAGAGCACGAGCATCTTGCCCGACCACAACACATCCATGCGTTCCTCTCCCCTGATAGTGGCAAGCCGATCTCATGGTATGGAATGGCCAACCCCATCACCATAAGCTGTTCATCCGATTCCCCCTCACTGCACCGTTACGACAGCCTGCTATACTCGTCCCGAATCAATGCCGCCATCCTCTCACTCCGGAAAAGGATCGCCATGAAATACCGCGACCTGCGTGACTTTCTGCAACAACTCGAACAGCTCGGCGAGCTCAAACGCATCACTGCCCCGGTAAGCCCCAACCTGGAAATGACCGAAATCTGCGACCGCACCCTGCGTGCCGGCGGGCCCGCCCTGCTGTTTGAAAATCCGGTGGGATTCGGTACCCCGGTGCTTGGCAACCTGTTCGGTACGGAGCGACGCGTCGCCCTGGGCATGGGACGGGACTCGGTGGCGGAATTGCGCGAACTGGGCGAGTTGCTGGCCTTTCTGAAAGAACCGGAGCCGCCCAAGGGCATGCGCGATGCCTGGGAAAAACTGCCCATCTTTCGCAAGGTACTGAGTATGAGCCCCAAGCTGCGCGGCTCCGGCCCATGCCAGGAGAAGGTTCTGGAAGGTGACGATGTGGACCTTTACCAGCTGCCGATTCAGACGTGCTGGCCCGGCGACGCCGGTCCGTTGGTCACCTGGCCGCTGGTGATCACCCGCGGCCCCAACAAGGAACGCCAGAATCTGGGCATCTACCGACAACAGCTGATCGGTCGCAACAAGCTGATCATGCGCTGGCTGAGTCACCGCGGCGGCGCCCTGGACTTCCAGGAATGGCAACAGACTCACCCCGGTGAACCCTTCCCGGTGGCCGTGGCGTTGGGCGCGGACCCGGCCACCATTCTCGGTGCCGTCACTCCGGTACCAGACACGCTCAGTGAGTATGCCTTTGCCGGTTTGCTGCGCGGCTCGAAAACCGAACTGGTGGAATGTATCGGCAACGACCTGCAGGTGCCCGCCAGCGCCGAGTTCGTGCTGGAAGGCCATATCTACCCGGATGACATGGCCGACGAAGGCCCCTTTGGCGATCACACCGGTTATTACAATGAAGTGGAGCGTTTCCCGGTATTCACCGTGGAGCGCATCACCCACCGCCGCGACCCCATTTATCACAGCACCTACACCGGCCGCCCCCCGGATGAACCCGCGGTACTGGGGGTGGCCATGAACGAGATCTTCGTACCGATCCTGAAAAAACAGTTCCCGGAAATCGTGGATTTCTACCTGCCCCCGGAAGGCTGCTCCTACCGCATGGCAGTCGTGACCATGAAGAAGCAATACCCGGGGCACGCCAAGCGGGTCATGATGGGCGTCTGGTCTTTCCTGCGCCAGTTCATGTACACCAAGTTCGTGATCGTGTGCGACGACGATGTGAACGCCCGGGACTGGAAGGACGTGATCTGGGCCATGACCACCCGCATGGACCCGGCCCGGGACACCGTGATGGTGGAAAACACCCCGATCGATTACCTGGACTTCGCCTCTCCGGTATCCGGCCTGGGGTCGAAGATGGGGCTGGATGCCACCAGCAAATGGCCCGGCGAAACCGACCGGGAGTGGGGCCGCGCCATCAGCATGAGCCCGGCAGTGAAGCAGCGGGTGGATGAGATGTGGGAAAGCCTGGGAATTAATAATGAATAATTAATAGTTAATAACTGCGCGAGCCTGGTTCGTGCGGGCCCACACTTCACAGCCGCGCAGCCCCCCATGGTCGCGGCGGCGGAGCTGGCAAACCCCTCCCACGTTGCCCGCGCAGCTGTTAACTATTCACTATTAACTATCAATTGCTTTTCTTGTACCATGGTGCCAAATAAGAACAAGGACACCCCATGGGATTACTTGACTCCATTGATCGACGCGGCTTTCTGAAAGCCCTGGCCAGTGCCGGGGCCACCGGTGCCTTGGCGCCCCAGGCCTTGTTGGCCGAGACCGAGAAGTCGCCCGCCTGGCAAAACTGGTCCGGCAACCAGAGCGCCAACCCGGCCAACCTGGTGTTTGCTGCCAGCGAGGACCAGCTTCGCCAGACCTTGCGCAACAGCAGCGGCACTATCCGCCCCTTTGGCGGCAGCCATTCGTTCAGCGCCGTGGTGCCCAGTGATGACACCCTGGTATCCCTGGAAGCCATGGCCGGGTTACGCAGCCAGGATGGGCCCGTCTTCACCTACGGTGGCGGCACCCGATTGGCCATGGCCAGCGCCCAGGCCAACGGCCTGGGGCACAGCTTTACCAATGAACCGGACATCAATCTGCAATCCCTGGCAGGCGCCATCGCCACCAGCACCCATGGCACCGGCACCGGCCTGCAGAGCCTGTCCGGTCAGGTGGAAGGGTTACGCCTGATCCTGCCCGATGGGGACGCCCTGGACCTGACCCGCGATGATGGCGATACCTTCCTGGCCGCTTGCTGCAGCGTAGGCGCATTGGGGGTTGTCAGCGAAATCAGCTTCCGCCACCAACCCGCCTATCGTCTTCGGGAGCGTACCTGGACCCTGCCACTGCAGGAGGCCATGGACTTCGTCGAGCGGGAAAAGAACCACTTCCGTCACATCGAATTTTTTGCCTTTCCTCTGGGTGAGCAGGCCATCGTCAAGACCATGGAAGAAACGGACGATCCGCAGGACAGCGGCACCCGGGAAGACAGCAACGATCTGCTGGAAATGGTCTGTAAAACGGCCATGCGTGCCGGCTGGCTGACACCCACACTGCAAAAACTCGTTACCCTGTTCGTGGAGGACAGCACCTATACGGGGCCTGCCTACAAGGTCTTTGCCAACCGCAGAACGGTACGCTTTAACGAAATGGAGTACACGGTGCCGGCAGAGGATGGCATGGCCTGCCTGCAAGAGGTGTGCGAGACCATTCGTCAGCAGGACATCAATGTGTTCTTCCCCATTGAATTCCGCTACGTGGCCGCCGACGATCGCTTGCTGTCCATGTACCACGAGCGCCCCGGAGCCAGCCTGTCCATCCATCAGTATTTCGAACAGGATTATCAACCCCTCTTCCGGGCAGTGGAACCGATACTACAGCGCTATGCCGGCCGTCCTCACTGGGGCAAACTGCACACCCTCGGTCACCGGGAATTGCGAGAGCTGTACCCGGCCTTTGCGCGCTTTCAGCAAGTCAGGAAAGCGCTGGACCCGAAAGGGCGCATGCTCAACCCGCATTTGCAGACATTATTCGGCGACGCCTGACCGCCACCCTCAACCCTGCACCCCCTCGGAGGCATCATGAAACGTCGAGGATTTCTCATCGGTCTGGGTATGGCGGCCGCCGGCGGCTGGCTGCTGCGCCCGGAGAACCGCGGCACACCCCATACCCCATATTTCCAGACTATCAACGACGCCCTCAAGACACAGGGCCCGGGGCGACCGTTGATGCTGGTGGACCGGCAGCGTCTTGCCGCCAATTGCCGGACGCTGATGGCCATGATCCCCCAACACTGCCAGTACCGGATTGTTGCCAAATCCCTGCCCAGTGTCCCGCTGATTCGCGAGGTCATGACCCACACCGGCAGCCACCGGGTGATGGTGTTCCATCAGCCGTTCATGAACGCCCTTGCCGACGCAGACCCCCAGTCGGACATGCTGCTGGGCAAGCCCATGCCCATCCAGGCGGCCGCACAGTTTTATCAGGAGCTGGGCCATGGCCACCCCTTCGATCCGGACACTCGCCTCCAGTGGCTGATCGATTCCTCAGACCGACTCGATCAGTATCTGGCACTGGCTCGGCAACTGGGGCGCCGCTTGCGCATCAATGTGGAGATCGATGTGGGGCTGCACCGGGGCGGGCTCACCGACCCGACACAACTGGATACCCTGCTGGCCACCATCGAGGCCAACACCTCACACCTGCAGTTCAGCGGGTTTATGGGCTACGACGCCCATGTGGGCAAACTGCCGGCGTTCATACAGAGCGCCGAAGAGGGCCACCAGGAAAGCGAACAGATTTATCAGCGTTATATCGACCGGCTTTACCAACTGGTACCGCGTTATCAAGAAGAGACGCTGTGTTTTAACGGTGCCGGCAGCCCCACCCTCGGTCTCTACGATGACACGACCCCAGTCAATGAACTCAGCGCCGGCTCCTGTCTGGTCAAGGCCACGGATTTCGATCTCCCACTGCTGACGGACTTCCAGCCTGCTGTGTTCATTGCCGCACCGGTGATCAAGGCCATGGACGGCCTTGATTTACCCGGCCCCGTGCCGCTGGGCGACGCCTGGCAGCGCTGGGACCCAAACCGTCGACGCACCTACTTCCTCTACGGCGGTGACTGGAAAGCGGAGCCAGCCTCCCCCGCCGGTATTCAGACCAACGCCGTCTACGGCATGAGCACCAACCAGATGATGGTCAACGGCAGTGCCGACACCGCTCTGGTCGTAGACGATCAGATATTCTTCCGGCCCACCCAGAGTGAATTCGTACTGCTGCAATTCGGTGATCTGGCGGTATGGGACAACAGCGCCATCACCCAGTGGTGGGCACCGCTCTCCCAGGGGCAGGGGGCGTAAGCTCCCTGAACGGATAACGGCACGTGCGAACACCTCAACGTGCGACCTGTGAGCCAGCGCGCAAAATCCGCTGACCCAGGCCGGCTTTAACGGCACTTTTACAAACCCCGGGAACGCCCTTCGCCCACCTGCCCACTAATCCTCTGAGACATCAACCAAGGAGGATGACTCATGAAAAAACTGATTCTCGTATCTGTACTACTCAGTGCCACCGCCACCGTCACCGCCGGTGACACCATCACCACCGACAGTGCCGCCATTAACCAGGGCATCCAGGAAGGCACTCAGGTGCGACTGGAAGGGCAAGTGGTGCAATCCCTCGGCGACGAGCGCTATTTGCTGCGTGACCGCAAGGGACAGATTGAGATCGAACTCGATGACGACCTGACGGCTGACCGCCCCCTGAAAGCCGGCACCCAGCTTTCCTTCAGCGGCGAAGTCGACCATGAAGACGGCCGCAGCGTGGTCGAGGTGAAGACAGTCCATGCCGTGAAAGGCGCGACCACCGGTGCCGTGGACGCCACCATCAGCCACTGATCCTGCCCGTCCTGCCTTGTCGACGGCGGCTCCCGAAGCCGCCGTTTTTTCTTTTATTCCCCTCCCCCCTTTATTCGGCTGCTTGGCCGCTGACACCCCCAGCCCGGTCCCCGCAGTCACCGGTATCGCGTTGACGATTACATTGGCCACTGATACATTCGGAAAACTTGACGATGTCCAGATAGGTCAATCCATGCCCATTCTCAATGCCCGCGACATGCCCGAACAGCGCGGCTACCTCCCCACCGCCGAAGAGCTGGAAGGCTTCCGCGCCGCCCAGCAACTGGCCTACGCCGCCGCCGAAGCGGTGGCCGCCGAGCTGAAACCCGGCATGACCGAGAAGCAGGCGGCCGCCCTGCAGGAAATCTGGCTGCGCGACCACGGTGTCACCGACTGGCTGCACGCCCCCTTCGCCTGGTTCGGCGACCGCACCGCCTTTCAGGGCTTCAAGGTGGCGGTGCAATTCCTGCCCACCAACCGGCGGCTGGAAGAGAACATGCCTTTCATTCTCGACAACGCGCCGGTGCTGAACGGTTTCACCGCCGATATCGGCTACGCCGGCGTGTTGGGCGAGAACCCCATTCTCGACCGGATTCTGGACGACCTGGCCGAACACCGCGCCCTGATTTTGCAGTTGATCCGCCAGGGCCGGTCCATGCGCGATGTGTCCCGCGCCGTGGACAAACTGATTCTTCACCAGGGTTTCGAGCCCCGCCACAAGGCCTACCCCTTTGAAGTTCTGGCCCACCAGGTGACCCGTATGACGCCCCGTGAGACCCCGCGCCGCACCATGCCCTTCAAGTTCGGCATGGACTTCCTCGGCACTCTGGGCCGGGTCGCGCTGGTCGCCAGAAAACAGGGCTGGTCGCCGCTGTGGAATTCCGGGGAAGGCTCCAACCACCCCCCGATCCCCGGTCTGTGGGCCGTGGAACCCCACCTGGGCTTCCGTGGGGTCGGCGCCAAGTTCGAGGAGCTGCTGGTGATCACCGAAGACGACGCCTACTGGCTGGATGATGACATTCCCCACGTCCGCCGCTGGAAAGAACGGGGCCTCTGGCCCGTTGCCGATGTACCGCTTCTGGGAGCGTAATAATGACAAGAGCCATCACCATTGACAGTGCAGGGACCCAACTGCGCGTTTATACCTACGGCGACAGCAAGAAAACCCCGATCGTGCTGGTCCATGGCTACCCGGACAACCACGGTGTCTGGGAGCCAGTGGCCGAACGACTGGCGAGTAAGCATTTCGTCATTACCTATGACGTGCGCGGTGCCGGCGCCTCCGATGCCCCGAGAAAGCAGTCCGACTATCGCATGACCCAGTTGTCTGCCGACCTGAAAGCCGTGGTGGACTCGCAGATCGGCGACCGTCCTTTTCACCTGGCCGGCCACGACTGGGGCTCGATTCAAAGCTGGGAGTCGGTAACGGCAGAGGGCCCGCTCAAGGCAAGAATTCTCTCCTACACGACCATCTCCGGCCCCTGCCTGGATCACATGGGACACTGGCTGCGCAAACGCACCCTGAACCTGTCCCCCTCGGCCAAGGCCAAGGTGTTCAAACAGGCCCTCAGTTCCTGGTACATCGGTTTCTTTCACCTGCCGGTGCTGGCGCCCAGTGCCTGGCAGGGCGGCCTGGACAAGCTCTGGCCGCAATACCTGAAGCACCGGGAAAATGTGGTAGAACCGGAACCCAACCCCACTCAGGGCAAGGATGGCAAACACGGCGTGCAGCTGTACCGGGCCAACTTTCGTAACAAATTGATCAACCCGGACGCGCGTCACGCCGCCTGCCCCGTACAACTGATTGTGCCCACCCGTGACAATTACGTGGGTACCCAACTGTTTGAAGACCTGCACGAATGGGTGGACGAGCTATATCGCCGTGACCTCAATGCCAATCACTGGGTGCCTCTGAGTCATCCGGAAACGATTGCCGCCTGGATCGAGGAATTTGTCAGCGGCGTGGAAAAGGGCAAGATGAGTGGCGCCCTGCAGCACGCCCGGGTACGTCCCGAACGTCGGGAGCTGCCGCTTTATGGCAAGACCGCCGTCGTCACGGGTGCCGGGTCCGGCATCGGCCGTGCCACTGCCTTCAAGCTGGCGGAAGCCGGTGCGGACCTGGTATGCGTGGATATCAATGAAGACAGCACCGAACGTACCGCGGAACTAAGCCGCCTTCTCGGAGCCAACGCCTGGGCCCGCAAGGTGGACGTGGGCTCCGCCCAGGCCATGCAACGCCTGGCCAAATGGGTCGAGAAGGAACTGGGCGGCGCTGACATCATCGTCAACAACGCCGGCATCGGCATGGCCGGTGGCGTGCTCGACACCTCCACCCAGGACTGGGATCGCATTCTCAAGGTCAACCTGTGGGGTGTGATCCACGGCAGCCGTCTGTTTGCCCGGCAGATGGTCGACAACCACCGTGCCGGTCACATCATCAACGTGGCCAGTGCCGCCGCCTTCGCGCCCAACCGCAAGCTGGCCGCCTACTCCACCAGCAAGGCGGCGGTCTACATGCTTAGCGAATGCCTGCGTGGAGAACTCGCGGACCATGACATCGGCGTCACCGCTATCTGTCCCGGCTTTGTCGCCACCGGCATCGCCAGTAACACGGTCTATACCGGCATGAACGAGGAAGAACAGGCGGCCAAGCGTGCCAAGGCTGATGCCCTCTATCAGCGTCGCAACTTTTCGCCGGAGGAAGTGGCAGACGCCATCCTCAACGCCGTGCAGACCAACCCGCCCCTGGCACTGGTGGGCGCCGAAGCCTGGACCACTCGCCTGCTGAGCCGTTTCGCCCCGGCTTTGTCCCGTCGGGTCGCCCGTATTGATATCACCCCTTGACGATGTGATGGGAGAACAACAGCCATGAATGCCCCTGTGCGCCATCAACTCAAAGCCCGCCGAGTGCAGTTCGATTTTGACAACACGCCACTGCACTGGCTCAAGGATGATCCGTTTTCCACTCACGTGATCAACGGCATCCACTTGCTGCTGCCGGAGGGTGAACTCTGGTTCTGCCGGGTCTACAACCAGGCACTGCCCTATGTCACCGATGATCAGTTGCGTGCCGATGTGGAAGGCTTTATCCGTCAGGAAGCCGTGCACTCACGCCAGCACAGCAAGGCCCAGCAATATCTGACTCGCCATGGTCTCGACTACGAGGCGTTTCTGAATCGGGTGAACTGGCTGTTCAAGGACTTCCTGGGTGATGACACACCGCTGGGCTCCAGATTGCTGAACCGGATCATGCCGCAAAAACTCTGGCTGGTGTTCCGTGTCGGAGTGATCGCTGCCATCGAGCATTTCACCGGTGTGCTGGGCCAATGGGCCATGGACAACGAGAGCTGGGAAACCAACGGCGATGCCACCATGGTGGACCTGTTCAAGTGGCACCTGGCCGAGGAAGTGGAACATCGCACCGTGGCCTACGACCTGTTCGAACACCTGTGCAAGACCCAGCTGGGCTTTTATGTCAGCCGGCAGGCGCTGATGGCCATCGTGTTCCCGCTGTTCATCTATTTCCTCGCTGAAGGGGCCCGCTCACTGGCCGGCCAGGATCCGGACCCGGCAATCCGCAAGTTGCGCCGACAAATGCTCCCGCGGCTGCTCTGGGAACTGCAACGGGTGGGGCAACAGACCGACAACGTACCCACCTTCACCTTTCTGCTGAAGGCCACCGCCCGCTGGGTGAATCCACGTTTCCATCCCATCCATGAAGGAGATACCCAGCAAGCACTGGATTACCTGGCCCGTTCTCCGGCGGCCCAGGCCGCTGCCAGGGTATAGCACCTGCTACCAATCCCAAAAAGGCCGCCCTGTTTCCAGTGCGGCCTTTTTTCCCTTACCACGCCTCGGGATTACATGGGCACCCTGTCGAACCAGGGCTGCGCCTCTTCCAGTTGCGCCGCCAGCGACAGCAACTTGCCTTCGTCCCCATGCCCGCCCACAAACTGGGACCCCAGAGGCAGCCCCGCGTCAGTCCAGTGCAGCGGTACCGACATGGCAGGGACCCCGGTCACATTGGCGAACTGGGTATAGGGCATGTACTGGAAGTTCTCCATGGCCATCTGCTCGATCATGCCGGTCTTCATCAACAGCTTCTCGCCGCCCACCTTGAGCAACATCTTCAGGGCGTTCTGCTGCCAACCCGGCGTGGCCATTTGCCCGATCCGTGCCGGCGGCATGGCCAGCGTCGGCGTCAGCCAGACATCATAACGCTCAAGAAAACCATCCAGCGCAATCATGTATTGCTGCCAGCGGGCCTGGCACTTGACGTATTCACTGGCAGGCGTGGCCCGGCCGAAGGCCGCCATGGCAAGCGTATCCAGCTCGAACCCGTCATCGCCACACCCTGTCAGCGCCCGGACTTCGTCTACCTCCGCCGCGCACTGACCAAACCAGACGGATAGCCAGTCCATGCACATCTGTTTGGCATCCATCTGCGGCTCTGCCTCTTCTACCTGGTGGCCGAGATCACGCAGCAGGGCCACGGTCTTCTCCACCGCAATAACCGCTTCCGGATCTACCCGGGTGCCCAGCGGCGACCGAGTGGAAAAACCGATGCGTAATGTGTCGGGTCGGGATGCCGCCGCCACCTGATAAGGTTGCGCCGGTGGCGCAATGTGAAACAGGCTGCCACGCTCGTCGCCATGGGTCAGATCCAGCAGCAGCGCACTGTCGCGCACCGTGCGGGTGAGCACGTGGTTGACGGCGATACCGTGCATGGCTTCCGTGAACGTGGGTCCCCAGGGCGTGCG
>JAZAJX010000222.1:0-5798 GCA_036230225.1 Pseudomonadota bacterium | reverse complement strand
GCCAACGCGGATCAGCTGGATTCGGACGGTGATGGTATTGGTGATGTCTGTGACCCGGATGACGACAACGACCTGGTGCTGGATGGCCTGGACAACTGCCCGCTGACACCCAACACCGATCAGGCTGACATCGACGGTGATGGCATCGGTGATGCCTGTGACACCGTGAACGACAGTGACGGTGATGGCATTTCCGATGAGACTGACAACTGTCCGGCGGTTGCCAATCCGGATCAGGCCGATGCGGATGGTGACGGTGTCGGTGATGCCTGTGATAACGATGCTGACAATGACGGTGTGACCGACGATGTGGATAATTGCCCGAACAACGCCAACGCGGATCAGACCGATTCCGATGGTGATGGCCTGGGCGATGCCTGTGATGCCGAGTTCACCTGTAGTGGTGCTACGGGTAATGGCCTGGAACCGCTAGTGGCGCCTACGGCGACAGCATCCGGTGGTGGCTTCGGACTGTGTGTCCTCTGTGGTCTTCAGGATGCAGAACTGGCAGTGGATGATCAGGTGCCTACGGCTGCACAGCTCTTCGTGACTCTGGGTGCATTGGGTGGCGGTTCCCGCCTGAATGTAGACAGTGGCGAAAGCTTCAGTGGCACCAACCGTGCCGGCTTTACCGTAAGCAACAGCACCGAACTGCTGGATCTGGCTGTGCTGGATCAGATCACGGTCAGTCTGTTGAACAACGGTACTGTCGTGGACACGTCAGGCAGTGGGGGCTTGCTGGATCTTCAGTTGCTGACGCTGGGCGGCTTTGACCAGCAGTTCCTGTTCGTGGATACCGCCGAGACCTTCGACACCCTGCGGGTGGACTTGTCGGCCACGGTGGGACTGCTTACGGACCTGAATGTGCACCAGAGCTGTGTCGGGCCTACGCCCTGATTCACCCCTGGAAGAAAGGAAAAACGGGAAGCTTCGGCTTCCCGTTTTTTTTGCGCATTTGAAAATAAGAACCCGGCGAAGGACTGAAAGCATCGGATTGTCTGTGGGACGCGATGTTCGCATCGCGAAGCACCATGTAAAAGCGCGGTTATTCGCGATCCAGGCATCGCTACCCGGAATAGAAGGGGCGTTTTCAGCGGCTGTTTATTGGGAGGTGCTTCGCAGTCGGGCTCAGGCCGTTCTGGCCAGGGGCTGAAGCCATTTTCCCAGCGCATCCAGAACCTGCTCCCGGCACTGATCGTTGAGCAATTCGTGCCGACCCTCAGGCCAGAAATGGGCCGTCAGTGGCTGCTCCATGGTATGCAGGATCTGCTCCAGGGCCATCATGCCTTTGCCCATGTCGCTCATGGGGTCCTGCTCGCCGCCCAGTAACAGTACTGGCAATGTATCGGGCAGCTCTGTCAGCTGCGTAACACTGTGAATCTCACGCAGGCCCTGTACGAGCTGGCACCAGGATTCGGTGGTGCAGTCGAAACCGCAGAGGTCGTCATCCATATATTGCTGCACTTGCTCGCGATCGTGGCTGAGCCAGTCAAACTCGGTTTGCGGGTCCGGCACCCGGCGTGCCCAGGCACCAAAGGTCATCCTGCGAATCAGTGGGCTGGTACCGCGTTTGCCATTGCGGCGGCGGGCAAACTTCACCGGTAGGCCCATCAGTCCATAGTAAGCAGCGGGATGGTAGTCGCTGGCACACAGAGCCAGCCCTGCCAGCTGCTCACCAATGCGCTGTGCAGCGGCCAGCGCGATGAAGGAGCCCATGCTGTGGCCGCCGAGTACACAGGGCAGGCCCGGGTGGGTTTCTCTGGCCATGGCGATCACCGCCATGGCATCCTGCACCAGAGCGTCCCAGCCATCCTCATCGCCAAAATGCCCTTTGGGGCAACGATCACTGATGCTCAGACCATGTCCGCGATGGTCCGGACAGTACAGGTGCCAGCCCTGTTCGTTGAGGGCATCGGCCAGGCCCTCATAGCGGGCGCCATGTTCCGCCATGCCATGCAGCCACACCACGATGCCTTGCGAGGTGGCGACCTTGGCAGGCCAGTGGTGGATGGCTGTGGCATGGTGGTCATCAGTACTCAGATAACGCATCTGTTTGGTCATACAGTCTCCGGCGACATGGTCCATGGGCAGGCGGGAACCCGGTTATGATCATAACAGCTATGGCAACCGGGTGATGCAGCCACTACCATCCCGACCTGAACCAGATATCAGGAGACACCATGATTGAATACCGGATTCGCCCGCTGCGCCCGGAAGCGCATTTGTTTGAAGTCACCATGACTGTGGCGAAGCCAACTCCTGAAGGGCAGGCGCTGACCATGCCGGCCTGGATCCCGGGTAGTTACATGATTCGCGATTTTGCCCGCCATCTGGTGTCCCTGGAAGCCAGCAGTCATGGTGAGAGCCTGGCCGTGGCCAAGATCGACAAACAGACCTGGCAGTTGCCCCCTTGTGAGGGACCGGTACAGATTCATTACCAGATCTATGCCTGGGATCTTTCCGTCCGTGGTGCCCACCTGGATACGACCCATGGCTATTTCAATGGCACCTGTGTGTTTCTGGCAGCCATGGGGCACGAGGATCAGCCCTGCGAAGTCGATATTGAGGCGCCGGAGGGGACGGCTTATCTGGGCTGGCATCTGGCCACCGGACTGGAAAGACTGAGCGGCTCCGAACTGGCCTTCGGTCGTTTCCGGGCCGAGAACTACGATGCCCTGATTGATCACCCGGTGGAGATGGGGCCGTTTGACTACGCCCAATTCGACGCCTGCGGGGTGCCGCACTGGGTCGTGCTGGCCGGACGCCAGCGTGCGGATCTGGCGCGCCTTTGCCGTGATCTGAAACCCATTTGTGAACATCATATCCGCCTGTTCGGTGAGCCGGCGCCCATGGACCGCTATGTGTTCATGACGCTGGTGACCGGCAATGGCTATGGCGGTCTTGAGCACCGCAACTCCACCAGCCTGATGTGTGCCCGGGATGACCTGCCCAAGCGGACCGACGACCCGACCAAGGTGCGCGATGGCTACCGCAATTATCTGGGCCTGTGCAGTCACGAATATTTCCATACCTGGAACGTGAAGCGCATCAAACCCGCGGCGTTCACCCCCTTTGACCTGTCACAGGAAGTCCATACCGAACTGCTCTGGGCCTTTGAAGGGATTACCAGCTACTACGACGACCTGTCGCTGACCCGCACCGGGCTGGTGCCGCCGCAGAGCTATCTGGAATTACTGGGCCAGACCCTGACCCGGGTCTACCGCGGCCAGGGGCGTCATAAACAGACCGTGACCGAGTCCAGCTTCGATGCCTGGACCCGTTTCTACAAGCAGGACGAGAATGCCCCCAATGCCATCGTCAGCTACTACACCAAGGGTTCCTTGGTGGCGCTGGCGCTGGATCTGACCCTACGCAATCTCACCGACGAGAAGAAGTCGCTGGATGATCTCATGCGGTTGCTCTGGCAGCGCTATGGCCAGACCGGCGAGGGCGTCCCGGAGCAGGGTATCCAACCGCTGGCTGAAGAAGTGGCCGGGTGCGACCTGTCTGCTTTCTTTGCGCAAGCCCTCTACAGTACGGAGGATCTTCCTCTGGCTGAGCTGCTGGCCGAGCGGGGGGTGGAGCTCAACTGGCGCAGCGCGGCGGGCCATGCTGACAACGGCGGCAAGCCCGGCAAGGATGGCATTCCCAATCTGGGGGTCCGGGTGGTCGCTGACCCCCTGGGGGCGAAAATCGCCGTGGCTTTCGAGCAGGGGGCGGCCATGGCCGCCGGCTTGTCCGCCGGCGATATCATCATTGCGGTGGACGGCCTGCAGGCCACCACGGCCAACCTGGATAATCTGCTGGCCAATTTCCTCCCCGGCGAGACCGTGGAACTCCATGCCTTCCGCCGCGACGAACTGATGACCTTCAAGGTAAACATCGCCCCCAGCGAACCGAGCACCGCCTACCTGACCATCGCCAAGGGGGGGCTCACGGAGAAGGGCAAGGCGTGGCTGCACGTCAAAGGCAATGAATAGTGAATAATGAATAATTAATAACGAAAACCTGAGCGCTGACATGGCGCCTGAATACGAAACTTGCGCTTGCTGCGAGTTATTAATTATTAACTATTAATTATTAATTTGATGTCTTTGAAGCCACTCTACAACCAGCTAGAAAACGTCCGCCAGGCCGACCGCTTTCGTCTGAAAAAGCGCGTCGATGGCCTGGCGCGGTTGCCTGCGGAAAAGCGCAGTGACAAGGCGGTAGAAAACATCGCGGCAGCGATTGCGGCGTCCATTGCCAACCGGGAACAGCGTCAGGCGTCGGTGCCTGCGCTTGAGTGGCCGGACCTGCCGGTGGTGGTCAGCCGGGAAGACATCAAGACCGCCATCCGTGACCATCAGGTGGTGGTGATAGCCGGGGAAACCGGCTCCGGTAAAACCACCCAGCTACCCAAGATCTGTCTGGAACTGGGGCGTGGGATCGAAGGCACCATCGGCCACACCCAGCCCCGCCGTCTGACCGCCCGGGCGGTGGCCAGCCGGGTGGCGGAAGAGCTGCACAGTCCGCTGGGCACGACGGTGGGCTTCAAGGTCCGCTTTTCCGAGCAGGTCACTGACACCAGCCTGATCAAGGTGCTCACCGACGGCATGTTGCTCAATGAAATCCAGCAGGACCGGTTTCTCAATCAGTACGACACCCTGATCATCGATGAGGCCCATGAGCGCAGCCTCAACATCGATTTTCTGCTCGGTTATCTCAAACAGTTGCTGCCGCGACGTCCGGATCTGAAGGTGATCATCACCTCGGCTACCATCGACCACGAGCGTTTTGCCGAGCACTTCAATGGTGCCCCGGTGCTGGAAGTGTCCGGGCGGACCTATCCGGTGGAGATGCGCTATCGTCCACCGGTGGAGGGGCAGGAGCTGTCCCGACAGATCGAGGATGTGCTGCGCGAGATTCAACGCGAGGAGCGTCAGCAGGGCTTGCCGGTGGCGCGGGATGTGCTGGTGTTCCTGGCGGGGGAGCGGGACATTCGCGATGTACACCATCATCTGAAACATTGCGATTTCAAGGATACGGAAATCCTGCCGCTCTATGCCCGTCTCAGTCAGGCCGAGCAGCACCGGATTTTCGCGTCCCACCGTGGACGCAGAGTGGTATTAAGTACCAATGTGGCCGAGACCTCGTTGACGGTACCGGGCATCCGCTACGTGATCGATGCCGGCACGGCACGTATCAGTCGCTACAGCGTGCATTCCAAGGTGCAGCGCCTGCCCGTGGAGCCGGTGAGCCAGGCCAGCGCCAACCAGCGGGCCGGGCGCAGTGGGCGCATCATGCCGGGTATCTGTTTCCGGCTTTATGACGAAGACGATTTCATTAACCGCCCCGCGTTTACCGACCCGGAAATCCAGCGCACCAATCTGGCAGCGGTGATCCTGCAAATGGCGGACCTGCGCCTGGGCAGGGTGGAAGACTTTCCCTTTATCGAGCCGCCCGATGGACGTCTGATCCGCGACGGCTACCGGCTGCTGGACGAACTGGGTGCACTGACAGCAAAGCAATCCCTGACACCACTGGGGCGTCAACTGGCGCGGTTCCCGCTGGATCCCACCCTGGGGCGCATGCTGGTGGCAGCGGCCGAGAAGAATGTCCTCCGTGAAACGCTGATCGTGGTCTCGGCCCTGGCCGCCCAGGACCCCCGCGAGCGGCCCCATGACAAACAGCAGCAGGCAGACCAGGCCCATCAACCCTTCACCGACAAGCAGTCGGATTTCCTGTTCTTCGTCAAACTGTGGCATTGGGCCGAGCAGCAGCGCGAGGCGCTCAGCCGTAACCAGTATGAAAAACGC
>JAZAJX010000221.1:0-31415 GCA_036230225.1 Pseudomonadota bacterium | reverse complement strand
GCAAGCGCTCCTGCCATCCATTAGCGATAGCAGCGCCCCTCGGGCAGGCCGTCATGAAACCCAAAAAATTGTGAACTTCGTCACAATAAAATGTTATCACAGGAATGAAAAAATAGGCACATCCGTTTTGTGATTCGGCAATACGGCTTCTTGACCGGAAATCACATCCCAGCGTCTCAGGGGTGGGCACAGACGAGAAATACGCAGGAAGCCCTGTGTAACGGGTCACGCCACACAGGGCCGGGGGAAAGGAAACGCTGATCGGGGGTTAGCCCCAGTGGAAGAAGTCGCGCTTCTCTTTCAGATAAAAACGCGACAAGACCATCTTGTGGACCTCGCTGGCCCCATCGACCAGACGGGCCTGTCGGGCATAGCGATAGATCCACTCCAGCAGGGTGTCCTTGGAGTACCCACGGGCTCCGCAAAGCTGGATGGCCGTGTCGGCCGCCTTGTGCAGCGTATCGGCCACGTGGATCTTGGCCATGGAAATTTCCTTCTTGGCGAAGTCGCCCTGATCCAGTTTCCAGGCCGCCTGCATGGTCAACAGCCGCCCGACCTCGATGTCCTTGGCCACATCGCCCAGCATCCACTGCACGCCCTCGTGCTCGGCCAGGGTGGACCCAAAACTCATGCGGTTTTCCACATAACCGGCCGCTTCTTCCATGCAACGCTTGGCCAGACCCAGCCAGCGCATACAGTGGGTCAGACGCGCGGTCCCCAGACGGATCTGGGTGACCTTCAGGCCATCGCCCACGTTAAGCAGGCGGTTCTCGTCGGGAATCACCAGGCCATCGAACGTCAGTTCACAATGTCCCCCATGCTCTTCCGGGCCCATGATGGGAATACGACGCACCACGTCCCAGCCGGGTTGGTCCGCATCAAACAGAAAGGCCGTGAGCCCCTTGCGCGGGTCGTCACTGGTCTTGGCGATCAGGATGAAGGTCTGTGCGCCCTCCGCGCCGGTGATAAACCACTTGCGGCCCTTGATGACCCAGTTGTCACCGTCTTTGGTGGCGGTGGTGTAGGTCAGCGACGGGTCAGAGCCGCACCCCCCATCGGGCTCCGTCATGGCAAAGGCAGAGCGCACCTTGCCGTCGATCATGGGCTGCAACCAGCGTGCTTTCTGCCCGTCATCGAGAATCTTGTTGAGCAGGATCATGGTACCGTCATCCGGGGGCGCGCAGTTGAATACCACCGGGCCGAACGGGCTGCGCGCGGCTTCTTCGTAGAGTACCGCCATGCCTGCCACGCCCACATCAAGGCCTCCGCGTTCTTTGGGTAACTGGAACCCCCACAGGCCTGCGGCTTTCGCCTTGTCACGCAGGGCGTCGACCACACTCTCCTTGAAGTTCTCATGGTCGTCATAATTGGCCTTGTCGTTTTCCAGCGGCATGATTTCCGCTTCCACAAAGTCCGCCACTTGCTGGCGAAGGCTTTCCAGCGCCGGGCTCAGGGAGAAATCCATGATCTATCCTCGTTGAATGCAGTTAGAGGGTGTTGCAAAGGTGGCCGCCATCCACGGCGATCACCGAACCGGTCATGTAGGAGGACGCATCGGACGCCAGCAGCAGCAGCGGCCCCACCAGTTCATCAATCAGCCCGAGTCGGCGATAGGGAATACGCTTGAGCATTTTTTCCGCCAGGGGGCTGTTGAAGAAATCCCGGTTGATGTCGGTTTCCACATAGCCGGGACAGATGGCATTACAACGGATGTTGTAGCGGGCGTAATCCAGCGCCAGGGATTTGGTGAGCTGCACCACTGCCGCCTTGGAGGCGGTGTAAGGGGCCACACGCCCCCCCACCCGAAGACCGAGAATGGACGCGATATTGATCAGGCTGCCAGGGCGAGCGTCGCGTTTCCATTGCCGGATGGCGAACTTGGACACCGCCCAGACCCCTTTCAGGTTGGTATCCACCACGCGATCCCAATCGTCCTCGCTGAGTTCGTCGGTGGGGCCTTCGTGGGAAATGCCGGCATTGTTCACCACCACGTCCAGTGCCGGCATGTGGGCGAAGGCCGCTTCCACACTGGCATGATCGCTCACATCCATGGGCACCACGGTGGCCTCCCGTCCCAGATCACGGACACTCTTGGCCGTGGCCTGCAACTTTTCCACCCGGCGGGCTGCCAGCACCACATCCGCCCCTTCCTCGGCCAGCGCCACGGCAAAGTGGGCGCCAAAGCCGCTGGACGCGCCGGTAATCAGAATGCGTTTACCGGCCACACTGAATCGCTGAGACATCTCTCTCTCCTTTCCAATGGAGAGAAACTACCCAGCCGGTCAGGCGGCCACAAGGACGAAAACGCTCAAGCGCAGGATGACAACAGCAAGGACAGGGCATAGCGGGTGTCCGGAGTGGCGTCAGGCAGGGTCAGCGCCTGCCGTGCCGGCAACCAATCCACCGCGACCACCTCGTTGCTGAGTGACACCGCCGCTGGACAGACGACCACAGACGCCAGTGCCCCCCATACCTGATGATGCGGGTTGGCAAAAAAGAACCAGTGCCAGCGGGTAAATGATCGTTGCACCCCCACTTCCTCGAACAACTCCCGGGACAGATTCTGCGGCACGGTTTCACTGGGGCGCATCACCCCGCCCGCCGCCAGGTCCCAGCCGCCGGGATAGAAATGCTTGTCCGCCGCCCGCTGCTGTACACAGATTCGTCCGGCCAGATCCCGCACCACCACGTAGGAGGCGCGGTGAATCAGCCGCTGGCGCTGCATGCGTGCGCGCTGACAACTGCCAATGGGGTGATTGTGGCGGGAAACCAATAGAACCGGTTCAGAATCCACCGTCATTGTGTTCTCATTCTTTGCACTCAGGGACGACCCCTTTCTATTTCAGGAGCGAAAAACAAAAATCATGTTTGAGAATATCAAATTTCAGTTTGAAACCTTTGACTGGGGCGGCGTATCGGGCGTCTCCGATATATTGATGGTCGTACTGACCATTGTTCTTCTGGTTGGTCTTCGACAAGGATCGCACAACATCCGCGAAGCGTCTCTGTCTCGCGATGCCGACATCCTTCGCTGGGCCATGTCAGAAATGGACACGCTCAAGCCTCTGATACGCATTATTACTGATGCCCATCAGCGGCAACCCTACCGCGAACAAACGGCGGAGGAAAGCTGGCGCAAAGAAGAGCTGGATGCCGCGCATCAGGTCAGCATCAAGCTCCAGCGCATCGGCTATATGGCGTGGAATAACCTGATATCACGAAAACACTTCATGAACCTTTGGGGCCCCATGTATCTATGCTGCTGGTACGCGCTAGAGCCTTGGGTGCTGGAGAAGCGTCGCCAGCTGGAAGAACCGGCGCGCATTGAAGACGGTGCTTTTTCAAGACATTTTTTTGAGATTTACGCTCTCTATTGCGAGGCTTGGTTGCCTCTCGATCTGGTCAACAATGAGCGTTCTCGCTTCGGACTGAAAAAAATCGACACCATCGAGCAGCATCGCAAGCGGCATCGGAAGGCATTGAAGCAAAAAAACGGAGGCTATTACGGCTGGAAATGACTGGGAGGATGTCCGGTCCATTTCCGGAAGGCCCGGGCAAAGTTGCTGGGGTCGGCGTAGCCCAGCTTCATGGCGACCTGCTGCACGGTAATGTTCGCCTGCAGGTAGGCCATGGCCTTTGTCATGCGCACCTCTTCCAACAGGGAACGGTAGCTGACACCCAGCGCGTTGAGGTAACGACGCAGGGTCCGGGAGGTAACATGAAAATTGCTGGCCAGTTGCTCCAGGCTGGGCAACATGCCCTCGGCCTGCATGAGGCGGGCGCGTACCCGGCTGGCCCAGTCCTGATCTGCTTCCAGACGCTGCAGTTCTTCCTCGCATTTCTGCGCTGCCATCTGCCGGGATGCCGGATCGGACAGGGTAAAGGGTTCGCTGAGAAGGGCCTCCGGCAGACGAAGCGCCGCCACGTCGGCACCAAACTCCACCGGCATGTCCAGCAGCTCCCGGTACTGTTCGGCGTGGGCCGGTGCCGGATAAGGCAGCTCCAGCACCGCACCACGGAAACGCTCACCCAGCAGGTAGCGGATCCCACCCACCACCGCCGCGACGACCACTTCGAGATAGGTCTCGCGGATATCGCCCAGCGGCACGCTCTCCACCAGACAGAAACGCACCCCTTCCGTGGAAGGCTCGATGCGGGGCACACACAGGCGCGTCCGGGTACGGAAATAGCGCTCCAGTAACCGCAGGGCATCACCCAGATCCGCACTGCTGATGGCCGCATAGCCGAGCAGGCCATGGGCGGTGAGCGTCAACTGCTGCCCCAGGGCCAGGCCCAGAGCCGGGTCACCGGTCATCTCACGGGCGCCCACCATGACCCGACGAAACTGCTCGAAGCGCAGGGCAGGTTCCGGGTTATAGACCTCCTCCTCACTCAGGCCTACCTGAGCAAGCAGCCGGCGGGTATCCACGCCCACTTCGGCAATCAGCTCCACCAGATTCCGCACATAGTTGACGGGGACCGGGGAGCGGCCGGTGCCTGGATCCAGTTGTATGAAGCGCTCGTGAGTCATGGCACTACTATACGTCATTTCTGCCCTTGTCCGAAAATAACCGATTTCTGTCCAGCCCTGCACTTCGCTTGAATACAACGGTTCACCAGAATGCCCCCATCCCAATTTCCCTGCCTGTGTGCAGGAACCATCGAGGACAACCAGCATGACGACGGACACGCCTGCTTATAGCCGCCACTTCGGCGCCGATGATGCCCGCGCCATTCGCGATGCCGTGAAGAAGGATCTGGGGCCGGAGGCCTTCAAGGCCCGCCCGCGGCGGGCCCTGTGGTTTATTCCCATGACCGCCATCATTATCGCCAGCATTGCCGCCATTCTGATGCTGGACTTGCCCTGGTGGGGCAATCTGTTGCTGAGCGTGCTGGCCGGCCACACCCTGGCCTGCCAGGCCCTGCTCGCCCATGAGGTGCTGCATGGCGCCCTGGGCATGAGCAAGCGGATGCAGGATGTGCTCGGCTGGATGGGGTTCGGCCCGGCACTGGTTCCGCCGGAATTCTGGCGCCGCTGGCATAACGTGGCTCACCACGCCCACACCAACCTGGGTGACAAGGACCCGGATTCCTTCGGCACCCTGTACCGTTACGAGAAACACCCGGCCACCGCCAACTTCACCAAGCTGGCCCCGGGTGGCCGTACCTGGTACAGCTTCCTGTTCCTGTTCTATTCCTTCATGTTCCATGCCCAGCTGGTACTGCGCATGCAGACTCGCAAGCGAGAGGAATTCAAGGGGTTCGACCGCAAGAAAGCCATTCGCCAGTCTTATCTGTGCATGGCGGCCTGGATCACCCTGGCCGTAATTTCCGGTCCCCTGGCTGTTTTCACCGTGCTGATCCCCATGGCGATCATCAACTTTATCGGTCAGAGCTACATTTTGACCAACCACATGCTACGCCCGCAGATGGACAACAATCACCCGGTAGACAACTCCATGAGCGTGCGCGCCTGGCGCTGGATTGACCCGCTGCATTTCCATTTCAGCCACCACGTGGAGCACCACCTGTTCCCGAAGATGGGCTCGGACCAGGCGCCGAAAGTCCGTGCCTGGCTGGAGCGGGAAATGCCGGAACGTTATGTGTGCCCCAGCCACGTCAAGGCAGTCGCCATGCTCTACAAGACGCCACGCGTCTATCAGGATGCCCAGACCCTGGTGGACCCCCTGAACCGGGAGCGTACCGTGGATGTGATGGCACTGCAGAGCCAGTTGAATTAAACCGGCCCCGCAAAACCTTCATCAAGAAGCCGGAAGGCGCCATTAGGCGCCTTCTTTGGTTTCTGTCTCGGAGGTACTGCTACAACGCCGCTAGCGCCTTGTCGAAAACGGCCAGGTCATCGTCGCTAAACAACACGAACCGCACCCGCACCACCGTTTTGAGAGCCCCCGCGGTATCAGCCACTGCACGGCACGCCACGGTGGCCGCCTCTGCCAGCGGGTAACCAAAGATTCCGGTAGAAATGGCCGGAAAGCCGATGCGGGCAATCCCGTTTTTCTCAGCCAGCTGTAACGCGTTCCGGTAACAGGATGCCAGCAATTCTGCAGAGGGCTCATCCCGGCCATAAACCGGGCCCAGACAATGAATCACATGCGCATTGGGCAGGCCATGTCCGCCGGAAATCACCGCGTCGCCAGGCCGAATAGGGCCCAGCGGAACGCATTCCCGCTCCAGGCCTGGACCGGCAGCCCGGTGAATCGCCCCGGCGACCCCGCCACCAGTCCGTAACTCAGCATTGGCGGCATTGACGATGGCATCCAGGTCCGGCTGGTTGGCGATGTCGCCCTGTACGGCTTCCACGGTAACGGCACCGAATTGACGTTGCGTCATGGCAACCTCCCTTTTATGTTGTCCCCGCAGGGGGCGCGCGCAGCGGGTAGGCGCGATCACCCGAAACCTGAAAAGGCGGATGGACCACAGAGGGCACGGCGTCCACCGAGGAAAAGACAGCGATGGCTCTGTGTGCACTGTGCCCTCTGTGCTGAAAAGGCTGTTGTTCCTGATCTTTCATACCACCTACCCGCGAGAAGCAGAACGCGGCACAGCTGCAGGCTTGCGTCAAATGCTCGCGATCTCTTCCTTCGTCAGCAGCCGGAATGCTCCCGGCGCCAACGCGGCATCCAGCGCGATCTCGCCGATCTGCTCCCGATGCAGAGCCACCACCTTGTTGCCGCGCGCCGCAAGCATCCGTTTTACCTGATGGTAACGCCCCTCGTGGAGAGTCAGCAGCAATTGATGCGCATCCACCCGTTCCGCCCCGGCGGGTAACGTCGGCGACTCGTCACCGCGCAGCAGGATGCCATCGCGCAGGGCTTGCAAATCCTCGTCGCTAACCGGGTCCGCACAGGTCACCCGATAGCGCTTTGCGCAATGGTGATTCGGCGAGGTCAGCCGGTGGGACCACTGACCGTCACTGGTCAGTAACACCAGGCCTGTGGTGTCGCGATCCAGCCGCCCGGCCGGGTGCAGATCCCGGCGCCATTCGGCCGGGAGCAGATCCAGTACGGTGCGATGTTCCGGGTCATCCGTGGAACACACCACCCCCGCCGGCTTGTACAACATCAGGTAACGGTGGCCCGGCAATTGCACCGCGTCACCATGCAGCCACACACCCTGTCCCTCCTTCAGCTGAAGGTTGGCCTTCGGGCGCGCTTCACCCTCCACGGTGACCGCACCGCGGCTGATCAACTGCTTGGCTTCCTTGCGGGTCAAGCCGGCACTGTGGGCGAGAAAGTAATCAAGACGCATGGACGAATCAGGGTAATGGGTAGGTGTTGATGATAACCGACATAAGGTGACTGGAGTGGACCGACTTCACTGGTATCATAGCGACCCGATTTCCCCTCAGATTTTCCGGAGCCCCATGAGTAAACTCAATCCCCGTCAGCAGGAAGCCGTGCACTACGCCGACGGCCCCTTGCTGGTATTGGCCGGGGCCGGGTCCGGAAAGACCAGTGTGATTACCCGCAAGATCGCCTGGCTGATTCAGGAACGCGGCATGTCGGCACGGCACATCGCCGCCGTCACCTTCACCAACAAGGCTGCCCGGGAGATGAAGGAACGGGTGCAATCCCTGGTGAGCCGCGATCTGACCCGGGGGCTGATCGTTTCCACCTTTCATAATCTGGGCCTGCGTATCCTCAAGTCCGAGCTCAAGGCCTGTGGGCTGCGCAACGGCTTTTCCATTCTGGACGGCGCCGACAGCAAGGAAATCCTCAAGGAAATTCTCCGCCAGGGTGACTCCGAGCGAGACCTGGACGCGGTGGATATGATCCACAAGCGAATTTCCGACTGGAAGAATGCCCTGGTGCTACCGGAGGAAGCGGTGAGCACCGCTGACTCCGACGAGGCCCTGCGCGCCGCCATGGCCTACGGCGGTTACGACCGCATGCTGCGGGTGTGCAATGCGGTGGATTTCGACGACCTGATCCTGATGCCGGCACGCATGTTCCGCGAACAACCGCGCATTCTGGAAAAGTGGCGCAACCGCATCCAGTACCTGCTGGTGGATGAATACCAGGACACCAACGGCGCCCAGTACGAGCTGGTGAAAATGCTGACCCTGCCGGAGGGCAAATTCACCGTGGTGGGCGACGATGACCAGTCCATTTATGCCTGGCGCGGCGCGCGTCCGGAAAACCTGGCACAGCTACAGGAAGACTGGCCCACCCTGAAAGTGGTCAAGCTGGAACAGAATTACCGCTCCACCGGTCGCATCCTGAAAGCCGCCAACACGGTGATCGACAATAACCCCCACGTGTTCGAAAAAAGCCTGTGGTCGGACTTCGGCTATGGCGAACCGATCCGCTTTTCCGCCCTCCGTGACGAGGATGCGGAAACCGAGTGGATCGCCAGCGACATCTTCCATCGGCGTCTGCAACAGGGCCTCAAGTGGAAGGACTTTGCGATTCTTTACCGGGGCAATTTCCAATCGCGCATTCTGGAAATGAAACTGCAGAGTCTGTCGATCCCCTACAAGGTCTCGGGTGGCACCAGCTTCTTCTCGCGCAGCGAGATCAAGGACTTGATGTGTTACCTGCGACTGCTGGTGAACCCGGACGATGACAATGCCTTTCTGCGCATCATTAACACCCCGCGCCGGGAGATCGGCCCCAGCACCCTGGAGAAACTGGCCACCTGGGCGCTCAAGCGCGAACAGGGGCTTTACCACGTGTGCGACGACTTTGCCCTCAGCGAAGTCATGGCTCCCAAGTCCGCGGAGAAACTGCAACGCTTCAAGGCCTGGCTCGATGCCAAACGCCAATTCTGCTTTGGCCAGAACAGCCTGCAGGCGGTCAACGAGCTGATCACCGATATCGACTATGAAGGCTGGCTGATGCAGAACGCGTCCAGTCCACGCATTGGCGAGAAGCGCATCGAGAACGTCTGGCAGCTGGTGCGCAGCATCGAGCGCATGCTGGAAAAACAGGAAGAAGAGGACGACGGCGCCAGCGATCTGGAAGCGGTGATCAAGAAGCTGGTGCTGCTGGACATGCTCGAGCAGCAGGAAGAAGAAGACGATTCTGATCGCGTTCAGCTGATGACCTTGCACGCGTCCAAAGGGCTGGAATTTCCCCATGTCTACATGATGGGCGTGGAAGAGGAACTGCTGCCCCACCGCACCAGCATCGAGGAAGACAACATCGTCGAAGAACGCCGCCTGATGTACGTGGGCATTACCCGCGCCCGGGAAACCCTGGCCATGACCCAGGCCCTGACGCGCAAACAGTACGGCGAAAAAATCGACACCACCGCCAGCCGCTTCGTGGACGAAATTCCCCAGGACGATATCGACTATCTGGGCATCGGCATCCAGAAGGATGAAGCCAAGGAAGATGCCGTGGCTGAAGCCAGCATTGCCAATCTTCGGGCGCTGCTTGATTAGCCGCAAGTTTCAAGCTGCAAGCTACAACGCGAACAAAGAGAATGAGCCAGTCGAATAACGTCGCAGCCGCGCCGCATAATGATCAAAAAGCGAAAAGCGTTCTGGTCGCGAAGCAAACGCTCTTCCCCATATCAACCTCTCTCGCGCGGTAGCTTATAGCTTGAAACTACTTCGCGCCGCTCAGCTGCAGCATGTAGATCACCGCGTTGCGGACTTCGTCATCGCTGCAGTCGAAGCAGCCTCCACGTGGAGGCATGGAGTTGATGCCGGCAATCGCCTCGTTGACGATGGTGTCGAAACCTTCTTCTTCGATTTCGTGGGACCAGTAGAGGCGGTATTCCTTGCCAACGCGGGGGGCGCCGAGCGCACCTGAGCCATGACACGTCACACAGTATTGACGATACAACAACGCCCCGTCACGGGCCTGCGGCGCAGCCGCAGCGGAGGACGAGGCGTTACTGTCGGAATCGGAACAGGCTGCCAGCCAGAGGGCCGACAGCAATAGACCCGCCAGGCGCAACAAGATTACTTGCTCTTGTTGACCATGTACTCGACGGCGGCCTTGATCTCGTCGTCGGAGCAATCCATGCACATACCCTTGGGCGGCATGGCGTTGATACCTTCAATGGCGTGTTTCACCAGGGTGGCATTGCCCTGAGCGATACGCGATGCCCAGGCACCGGCATCCCCGGTCTTGGGCGCACCCGCTGCGCCAGTGGCATGACAGGCCGCGCAAGCGCTGTTGTAAACCTGCTCGCCGGAACGGGGGCCACTGGCCACTTCTTCACCGGCAGCCGCAGCGGTGCCGCAGTCTTCCCCTTCGACACACACAGAGCCCACCGGCTGAATGCGCTCGGCAATCGCACGTTCACTGAATACGGAACGCTCGCCCAGCGGATAAGGGGAGATTTCCTTGGTGCTCTTGGCAGCCACGCTACCAGCGGCAAACAGGGTAGCGACCAGTACCAGGCCGGCAGTCAGCATCTTTTTCACGATTCCACCTCTATTCTCTGTGTTTCGCCCAGGGGAGTAACCTCCGGCGCTGCGGCGGCGATTATACCCGCTCAACGCGTGGGGACAAAACGCTTGATGTATCGCCGGCAACTCGCACCCCCTGGGCAGACCGCCGCCAGAGGGGAAATACCCGGGATTACCGCCTTACTCTATCTCGATACGGGGTAACGAGAGGGTGAAACGGCTGCCCTCGTTGACCGTGCTCTCTACCTGGATGGAGCCTCCATGACGCTCGGTGACCACCTTGACGAAGCGCAGCCCCATACCGGCTCCCCGGGTCCGCGCCCCGCCACTGGTACTGGCACGGCTGAAGCGCTCGAACAGGGACTGCTGAAACTCTGGCGGAATCCCTACCCCCCGGTCCCTTACCTCACAGACGACAGCCTCATCCAGCGCATACAGGCGCACATCCACGGAACTGCCGGCATGGCTGTATTTGACCGCATTGGTGAGCAGATTCACCACCAGTCGCTCCAGCAGCTCGTTGTTACCCAGCACCCAAACTTCCTGGTGCGGGTCGTAGTCGAAACGCAAGGTGATGTCCGCCTGCTGGGCCTGGATCTGCACCATATCAATGGCGCTCTCCACCACATCGAGCATGTCCTGCTCGTTCATTTCCACGGATTCCACCGCTTCCACCCGGGCCAGCTGCAGGAACTGCTCGGCAATATTCAGGTTGCGCTGGGCATAGTGCTGCACGTTATCCAGGAAGCCTTCCAGGCTCTGCTCGTGGCCGTGCTGACGCATCTTTTCGGTGAGCGCCAGCACCGACACCATGGGGGAACGGAGGTCATGGGAAAGAAAATCCAGCATTTCCGAGCGAGCCCGCAACGCCTGTTTGACATCGCTGATGTCCTTGAAGGAGATGATCATCATCCTTCCCGGATTATCGCCGGCATGCACCAGCAGCAGATCCAGATAGAGATCCGTGCCCTGGCGGTTACGGCATTCCAGCTGGGCACGGCCTTCCGCCAGTGTCCGGCGCAGCAATTCGTCCCAGCCATAGTCCCGCAGTTCCAGCTCGCGGCCCAGTTCGGTGACCATGGGCTGCCCCGCATCCAGTGCCCCCATCTGCAGCCCGAGCAGAAACGAGGCCTGGGGGTTGGCATAGAGGATGACACCGCAGGCGTCGGCAATCACCACCCCTTCCCGGATCTGAGCCAGGGTCACCTGGAAAAAACGGGTCAGGGCTTCCTGGCGATCCTCTTCCCGGCGTAACCGGTCGATATGCTTTTCCAGCACCTCGTAGCGGGGCCCCATGCTCGGGGCGTGGGTGCGAATGCGCACCAGCATGGCCCTTACCCAGTAGTCGTAGGTATCGGCCTGCAAGGCCTGGTGCCACACCAGGTCCAGTTCATAACGACGGCCGTCATGCTTGAAGCGGTACTGACGGGCCAGAGCACCTTTCCAGGTGGACGCCGGCAAGCTCTCCCCGCCGCGCAGAGGTTTCTCGCCCCCCAGCAGGCGCCAGGCTCGCACCGGCAATACCTGATCGAACATGCGTCCCATCTGCTCCAGGGATGACGGGCGCGTCAGGCGCTGGTTAAGGTCACTGTATTCCGACAAACGCTCCAGGGCATGGCGCATGTACGACAGGGAATATTCCAGTCGTCGCCAGGTCCACAATGGGTAGGCCATTAACGCCGCTGCCATGGCCGCCGAGGGCGGGAACCACAGACGCAGCACGATCAGCATGACCATGCTCACCAGCAGGCAGACCAGAATCACCCCCCCCACCAGAGGAATGCTCCAGCGGGGCAGCACATAGGGCAATAGCAGCGGCGCCAGCAAGGCGAGTATGGCGCCCAGCACCAGCACGCTGGTCATGGGCATCTCACGGATCAAGCGATCCGCCCGCAGGCCATCCAGCAGGTTGGCATTCACCTCCACCCCGGCCATCAGCTCGCCCTTGCTGGCCATGGGCGTGGGCAGCATGTCCCCCAGGCCAGCCGCGGTGGCCCCGATCAGCACGATCTTGTCGCGGATCAGCTGCTCGGGGATCAGGTTTTCCAGCAATTCCACCGCTGACACCTGCGGGTAACTGTTGGGGCCGCTGACGAAAGGCACGAAACGATGGTATCGACGCACGTTGGCCAGCCCGGAAAACTCCTCCCCCTTGTTGGCGGGAAAGGTATTCTCAGGGAGCATGCCCTCCTGAATCAGCAGGGTCTGGGTAATATGCGGCCACCAGGCCTGACCGATCCCGGAGCGCATGTAGACGGACCGGGCCACCCCGTCACTATCCAGCTCCAGATCCACATGACCCAGGCCCGCCGCGGCGCGGGCGAACGGTGCATAAGGGAGCACTTCAATCAGCTGGCCACCGGCACGCAGCTGTTCCACATGCACCGGCAGATAAACGTGACCGTTATCGGCCATGGCCTGTACCAGCGCCAGATCGGAGGCCGGGTTGTTGCGGTCCGGTTCAGACAGGATCAGATCCAGCAGAATGGCCCTGGCGCCCATCTCGGTGAGCCGGTTGATCAGCTGGGCATGCACCTTCCTGTCCCAGGGCCAGCGACCGATTTCCCTAAGGCTGTATTCATCGATCCCTACCACCACCAGATCCGGCGAGGGCTCATCGGGCAAGGTCTTGAGCAGGCTGTCGTAGATATAGCGGTCTACAAAGGAGAGTGCCCCGCTGATACTCAGCAGGGCACACAGGCCGACCACCAGGAACAACACCGAGATGTGTTCCGCCAGATAACGCCGCTGATAGGTATTCAGACGCGAACGCATCCAGTTACAGCGCCAGGAGCAAGGCCGCCCCGCCCAGGAAGACCCACAGATCCCATTTGGATTCCGGCTCCGGTTCCGGGGCGGGCTCGATGGTGAAATCTTTCCAGGTTTCATGGCCACGCAGGCCATTGGCATCCACGGCCCGGACCAGCAGGCGATAATCGCCTTGAGGCAAGGCCTGTTGCCACTGTCCGCGGGTCAACGACGCCTGCCCCAATAAACTGTCGTCAGCCCGGGCATACCATTCCAGCCAGTAGCTGGCGGCGTCAGCCTGATCCGGCCACACCGCCTGAACCCCTTCATGACTGGTGGTCAACTCCACCGCCGGCGCCGGCAGTAGAGGTACCGGCTCGATGGGAGGCTCATCGATTCGAGCCAGGGTGGCAAACCCGGCCTCCACGTCGCGACGGGTGCCACGGGCGCTGACGTCCACGCGCCCTTCCACCACTTCATTTCGCGTCGTTTCACCGGCATCCACACTGACGTAGTATTCGGTGCCACGCACCGCCGCCACCGCTCCGGGTGTAAAGACCTTGAAGGTGCGCGCATCATTGCCCGCCGGGGTCACCTTGTTGCGAATATTGCCTCGCTCCAGGCGCAGTTCGGTCTGTTCGCCCTGTTGATCCAGAAAACGCCGGTAACGATTAACCACCAACAGACTGCCCGGCTTGATCACTACCTCGGACTGATCGGCAAACTGCAGACGCGCACTGGCGCCTGTGGCCGTTTCGAGGGCGTCACCGAAGGCCACGGTGTCGCCGTTTTGCACCGGACGGGCGTCCCCCCCCGCCACCGGATACAACATCACTTCGCCAACAACCGCCAGTACCTGGGCCGGGATAGGCTTTTCCTTCAGCCAGGCAATCGGCACCAACAGGGTCTGCCCCGGGCTGATGCTGTGCGGGTTCTCGAGGGAGTTATGGCTGGCCAGATCTCGCCAGCAGGCGGCCGGTTCCTGGGCAAACTGCTTGCACACCTTCCACAGGGTATCCCCCGGGCGCAGGGTGTAGTGCCAATCGTCGGATGCTGCCGCCGCCGTGCTCAACCCCAGCAACAGGGCAACACATAACCAGACCCTCATAGCAATATCCTTATTCTTCAATCGGCTCCAGGCGGTAGCCATGCTGGTAAACCGTCTTGATGCGATAGCCGCGTTCCGGGCGTATCTGCAGACTGCGACGGATACGACTGATATGCACGTCCACGGTACGGGATTCGATCGGGGTCATGATCCCCCAGACCTTCTCCAGCAGATGCGCACGACTCATCAGCTTACCCACATTCTGGAACAGGTAGCTGGCAAGCTCATAATCCTTGTCGGTCAGCTTCACCGGCTCGTCAGACAACAGGATCTGTCGTCGCGAGCGGTCTACTGTCCAGGGCCCCACTGTCAGGGCTGCTTCATCATCCATATCCGATACCCCCGCCCGGCGACCGAGAGCGGCAATCCGGGCCAGCAATTCCGCTTGCTTGGTAGGCTTGACCATGTAGTCGTCCGCGCCTTGGGTGAGTGCACCCACGATGGAAGATTCATCATCACGCTGAGTGGCAAACAACACCGGCGTGCGGTTACCGCTGGCGCGAATCTCCTCCAGCACGGCATAGCCATTCATATCCGGCACTTCCCAATCAAGCACCAGAATGTCGAAGGTGTCCCGCCGTAACAGGGACATGAACTCGCGCCCGCTGGCCATGTGAATACAGTTATGGCCCGCTTCCTTAAGCCAGTGAGTGACAAGCTCCGCCTGGGCCATGTCATCTTCCAGATAAGCAATGCGCACTGTTCTCTCCATCAGTTGGCGGCCAACATCTGCCCGCAGAGGGTACCGATTTATCAGGGGGTTAGAGGGAAAAGATTGTAAAATGGACAGCACCGGCGTGCGAGCCCTGACGGCACATTCAGGCTGCCGACGCGGTCAATTTGAGACCTGCCACACCAATGACCACCAGCCCCATGAAGGCCAGTCGGGAGACATTGGCCGGATCATTGAAGAAAAGAATACCCAGCACCGTGATCCCCACCGCCCCCAGACCGGTCCAGACCGCATAGGCAGTCCCTACCGGAATGCCCTTCATGGCATAGGAAAGCATCAACATGTTCAACGCAGTCAGCACCAGGGAGGTGCCAACGGACGCGACACCCGGCTGCACCTGGATCCATTTCAGACTCATGGCCCAGGCAATTTCCACAATCACGGCCAACAGCAGCACTACCCAGTACAGATTCATTCTCTTCTCCTGCAATCATCGCCATGTAACGGGCTCATGCAGAAACAGCGCTGCCGGAAACCCGAAAGAGACAGCACTGACGGAAGCGATGACAGCACCGCCTTCACGATAGCGCGCAGATTATAAGCATCTGCACCCGGGATGCACCCCATCCATGGACGCCACCGCCACAACCGGCTATCATTCGCGCCCGTTGAACCCCCAAGTTCTTCACGACAGGCCGCGCGTGCCGGTTACCACCGCACCGAAGTCTGTCACCGGGTTGCGCCCGTCGCTCAGCTGGGTGCAGCCGGAAACCGGGAAGCGCGGCTTCCCCCCGGTGGAGCGCGGATTGCTATGCAGGGCAATTCGCCGGCCCGGCGAATGCCGGGAGCGTTAACAGCGCAACGCGCTGTCAGGCGGTGACGCTGCCACCACACCGCCACGGTACAACAGAGTTCTGCGCCCGTAGCTCAGCTGGATAGAGCGTTGCCCTCCGGAGGCAAAGGTCAGAGGTTCGAATCCTCTCGGGCGTGCCATCTGAGAAAAGCCACCCTTCGCGGGTGGCTTTTTTTTGCCTGCTCGCCTCCCCCCTCGTTAATCCCATCCCGCCACCTTTCCCGGGACTGGCGCCGCATCATTGCGTCGCCACCGCTCAACGAGAACGCCGACACCGGCCGGCTCGCAGGGTATACACGCAATTTATTTTCGAATCATCTTCATGAAATTAAACACCATATTTACCGTAAAATGTCGCTTTTATCCTTATATTTCGACGATTTTGACGATAAACAACCTGTAATAATTTGTGTCCGAATGGTAACTTTCGCGCGCAAAACACAACTCGGGAAAGCAATCATGAAGTATTCGAAAAATGCCCTGCTGGCCGTTGCCATTGCGGCGGCTTCCAGCCAGGCCATGGCCAATGGGCTGGCCCTGAATGAGCAAAGTGCCAGCAACGCCGGCTCTGCCTACGCCGGCCGCGCCTCCAACGCCGCCAACGCCAGCACCCTGTATGGCAACCCGGCCGGCATGAGCCGCCTCCAGCGCGCCCAGATCAGCGGCGGCCTGGCATTTATCGACGCCAGCACCGACATCCGTGATGCCGAGGGCAAGTTTGGCCAGGGTGGCACTAACGACGGTGACATGGTGCCCTTCACCACCGTCCCGTTCGGCTATTACGTCACCCCGCTCAACAGCCAGTGGCATGCCGGCATTGGCGTCTATGCTCCCTTTGGCGTGATCAGTGATTATGAAGATGGCTGGCAGGGTCGTTACAACGGCCTGAAAAGCGAGGTTCAGGTCGTGACCATCCAGCCAACCCTGAGCTATGCCTTCACCGACAAAGTCTCTGTGGGCTTTGGCCCCACCCTCAATCGCATTGACGGCGCCCTGACCAGCAATGTGCCTAATGCGGCTTTCGCCGGACCGGTTCCGGGCAGCGGCGATGCCGAAGTGGACATTGAGGGGGACGACATGGCCGTGGGGTATACCCTGGGCCTGCTGGTGGCCGTCAACGACCGTCTGGACTGGGGCATCACCTACCACTCCAAGACCGATTACACCCTGGAAGGTCGCACCGCAGTGAGCGGCGCCAATGGCATGCTGGGCCCAATCCCGCCCAACCCCATGATTCCCGGTGGCCTGCCAGGCCTGAACGGCCGCTATGACGCCGAGCTGGACATCACCATGCCGGAGTCTGTGGATACCTCAGTCACCTTCCGGGCCACCGACAAGCTGACTCTGAACCTGGGCACCACCTGGACCCGCTGGAGCCGTTTGCGTGGTATCGAGGTGGAAAACAGTGGGGTCCACCCGGCCTACGCGGACAGCTTTGCCACCATTTCCGAAGCGTTGAAGTGGGAAGACACCTGGGCGGTGGCCTTCGGCGGCGCCTACCAGCTGGACCCGAAGTGGGTAGTTCGCGCCGGCTATGCCCGGGACAACGCCCCCACCAACGACGCCCACCGTACCGTGCGGATTCCGGTCAGCGACCGCGACATCTTCACCCTGGGCGCCGGCTGGAGCCCCACCCCCGACCTGACCCTGGATGCGGCCTACGCCTATCTGCAGGAAAAGAAAGGCAAGGTGGATCAATCCAGCTACCGGGCCGAATTCGAGAACAGCGCCCATGGCTTGAGCCTGCAGGCAACCTACCGCTTCTAACCGGTAACGCCCGCCACCAAAAAGGGCCGGTACAATCCGGCCCTTTTTTTGCTGAAGACCCTGCTACCGGGTCGTCACTGCACCACTCTCCCGCTCGGTCTCGGTGAGATGCTTGGGGTGCCCTTCGGTCACCTTGCCCACCCATAACGGGTGCGGCTCCGCCTGACGGACCCGCTTGCGAAACTGCCAACGCACTACCCACAGACTGCCCGCCAGCGCCAGTAACAACAGGTTTACCAGCCGGTTATCCGGCTCCAGCCAGGCATGCCCGCCTTCCAGTATCGTCTGCAACACCGGCAACGCCAGATAGCAGAACGGTGCCACCCGCAGCATCAGGCTGCTGAAGCGCAACGGCGACGCCCGTAGGCTCCAGGCCACCAGCAACACCAGCAACAGAGCAAAAATACCCCGTTCCGCCAGCGCCACCCAGCCAGCAAACGGCGTATGCGGCAACACCTTGCTGGCCAGAAAACTGAAGGCGATGCCAATGACCACGCCATAGCAGACACCCAGCGTCAGGCGCAGCAGGAACGCGGACGAGCGACCCGGTCCGACACGGTCCGAACGACGCTCGCACCAGAGAATATTGCCGGACACAAACAGCAGGGACCCCAGCAGCCCCAGGGCCACATACAGCATCTTGACCAGCAAGCCGCCGTAGTCCCCGAAGTGCAGGGAATAGACCGGCGAGAGACTGGCAAAGTTGACACTGCGCTGTCCCGGGGCAATCACCCGCAGGGTGCCCAGCGTCGGGTCCAGCACCACATGGGCATGGTGGCCCACATGATCAGGCACAGAACCAGCCACATCGATCCAGCCGGCGGCATCGCCATAGCCCCGGATCTCCAGCCAGTCCACACGCAGGTCCGGCACCGCGTTACGAGCAGCGGACAACACATCCTCCATCAACGGCATGATCACCGTCTCTCCCTGGCTGTCCACCGCCGGCCAGACTTCCGTTTCCTCGGTAATCACCCCGCGCAGCTGGGGACCGAATACCAGGACGCCGAGCAACACCGCCGCCACGGTAAACATGCCCATGGCGGCACCGGTGACCGACATGATCAGGTGAAACGGGAAACTGATGATGCCAATGACGTTATGCAGGTTCTTCCAGTAACGGCGCATATTGCCCTCGTGCTTGAGGGCGAAGAATTCCTTGCGGATCTTGGGCCAGTGAATCAGCAGTCCGCTGAACAGCGCCACCCCATAAAGCAGCGCGATGAAGCCCATGAAGGTCATACCGATATTGATCGGCCAACCTGGATTGGGAATGCCCAACGCAAAATGCAGCTCATTGATAAAATCTGCCAGCGCCGATCGGGGCCGGGCATCGTGCACGCCCTCTGCATTGAAGTCCGTGGCATGGGCGGTGATCCAGTCCCCCTCTGATGATTCGTACCACATCACCCCCGGGTCTTCCCCGGGCAACAGATAGAGACGCTCCCGGGCATCCGGATACTGCCCGGTCACCTGTTCCAGCAACGCATCCATCCCCATGGGCGAGACCGCCGCGGTGTCGTAATGGGGTTCCTGCCAGTGATGCAATTCATGATGGAAGACATTGATGGCGCCAGCAAAAAACGCCACAAACAGCGCCAGGCCACTGACCATGCCCACCCAGGCATGGAGATCAATCATCCGGCGTAACCGCTCACCTTTCATGCACCCACTCCATACAACGGGGTGAATTGCAGTGCCAGCCAGACCAGAAGATTGGCCACCAGCATACCAACCAGAAGTGGCCAGGCCCTGGCCGGTATCGCCACCAGCAGCCCCAATACCATCCACAACACCACGACGGCGATCAATTGCAGTACCAGCCAGTCTTGCCAGGGCGCGGGCAACGCGGCAGCAAGCAGCCCAACCAGCATCAGCGACAAGGGAAAACTGAGCAAAAGCCCGAGAAAATATTTCACCCGCGCGCCCCCCGCTGGAAGCTGTCACGGTGATGACCGGCCACCAGCGTCACCAGCAGAGCGGGCAGGGCCGCCATCCAGAGTCCCACAAACAGCCCCACCCCAATGCCAAGATAGATCACCCAAAGCGCCGTGGCCGCCGCCAGCAGCAACCACGCCAGCCATCGCCAGAGCCCCGACAGGGGCAGGGAGAGCCAGCGCTGCTGGCGATCACTCAGATAAAACAGGATTACGCTGACCAGGGAGGCCAGAGCGGCAAACCACATGGGAAGAGAACCTTGAAGTCTTGATAATGGTTCTCATTTAATAGCAGAGACCGCGCTCCGTCAATCCGCCGACACCCTGCCGGTGTCGCGCAGCGGCAACAGATGCTCGGTGGCTTCACTCAACCGGGCCGTGGAGAGTCGATTCCAGTCCACCGCGTCCCGGTCCGGCATCCAGACATCCCGAAATGCGGCCGCATCCGCCAGCGCCATTTCCGGTGTCAGCATGGCAACCCCATGGTGATCGCCAGCAATACCACCCGCATCGCGTATTGCCGACCACCAGGCCGGCGGCCGCCAACGCAGAGCCACACCCGGCAAATGACAATTGAGTTCGCGCTCGGAAACACAACACTCCAGCAGGGTATCCCGCTGGGCACTCAGCCCCTGACGCCACAGGGCCGAGCCCGCCACCATCACCAGGGACGGGAAGGCCCGCAGTAACGCCCGACAGGTGTCCTCATCACCGAGCCCCTCACCCAACACCACCTTGAAGAAAACCGGGCGCGGAGGGGCCACCTGTTTGACCACCCCCGCTTCCAGCCAGCGTAGCGCCACATCCAGAGCCTGGTCTTCCTCACCCGGTAACAGCTGTTTCAGGTCCGCCAGGGAAAATACCCGAGGCAGACTCTCCAGCGCCGGAGCAAGACGGTTTGCAGCCAGCATCAGCGGTCCACCATATTGGCCAGCGGCAGCTGCAGGCCGAGCCAGTGGCGCACAGTCAGCACCCGATGCAGCAGATGGCAGATAACCGTCAGACGGCGGGAGTCCGGCAGCTCGCTGCCGCGCAGCGCCGCCACTTCCCCCAGTTGCCGCTGCAACACCGTAATGTCGCGGTCACGGCTGTCGGTGGGGCGCTGGTATTGGGCCAGACGCAGGGTCAGTAACTGGCCTTGAAGATCATCCTCAAGCGCCGCATAGGCCCGTTCGATCAGGCTGTAACTGGTCAGATGGCGCATCATGCCGGAAGAATGACGTCGCCGCCCACCGCGGCGTACCGGGCTGACGAAGATGGCCAGCGCGGAGGCAAGGCGATCGACCAGAGGCAGCCAGGACGCACCGCGGCGGGTGGCCTGCAAGTACCACCACCAGGCCCGCAACCGGCCGATGTCCTTGCGCAACATCCTCACCCTGGCGTAATGCCGCCCTTCCCCGCTTGACGCGTAGCTGGCACGGTACACCGCCAAATATTCCCCCAGCGCCTGAAGGCGATGCTCCACCGCCATCAGCGCCAATTCCTGACGACGCCACCTGCCCGCTTCCGGTTGGGTTCCCATACCCGAGACTCCTGCCACTGCTACTACTCGAAATGCAATGCAAAACAACACGTTGGCCCCCGCACGCATGAAACGGGTTCAGCCTGACAGCATCACTCTAACGGCGAGGTCGTTCTACCCACAGTGGAATTTCGTTTTGCCTCGTTGCCATTTGTATCTTAGTGACACCGAAAGGGTGCTTTAATTTGCAGTGTAAGATATCGCTTACAAACAAAAGCATTGATATCCTCGCCCTCCGACCCTTGCCAGCCACAGGATTCTGCTTGTACCTGCCGATTTTCACTGCCTGCTTCTTGCTTTTCGTTCCCCTTGCCCACGGCCATCCCGGCGGCCTGGACAAACAGGGAGGCCATACCCACCGTGACAGTGGTGAGTACCACTGTCACCGTGAACCCTGTCTGACCCTGCACCGCCAGCAACAACAGGCTGAAGAGGACGCCCGCCAGCAACAACGGGCGTTTTCCGGTCTCTACGACCGCAACGACTGGCCCCACTGGCTGGATGAAGACGGGGATTGCCAGGACACCCGGGCAGAAATCCTGATTGCCACCAGCCAGGTCCCGGTGACCTTTACCCGGGCAGACCACTGCATCGTCGCCGAGGGTCGCTGGTATGACCCCTATACCGACACCTTTTTTACCCACGCTTCGGATCTGGATATCGACCATCTGGTGCCCTTGCGTCACGCCCACGGTCATGGCGGCGGAGACTGGGATGAGCGCCACCGCCGCCGTTTTGCCAATGACCCCGCCAACCTGATTCCGGTCTCCGCCAGTGCCAACCGCAGCAAGGGCGCCGACAGCCCGGACCAGTGGCTTCCCGACAACCGCCAGTTCTGGTGTGAGTACGGGCGCCGCTGGCAACGTATCAAACTGGGTCACCGGCTGATGATCACCCCGCCGGAACAGGACGCCATCGACGGCCTGCTGGCAACCTGCCAGGTGGCAGATTCCCGCCCATAAAAAAAGCCGCCCGAAGGCGGCTTTTTTGACAGCATGAGAACAGGCCTTATTGCTCGGCGGCGTCCTTCATGCTCTCGGCAGATTCCTCAGCGCTTTCATAGGCGTTATCCAGATCTTCGCCCATTTCCTCCATGGGACCCTGCTCCGGGCTCATGGATTCCACCGCTTCATCCACTTTCTCTCCTGCCTTCTCTACCGGGCCATCGTTGCTGTCACAGGCGACCAGCAGAGCGGAAGAAGCAAACAGGGCAGCCAGGGCTGCTTTACCGAAAATACGCATAGACTCACTCCTTGAATATAAGTCGTTCGGACAGTCAGGACTGTATAACCATCCCGACCGGCAAACCAAGTGTAAACACACAAAGTCTGTGCATTTTACGAATCATTACGTTGCCAGGCTGCTATCATGCGGCGATACAAGGAGGCCCTATGAAACAACTCGGCCGCAACGTGGGGGGACTGGCGCAACTGGTTACCCGCCTCGGCAACGAAGTCACCCAGGTCGTGCAGGACATCCACGGCGCTATCGCCAACCCACTGGGGCTGCGTGGCCAGGACTACACTCCTGCCCCCATGGTCTACAACCTGATTCGCTATGGCTTTCGCCAGGCGGGGAATGTGGCCGGCATGGCAGACCTGCTGGCCGACCCCAACCGGGAACTGCGGGATAGCCTGGATCTGCAAAGCATCGTTAACGGCATTTTCGGGCAGTTGCTGGCCGAGCAGAACAGTCCCTACGCCCTGCCCATGGCCATGTTGCCCAGCGAGCCCATCGACGGTGACACTCTGGTGCTGTTCATCCACGGCCTGTGCATGAACGATGCCTGCTGGAGCAGCCCGGCGGCGGACGGTTTCGGGCAATGGGTTCGCCAGGCATTGAACGCCAACGTACGTTACCTGCGCTACAACACCGGCCTGCATATTTCGGACAATGGCCGCAAACTGGCCGGGCTTCTCGCCCATACCGCGCTCCCCGATCGGGTCATTCTGATCGGCCACTCCATGGGCGGACTGGTTGCCCGCAGCGCCCTGCATCAGGGTAGAGAGCGTGGCGATGCCTGGACCGACAAGGTGACCCACCTGGCTTGCCTGGGGTCGCCGCATCAGGGCGCCCTGCTGGAGCAAGCCAGCAACCGGGCGAATCGCCTGCTGGGCACAACCCCCTATTCCCGCCCCCTGATGCGACTGGCCAATCTGCGTTCCGACGGTATCCGTGACCTGCGTTTCGGCTATGTGCTCGCCGATCAGTGGCGAGATCGCCCCGTGGATGATCCGCGCCCCAGTTGCAAGGTCCCTCTGGATACCCAGGTGGAGCAGCTGTTCATTGCCGGCAGCGTCAGCGAACCCGGCCATCCGCAACCGCGGGGGGACTGGCTGGTATCCGTGGACAGTGGGCTGGCCACACGTCTTTACCCTCAAGCTGATGGCCTCACCCGGGAACTGTTCTACCAGATGGGTCACATGACCATGATCGAGGAGAGCCGAACCTACGCCCGCATTCAGCGATGGCTGGAGTCCACCTGAATGCACTGCACGCTCTGCGATCAACCGGCGAATGCCTTTACCCGGGTGGGCAATCGCGCGTATTTTCGCTGCCCTTGCTGCCGGTTGACCTTCGAAGATCCGACGACCCTGCCGGATCGGGATACCGAAAAAGCCCAGTACGACCTGCATGACAATAATCCGGCCGATCCAGGTTACCGTCGTTTCCTGGCGCAGCTGGCCGACCCGCTGTGTGACAGGCTAACGCCCGGGGACCGGGGGCTGGATTTCGGCAGCGGCCCCGGCCCGGCACTGGCAACCATGCTCAACGAGCGCGGCTTTCCCTGCAGCCTCTACGATCCACTTTATGCACCAGACAGCACCGCACTGAACCAGCAGTATGACTTTGTCACCTGTACGGAAGTGGTGGAACACCTGCATCGACCCGCCCGGGAATGGGCGCAGTTTGCCCGGCTCGTGAAGCCGGGTGGCTGGCTGGGCATCATGACCCGCTGGCTGATCGACGACGACGCTTTCGCCCATTGGCATTACCGTCGCGACCCGACCCATGTGTGCTTCTGGCAACCGGACACTTTTGCCTGGCTGGCCCGGGAACAGGGCTGGAATCTGATCCTGATCGGCAATCCGGTGGTATTACTGCAGAGGCAGCCCGCCCCCTGACCCTCTGAGGTCCAGGCACTCAGCCCGCCACCAGCACCGCCACCCCCGCAGCCACGAGGGCAAGCGTCACCACAATCAGCCCCTCACGCAAGCGTGGCGACGCCTTGTCATTCCATAAATACGTCTCTTTCACGGGCGTCCTCTCTCCATGTCAAGGAACGGCAGTATAGGGAGAAGACCAGTGACAGGATGACGGGTATGGATGAAGCTGCCGTCAGCAACAACGGACAGACTGTGTAGCAGAATCGCAACATGGCAATGACAAATGCGGGCCAACGTCAGCCCGCTACCAACACTGCCACCGCAACGGCCAGCAAGGCCAGCGGCACCACGATCAGGGCGCGCCGAGCCAGGCGCATACCCCAATGTTCATGGGTACGGTAGAAACGTTCCATGAAGCCCCCTTCACAACAATTTCACAACCGAGGCTCCGAGTATAGGGGGGACACGTTGACGATTAATCGCCCATTTGGGTGAATCCTTGATGGCAATATCGAATGAGCTTCAGTCTTCAGATGACGAGCCGGGCTCCGATTTGAGGACTGGCAACGGCACTATCAGAGGCTGTGCAACCAGAATTGCAGGGCCTTGCGACTGGGCGACGACTCCCCCACATCCGTCCAATCGAAGTGGGCAATCAGCTGATTCTGGGGGAAGTAGCCACGGCCCCGCCAAAAATCATCCAGGGGACGGTAATCCGCAGGCCGGGCGGGATGATCCTGCGGACGTGTTACTGCGCAGAAGGCCGTGTGCAGGAAGCCGAAATCCGCCGCGTATTGCTCGCGAAGATCGAAGAAGCGATGACCAATGCCCTCTCCTCGGTAGGGCTTGAGCAATACCGACTCGCCAAAATAAAACACCGATCCCAACTCGGCACCCAGTTGCCGAAATGGCGCCTGGAATTCTGCATCCGCCTCCAGCAAGGGCAAGGCTGTGGCAGCGCCAATCAGGCGATTGAATTCCAGTGCCAGCACAAAAACGCTGCGGTCAGACTGGGCATAGCGATCCAGATAACGGCGCTCGTAATCCAGATTCCCGTTGTACAGATAGGGAAAATCCCGGAACACCTCGATGCGTAACTGAGCCAGTTCATCCAGCCAGGGCTCCACGGAAAAACCGGTAACGGGACGAATCTCCACATGAGACATGTCAGCTCCACAATACCTGCAAACAAGACATGCCATGAATACCATGTCAGGCAGATGGTGGCGATGCCGGGAGAGCAGCAAGAGGCAAGTTTCAAGTTGCAACGCGCGAGAACGATCCTGGAGTTTTGAGATCCCGAGTCCGCACCCTTACCGTTAATCGCGGGCATGGCCTGCCATCAATCGACGGGCCTGCCCGCGTTGAAACTTGTAGCTTGCAGCTGAACTCACCCCGGCCAGGCCAGGATCGCCCCGGTCAACGCCAGCACCACAAACACGGCCTGGCGAAACCGCTGCTCGTTGACGCGGTGATGCAGCACCTCCCCGAGCACCATGGCCATCACCACCACCGGCACCAGCAGGGCAATCCGTGGCGCAGCAGGCAGCAGACTGCCATCCACCAGAAAGACCAGCGTCAGCAGGCTGTTGAGCACCAACCAGACCAGAATCAAGGTGGCCCGAAAACGCCGCTTGTCCAGAGACAGTCCGCTGAGCGCATAGACCAATAAGGGACCACCGGAAGCAAACAAGCCATGGGTCATGCCGGCAACCAACATCCAGCCGCGGGCCCATAACCCGCTGTGGGTCGTCGCCACCGCCCCCCGCCATAGCCGCCACAGTTCACGCCCGCTGAACCAGAGCACCAGAGACCCGAACAGGTTCTTCAGTAGCTGTTCGCCCAGCCAAGGTCGCAATCCGTAGCCGAGCAGCGTTCCCATTATCATCAGCGGCAGAATCAACCGCCACAATGTGGGCCAGTGAATGGCTTGACGGTGCCGCCAGCTCAGGGTGGCGCTCATGACGATATTGAGGGGCACCAGCACCGGCAGAATGTCGCCAATGGGCAGCACCAGTGCCCCCAGGGAGAGGGCGATCACAATACTGCCAAACCCCGTGGCCGCCTCGGTGGTAAAGGCAAGGAAGATGAATACCCCCAGCAACAACCAGGGCAGGGTAATACCATCCATGCCCTCAGCCCTGCTTCAGTTCAGAGGCGAATTTACGCACCATCATGTGCTGATAGACATCCGGCAACAACCGCCACAGCAGGCTGGCAAACCAGGTGAAGCGATCCGGGAAGAGCCGTTTCTTCTTGCGGTAATAGGCGTCGAACACGCGCTCGGCCATCCATTCCGGGGTACGCATGTCGCCTACCATGGAACGGGGATGGGAAGCCGGGTTGCCATCATGGCCCAGGGCATTGGTCTCGATGGGCGTATCCAGGAAGCTGGGGTAGACCATGAGAATATGAACACCCTGCTCCGTCACCTCGCCACGCATCACTTCGAAAAACTGGCTCAGGGCACTCTTGGCACTGCAGTAACCCGCCCGTCCCAGCACCGGCATCCAGCCCGCCATGGAACCGATATTGATGATCCCGCCGCCGCCACGCTTGAGCAGGGGAAGACAGGCCACAGCCATTTCCACGGGTGCCTGCCAGTCCACCGCCATGACCTTGCGCAATACGGCGATCTGGGTTTTTTCTGCCAGTGAGCGATGGGTGATGCCGGCATTATTGATCAGGATATCCAGCCCGCCCTCCTTCTCTTCCAGCCAGTGCACCAGCGCGGTGATCGCGTCACTGTCGGTCACGTCCAGAGGCCGGAACGTGACCCGCGCAGGGTCACGGCTGGCCAGCGCATCTGCCCGGGCCGCCAACAGCACCTCATTCATGTCGGTCATGATGACCCGGTGCCCCAGGGCAAAGGCCTGCTGGGACAACGCCCAGCCAAGGCCGGAGGCCGCCCCGGTAATCAGTACGGTTTTCATGGTGTGGTCCTCTGTCGCAGGCCAGCCATGTAGAAGCGAAACACCTGCTCGGAGGTCTTGCGCGGCACATAGCCGAACTCTTCCTTGAGTCGACGATTGGCGAGCACCGGGCGGTAACGCAGAAAGTTCACCTGCTCCGGTGCATAGGTCGTCAACCCCAGCGCCTTCCCCACCCGAAGCGCGGCACGCAGCCAGAAGGCGGGTATCGAAATCACCGGCTTGCCGAGCAACCGGCCCAGTTCATGGATGCTCAGGGCGCCATCGCCAGCCAGGTTGTAACAACCGGCTTTCTCCTCCCGCACCCCTTTCTCGATGATGGCCACCACGTCCTGATCCCAGATAAACACGAAGGGAGACGGCGAGCCTGCCACTGCCAGCAGGCGCGGCTTTTCAAACAGGCGGGTAATCAGATTTTGGGTCCCCGCCCCCAGCACCGTGCCGGGACGCAGCACCAGCTGCTTGAGTTGCGGGTACTGCTGACGATATTCCGCCAACAGGGCTTCCACCTGACGCTTGTGATCCGCATAGGGGAATTCCGGGTTGCCGCGCAGGGCGTCCTCTTCGTCCAGCCAGGCCGGGTTGTCCGGATGATAGCCATAGGCAGCCCCTGAACTACTCACCACCAGCTGTTGCACGCCTGCAGCCACACAGGCGTCCAGCACATTGCGGGTACCGTTCACATCAATATCGAAATCCCGGGCCCGGTCACCGGAATCCTCCAGCACCGCGGCCAGGTGAACCACCTGACCAATGCCCTGCTCGCGCATCAGTTGGGCCAGCTGCGGATCACGGATGTCCATTTCATGGAAGGGGAAAGCCGCACTGCTATCCGCCCGGATATCCACCCCCACCACATGGTGATCCCGGCTCAGGGCGCGGGCGACCTGGCGGCCGATATAACCCGCCGCGCCGGTAATCAGGATACGTCGTCGCATGGCGCCTCCTTACGAGCAGCACGCTGGCCCCGTGACCACCACCCGGCCAGTAACAGTCCGGAAATCAGGTGCCAGACACCCCAGAAGGCCGCAATCAGAATCATGCCGCTGGCCTGGGGAAAGAAGGTAAACAGGATCGCCAGCCCGAGACCGGAATTCTGGATCCCCACCTCCATGGTGATCGCGCGGCGGTCCTGTCGAGGAAGTCCGGTGAGTCCGCCGGCAAACGCTCCCATCCCCAGAGCCAGCAGATTCTGCAGCACCACCAGAATGACGATGCGATCCGCGGTGGCCAGGAAGACCTCCATGTTGTTACTGAAGGCCACCCCCACGAACAACAGCAATACCAGCAGGGTAATCACCCGCATGGGGCGTTCTGCCCCGGCCGCAAAACGCGGAAACCATTTCCCGGTCATCATGCCGAGCAGCAAGGGCAACCCCAGTACCAGGGCCACCAGGATCAGGATGTTCATACTGTCCAGCTGGATCTCGGTGAGCATGGGACGGGTATGGGGATTGAGCCATCCGTAGAGTGCGAAGTTGAAGGGGGTCATCACCATGGCAGCCAGACTGGAAATGGCCGTCATGCTCACCGACACGGCCACGTTGGCCCGCGCCAGCCAAGTCATGATGTTGGAAAAGGAACCGCCCGGGCAGGATGCCACCAGGATCATGCCCAGGGCCATTTCCGGCTCAACGGCAAAGAACCAGGTGGTCAGGCAGGTGGCCGCCGGCAACAGCACGAACTGGGCCAGCAGTCCGACGATGGGCGCGTCCGGCCGCTTCAGGACGCGACGAAAATCCTCGCCACTGAGCGACAGGGACACGCCGAACATCATGAACGCCAGAATGACGTTGAGAATCAGCAGGTTCTCGCTACTGAACTGCACCTCCACCTCACACCCCCTGTTTCAGGTCGGTGATATGGGCGTTGACCGCCTTGCGGTAACTGTCCTTGTGCACGTAGTAGGCCATGCGTTCGAGCTTGAGATAATCAAAACCGCCATCCAGGGTCTGGCCCGCCTCGGCACTGGCCTTGCGCTCCAGTTTACGGGCCTGGGGATGGCGGTTCTGGCGGGCCTTGATATACAGCGCCACCATTTCCGCCTGTTCATTGCGCCCCTCCCAACCCAGGCCGGCGGCTTCCACCATGCCCATCATGAACAGGTTGCGGTACTGGGGGTGGAACACATTCAGGTAAAGCTGTGGCGCATCACTGTTGTGCCAGTTCAGCTCCGAGGGGTCGATAAAGGGGTAATCCAGCTTGTAGCCGGTGGCCATCAGGATCAGGTCGTAAACCCGTGACTGGCCATCGGCAAAGGTCACGGTCTTGCCTACCACGCCAACGATGTCACCGTGCGGCGTGATATCGCCATGGCCCAGATGGTGCAACACCAGCGAATTGATCACCGGATGGGACTCGTACATCTTGTAGGCCGGATCCGGCAGACCGTAATCGCTGGGTTTGCCCACGATCAGCCGCACCAGCATGGCATCCAGCCGTTGTTTGAGTGCCCGCGGCAAGGTGATCTTGCCGCCGATGCTGTCCGTGGGGCGGCCACCGATGAATTTGGGCAGGAAGTAATAGCCACGCCGCACTGACAGGTCCACCTGCGTCGCACGATGGACCGCATCCACGGCAATATCGCAGGCGGAATTGCCGCACCCCACGATCAGCACTCGCTTGCCATCAAATACGGACGGCTCCCGGTACTCGCAGGAATGCATCAACTCTCCCTCAAACTTGCCTGGCAGGCTGAGCAGGTTGGGCGTATGCAGAGTGCCATTGGCAATCAGCACCCCCTCAAAGTCACGACGGCGGGTTTCCCCCTCGCACTCGGTGGTGACCTGCCAGCCTTCCCCTTCCCGTTCCACCCGCACCACCCGGGTGGCAAATTCGTAATGACGATACAGATCAAAGTGCCGCGCATAACTCTGGAAATAGCGCTTCATTTCACTGTGGTGCGGGTAGGTGGCCACCCCATCCGGCATGGGAAATTCGCGGAATTCCGTCATCCCCCGGGACGAAATCAGGTGGGCGGACTGATACATGGTGCTGTGAGGGTTATCGATGTCCCACAGCCCGCCCACATCGGTATTCAGATCGAAACCGACGAAAGGAATGTCATATTTGTCCAGATTTCTGGCGGTGGCCAACCCCATGGGGCCGGCGCCGATCACTGCGTACATGTGTGGTCCCTTTTCTTTTTCTACCGGCGCTGACCGGCTGGATGGACTCAGAATTTGGTATGATGTCCACTTTAAGATCGAGCCGGCTGACGCTCACGGCCAATTCGGGACCTTGCCACGGTTAATTCGGGACCTTATCGCCCATGACCCATACCCCCACCGTTACAGTGCGCTTCACCCAGGCCATCAGCCAGGCGGCTGAACAGTTGGGGTTTGCGCTGCCAGCCGCATTGCAGCAGGCCGTGGGAGAGCAGGAGCGGGTCAGCCTGACGCTCCAGGGGGACATCTGGGAAAGCTTCTGTGCCCAGGCCCGGGACCCCCTGGTGGGAATCCACTTCGGGCTGGCACTGCAGGTGGGGCATCTGGATACCGCCGGCATGATCCTGATGAGCTGCGACACGCTGGAGGACGCCCTGGATTCACTGATGGATTACTACCCCATCGTGGGCGAGGGCGGGACCTTCTCCTGCCGGATCCATGACGGGGAATACGAGATCCGTTACCAGCCCCAATTCACCGTACGCCAACCGGAACGGGTAGAAGCGGCCATGACGGCCCTGCTGCAATTGTCGCGCTGGGCCACGGGCAACCGCCTGCAGGCCAGCAGCATGACATTCTCGCACCCGGCCCTGGACGATAACCGGCGCTATGAATCCCTGCTTGGCCTGCCTGTGCGTTTTGCCACGCCACACAACACCCTGACCCTGTCCACCCGTGACCTGGCACTGCCACTGATCCACGCCAACCCGGCGCTTTGCCAGCATCTGCGCACCCTGGCCGACCAGTTGCTGGATCGGCTGGGCAGCCACTCTCTCAGCGCTACCGTCCGCGACCTGCTCCGCCAGCACCCCCATTGGGGCAAGGAAAAGGTGGCGGAACAACTGGCCATGAGTGGACGTCACCTGGTACGCAAACTGGGGGAGGAAGGCAGCAGCTTCAAACTGCTACGTGATGCCCTGCTGCAGGACATGGCAGAAACGGCATTGAAGGCCGGCAACCGGCTGACGGATATTGCCGAGCAGCTGGGCTTTTCCGACGAAAGTGCGTTTTCGAAAGCCTTCAAGCGCTGGACCGGGATGACGCCGGCGCAGTACAGAGAAAAGGCCGTTAAGAGTGAATAGCTGACAGAGAACAGTGACGCAGAGCAGTACGGTCGTGTTTCAAACGCAAGATGCCGCGCCCAACCATTTTTGTGGCGGCCGCTTCGCTTTGAGCAAACAAAAATCAAGATCCCGCCGCGATTAGCCGGTTAATATTA
>JAZAJX010000220.1:0-12823 GCA_036230225.1 Pseudomonadota bacterium | reverse complement strand
GAGACTCTCAGCAACCCTGATTGTTCTGTGGGAAGCGATGCAAGTATCGCTTCCCATAGTAGAAAAGGCGCTTTTCTGGTGCTTCCTAGCGTTGCCATTCATGAAAACGCGCTACCCAACGCAGAAGGCCGTCAGGTTTATGGGCCTTCTTCCATTCACCGGCCGCAAACTTGTTGGCTTCTGCCATGGTGGGGTAGATATGGATGGTGCCGAGGATCTTGTTGAGCCCCAGGCCGTGTTTCATGGCCAACACATATTCGGCGATCAGGTCGCCGGCCCCGGCGCCCACGATGGTAACGCCGAGGATCTTGTCGCTGCCCTTGGCGGTAATCACCTTCACGAAGCCGTGGTCGTTGCTGTCGGCAATGGCCCGGTCCAGATCGTCGATGCCGTAGCAGGTGATCTCGTAATCCAGGCCCTGCTCGGCGGCTTCTTGTTCATTAACGCCAACTCGGGCTACTTCCGGGTCGGTGAAGGTACACCAGGGAATGACCCGGTAATCCACGGCGAAACGTTTCAGTGATCCGAACAGGGCATTCACGGCGGCATACCAGGCCTGGTGGGCGGCAGTGTGGGTGAACTGGTAGGGGCCTGCCACATCGCCGCAGGCGTAGATATTGGGATAACGGCTCTGGAGCTTTTCGTTGACGGTAACGGTGCCATTGCTGTTGGTGGGCAGGTCCAGTGTGTCCAGCCCCAGGCCGTCGGTATTGGCCCGGCGCCCCACGGCCACCAGCACCGCATCGAATACCAGCCGTTTTTCTTCGCCGTTGTGCTCGACATACAGCACCTTGTCGCCACCTTCCCGGGTAAAGCGCACGGCCTTGTGTTCCGTCATCACCACGACACCGCTTTCCTGCAGGGAGGCGGTCACCAGGGCGGCGGCATCGTCATCTTCACGGGGCAGCAGGCGTGGCAGCATTTCTACCTGCATGACCCGGCTGCCCAGGCGGGCAAAGGTTTGGGCCAGCTCGCAACCGATGGGGCCGCCACCCAGTACCACCAGTCGCTCGGGCTGTTCCTGCAGGTCCCAGAGATTATCGGATGTCAGAATGTCCATGTCCTCGATGCCGGGAATCGGGGGAACAAAGGGGCGAGCGCCGGTGGCGATGATGATGCTGCGGGCGGTGAGACGTTCCGTGCTGTCGCCATTGCGGATTTCCACTTCCCAGGGGGACACAATGCGTGCCTCGCCCTGGCGGCAATCCACGCCCAGTTCTGTGTAGCGTTCCACGGAATCATGGGGCTCGATCTTTTCGATCACTTTGTGCACCCGGGCCATCAGCTTGTTGAACCGGAAGTCACTGCGGATGGCGTCAAAGCCGTACTTGTCCGCTTCCCTGTCATGCCAGGCGATCCGGGCACTCTTGATCAACGCCTTGGAGGGCACGCAGCCGGTGTTCAGGCAGTCGCCACCCATTTTGTGTTTTTCGATCAGGGTGACGTTGGCTTTGACGGTGGCGGCGATATAGGCGCTGACCAGACCGGCGGAGCCGGCGCCGAGCACGATCAGGTTACGGTCAAAATGGTCCGGTTTCTGCCAGCGGTGGTAGACCTTGCGGGCCTGCAACCGTGCCATGATGGCCTTGGCAATCCAGGGGAAAATGCCCAGCAGTACAAAAGCGCCGATCAGTTCGGGTGACAGCAAGCCACTGGCACTCTGCACCTGTCCGAGCTGGGTACCGGCCAATACATACACTGCGGTGCCGGCCAGCATGCCCACCTGACTGACCCAGTAAAAGGTGCGCAACCGGATGGGGGTGAGCCCCATCACCAGGTTGATGACAAAGAAGGGAAAGGCCGGTACCAGACGCAGGGTGAACAGGTAAAAGGCGCCATCCTTTCTGACGCCATCGTTGAGCTTTTTCAGGCGTTCGCCGAAACGCTGTTGCACGGCATCGTGGAACAGAAACCGGGAGGCGAGAAACGCCAGGGTTGCGCCCAGAGACGATGCGAATGACACCAGCAGCAAGGCCACCCAGAAACCGAACCGGGCGCCGGCGGCCAGGGTCATGATGGCCGCACCGGGCAGGCTCAGGGCGGTAACCAGCACATAGAGCAGAAAGAAGCCGCCAAGTACCGGCAAAGGTTTGTCCTGATACAACGCATCGAAAGCCGCTTGCTGTGATTTGATGAAATCGAGGCTGAAGTACTGGCCCAGATCAAACAGGAAATAACTGAGGATCAACGCCGCAAGGAGGATCAGTAGCAGGCCTTTCTTGAGATTCATGGCAGTCCCGGGTGATGGGTTCAGGAATTGGATGCGCGGCCCGGCTGAGGGTTACAGCCGGGGTATCAGTCAGCAGCAGGGGGCGCTGTCCCCACCACCAGTGTCGTCATCAAATGGCACATTCAGTCCACACCCTTCGAAGATGCCAAAGTGGGTGTCGAAGTTACCGATAAAGGTGAAGTGGTCGGCAAAGCGGCTTTTTTCCAACATCAGCCAGGTGTTCCCGCAGACCGGAAACACCTTGCCGGTTTCCATCACATGATGATCATCCAGCATGAAGGCGTGGGGGTGCTGATCCACCGTGCCCTGGTAGATCACCGCCTGACCATAGTCCTCGCAGGCGGGCTCCAGCGCATCAATATTGAACAGCCGGTAGGTAGCGGAGTAGAAACGCTGTTGCCCCAGTCGAGCCTCGATATCCGGGTTTTCGATGGTCAGGCGACGGGATTCCACCAGACGCGGGTCGGCAAAACCGCTCTGTTTGGCCAGGTTGATAAAGTCATTCCAGTACAACGCGCCGGACAGACACTCCCCGTACAGCACAGGATCGTTGCGCAGGGTTTCCGGTACCCGGCGGTCAGCATAGACATCGGAAAAATAGAATTCGCCGCCGGGTTTGAGTAGACGTTTCACATCGCGTAGCACCTTGGGTTTGTCAGTGCTGAGGTTGATCACACAGTTGGAAATGATGATGTCGAAGTAGCCGTCCTCGAGATCCAGTTGATCCAGCTCTTCGATGTAGCCTTTCAGAAAACGCACATTGCTTTTCGCGTAACCGAAGATATCGCGGTGATAGTCCTGGTGACGGCGAGCCACCTCCAGTTGTTCATCCGTCATGTCCACGCCCACCACTTCGCCATGCTCTCCCACCAGGGCAGAGAGCAGGTAAACATCGCGCCCGGAACCAGAGCCCAGATCCAGAATACGCATGCCGTCCAGCTGCTGGGGGGCTACCAGGCCACAGCCGTAATAACGCATCACTACGTCGTCATGCAGCTGGGCCAGCAGAGGTTTCAGCCAGGCCGGAGGGGCCTGATCGCAACAGGCGTTGGTCTGCAGATCTTCACTGGAATGCAGTTGCTGGCCGTAATAGTTCTGTACCTCTTCACGCATTGCTGATCCTCTGATGGCGACATCGGTGTAACGTAGTGACAAGAGACGGTATCAACCGTTCATTGATGGATGCGTCTGATCCACTCAGGTTACACCGGTAGTCGACGAAAGCTGTAATGATTGCGTCAAGGTCGCATCCAAGGCGAAAGCAACAGGTGAAAGAAGGGGAACGTATGTGGCTGCAACGATGGTGGCTGGTGCTGGCTGTAATGCTGCTGGCAGGCTGTCAGCCAGGCGCTGACAAACTGGTGATTACCGGGTCGAGTACCATCGCACCGTTGATGGCGGATCTGGCAGAGCAGTTTGAAACGCACCGTGGTATCCAGGTGGATGTGCAGAGTGGCGGTTCCGGTCGCGGTATTAGCGATGTCCGCCAGGGGCTGGCGGATTTCGGCATGGTGAGCCGGGCTCCAACGTCGGATGAAAAGGATCTTGATGCTCACCTGATAGGCCGAGACGGGATTGCCATGATTGTCCATGCAGACAACCCGGTGAGGGCGCTGAGCGATGCACAGATTGTTGCCATCTATACCGGTGCGCTGGACAACTGGTCCGAGCTGGGTGGCAAGGCGGGGGCCATTACGGTGGTGCACAAGGCAGAGGGCCGTTCCACACAAGAGCTGTTTCTGGACCACTTCGGGTTGTCCAGTGATCAGGTGAAACCGGACCTGGTCATTGGCGAAAACCAGCAGGGCATCAAGGCGGTGGCGGGTGATCCTAATGCCATTGGCTATGTGTCCATCGGCTCCGCCATCTACGAAGCGGATGCCGGGGTGCCGCTGCGACTGCTCCCTTTGTCCGGGGTGCCGGCGACGCTGGAGAACGTGGATCAGGGACGCTACCCGCTGAGCCGGGAGCTGAATCTGGTCAGCCAGGGCGCGTTGTCGGAGGTGGCCAGGCAGTGGCTGGCTTTTGTCACCGACCCGGCCCGGGCCGAGACGTATCATGATTACTACTTCCTCCCGGTTTCACGCTGATGCGGCCCTGACCTGGCTGCTGCGCCTCGCCGGCGGCGCAGCAGTGTTGGTGCTGGGAGGGATCGTTGCAGTCTTGGTGATTCAGTCAGTGCCCTTCCTGGTCGAACATGGCTGGGCCCTGTGGGGCAATGACTGGCAGCCTGGGCTGGGTCGCTATGGCATGGCCGCCATGGTTGCCGGTTCGGTGCTGGTCAGCATGCTGGCGTTGGGGATCGCGGGCCCGGTGGCCGTGCTGCTGGCGGCCTGGTTGCGCTATTTCGCACCGACGATACGCCGCCCGATATTGATACTGGTGGAGTTGATGGCCGGGATTCCCTCAGTGGTCTACGGGCTATGGGGGATGCTGGTGCTGGTGCCCTGGATTAACCAGTGGGCGCCGCCGGGGGCCTCCTGGCTGGCGGCATCACTGGTGCTGGCGCTGATGATTCTGCCGTTGGCGCTGCTGGTTACCGATACGGCACTGGGGCAGCTGCCGGGGCGTTATCTGCAGGCCGGGCAAGCGCTGTCCCTGTCCCGGGTGGGGATGCTGCGGCGGGTGCTGTTACCCCAGGCCTGGCCGTCCATTGTCAGTGGGCTGGTGCTGCAGTTTGGCCGTGCCCTGGGGGAAACCATGGCGGTTCTGATGGTCGCGGGCAATGTGGTGCAATGGCCGGCGTCGCTGTTTGATCCGGTGCGCACGCTCACCGCCAATATTGCTCTGGAAATGGCCTATGCCACCGGGGATCACCGAATCGCCCTGTTTGCCAGCGGCTTGCTGCTGTTGCTGGTGACGGCGGTGCTGCTGATCCTGAGCTGGCGAGTGCGCGGGGGCGAGTATGAGCCGGGCTGACCGTATTGCCGGGCGTCTCGGCGCGGTGCTGCTGTTGGCGGTGCTGGTGCCCATGGGGCTGATGTTGTGGTCGTTGCTGGACCAGGGGGGCGGGTTGATCTCCCCCGCGTTTCTGTTGGAGGACCCGCGCCAGGCGGGGCGTGCCGGCGGTATTGCCTCGCTGCTGGTCAGTACGGGCGGGATTCTGATGGTGTGTCTGGTGTTGGCGGTGCCGGTGGGACTCGGCTGTGCTCTCTATCTCAGCGAGCAGGTGCCGGCAGGCTCCCGCCGTGCCCGTTGGTTGGGCGGGGTGCTGGATATGCTCGCCGCCGTGCCCTCCATCGTTTATGGCTTGTTCGGGTACCAGTTTTTTGCCATTCGCCTGGGGCTGGGGTTTTCCATTCTCAGTGGCGGTCTGGCGCTGGCGTTGATGGTGCTGCCGCTGATGATTCGCAGCGCCGAGCAGGCCCTGCGAGGGGTGCCGCTTTCCTACCGTCAGGCCAGCCAGGCCCTGTCGATCAGCCGTTGGGGGTGGGTGCGGCGTATTCTGGTGCCGCAGGCGGCACCGGGGATCGCCGTGGGTATTATTCTCAGCATGGGGCGAGCGCTGGCGGAAACCGCGGTGCTGCTGTTTACCGCCGGGTATGTACTGCGCCAGCCGGACTCGCTGCTGGATTCCGGCCGCGCTCTGAGTGTCCATATCTATGATCTGGCCATGAATGTGCCCGGTGGTATGCCCCGGGCTGCGGCTACCGGGCTGGTGCTGGTGGCTATCCTGGTGATTCTGAATCTGGCGGTGCGACGGTGGTTGCGCCCGGCACAGGGAGTTTGGCAATGACGCCTCCGATGTTGGCATTGCAAGGGGTATCGGTCCATTACGGGGAGCAGGCGGCCATTGAGCAGGCGAGTCTGACCGTGGGGGCCGGTGAGCTGATGGCGTTGGTGGGGCCCAGTGGGTGCGGCAAGAGCAGCCTGCTGGCCAGCATCAATCGCATGACCGACAGTATCGTCGGGTGTCGTGTCAGCGGGACCGTGGCGCTGGGCGGTGAGGTTATCGATCACAGTCAGGATGCGACCGCATTACGCCGCCGGATCGGCATGGTGTTCCAGCAACCCAACCCGTTCCCGCTATCCATCATCGACAACCTGCGTTTCCCTTTGGCTGAACACGGTGTGGCGCGGTCAGAGCGGGATGTCAGAGCCGAGCAGGCGTTGCGGGCGGTGGGGTTGTGGGAGGAAGTGCGTGGTCGGTTGCCGCAGTCGGCACTTGGGTTGTCCGGGGGGCAGCAACAACGCCTGTGCATGGCCCGTGCCCTGGTGCTGGAACCGCAGGTGCTGTTGCTGGACGAGCCCTGTTCGGCGCTTGATCCGGTGTCATCGAAGGTGGTGGAAGAGCTGATTGTCTCGCTAAAGGGACGCTATACCCTGCTGATGGTGACCCACAACCTGGCCCAGGCTCGGCGGATCGCCGACAGTGTGACGGTGTGCTGGGTGCAGCACGGGTGTGGCTGTGTGGTGGAGTCCAACGCCTGTCGCCAGGTCTTTGAACATCCCAGCCACCCGATCACCGCGGCCTATTGTGCCGGGGAGGCGGGTTGAGGGCGGTGTCACCCTGAGCCTGTAACAAGGGCATCGCCCTGGCATCTCATCGCGTTGATGACAATGGTGGGGAATCGATGAATCGTTTGACGGATATCTGGCGGTCGCTGCGAAGCTTGCCCCTGTGGGTGCAGGTCTGGGTGGTGGGGATTCTGGTGCCGGTTAACGTGTTGCCATTCTTTCTGCTGGACTCCCGGGTCGGGGTGGCGGCAAGCCTGGCCGCGTTGTTCGTGCTGGTCACCAATGGCCCCCTGGTATGGATCTATCGGGGGATGAACAAGGTGCTGTCGATTCCTCATCTGATTGCCTGGGGGCCGTTGCAGGTGTATCTGCTGTTGTTGATCGCCGATGACGAGTTCTGGTCCCGGGCAGGGAGCCACGAGCGGTGGCTGGCGGTGTTGCTGTTGGTCATCAACGGCATCAGTCTGGTATTTGATGGGGTCGACAGTATCAAGTGGGTGGCCGGTGACCGGGCGACCCCCGGCCAGGCCCCGTAGCAGGGCGGGGAATCAGGGGCGATCGTTCGGGATGTCGAGTTGCTTCACAATGGCGTCAGTGCGCGCGTCGTCCAGCGGTTCAGCCTGCCTGGGCAGGAAACCCAGCAGGGCGCGCAGCTGGCGTACGTAGCGACGGCAGTGATGGCACATCAACAGGTGAAGGCGCAGGGCAAAACGCTCCCGTCGGGTTAACGGTGTACCGTCAACCAGGGCACCGGCCTTCTCGACCGCGTGTTTGCACTTAAGCATGCGAGGCTCCTAGCATTCGCCGGTCTCCTGAAAATGATCCACCATCTCGAACAACCGGGCTCTTGCCCGGTGAAGTAATACCCGCACATTGGATGCGCTGATCCCCAGCATGTTACAGACATCCTCGGCGGGCAGGCCTTGCAGGTCTCGCAGTTCCAGTACCAGCCGCTGGTTGTCGGGCATGAAGTGAAGGTGTTTTTCCATGCAGCGGCGCAGTTCAGAACGGGTCAGCAGGTTGTCGGGGCTGGACAGTTCCCAGTGTTGTGGCGGTTGCTGCCAATGACCGTCGCCGTGGAAACGGTGAGCGAGGGCATCCGGATCGTCGGTGGGGTCAAACTGGATTTCCCGGCCACGTTTTCGCAGCATCATCTTCGCCTGGTTGATCACGATGCGGGTCAACCAGGTGCGCAGCAGGCTGCGGCCTTCAAATTTGCTGATCGCCCGATGTGCGGCAATCCAGGCGTCCTGCACGGCTTCTTCCGCGTCGGCGGGGTTGAGCAGGGTCCGGGCGGTGGCCAGCAGCATGTTGTGATGGGCCTTGACCAATTGACCAAATGCGGCCCGATCTCCCTGGCGAAGCCGTGCGATGAAATGGGGATCTTCCTGCAAGGAGTCGGGCATGAGGGATTCCGGTGGCTAGCGGGGTAGCAGGTCGCTGGGGTTGTCTTCCCCGTCGTCCCCCTGATGAAGCATGACCAGACGACGCAGATGCTGCATGTCGTCCACGGAGGGGCGGCTGAACATGATGCCGATGTCCTGCTCGTGCTGGCGTTTTACGGTGCCGGGCAACGTCAGGTGAATATCGGAATCCTCCAGGCTGATGGTCAGGGTCAACGGGCAATTATCTGCCAGAGCCAATGGCTTGGCAGTGCGCACCTGGGCGCCCATCACCGACAGATCGACCAGTTCCACGGCAATCTGCTGCTGCTCAAAAACCAGGGTGGCGTCGCCATCAAAGGCAACCCGGTTAGCCCGGCGCCGTTCATTCATGGTGTCTTTCCTTGTCAATCCCCGCACCCCGGTGGCGTTCCTGCTACCGGGGTGGACTCCGTTGGCTTACACCTCGATACGCTTGTACTTCATGCGCTTGGGCTGCAGGGCATCGTCACCCAACTGCTTGCGCTTGTATTCCTCGTATTCCGTGTAAGAGCCTTCAAACCATTCTACCCGGGCATCCCCCTCGAACGAGAGGATGTGGGTGGCGACCCGGTCCAGGAACCAGCGATCGTGCGAGATCACGATGGCGCAGCCAGGGAAGGCCAGCAGCGCTTCTTCCAGAGCTCGCAGGGTTTCCACGTCCAGGTCGTTGGTGGGCTCATCGAGTAGCAGTACATTGGCACCCTGCTTGAGCAGTTTGGCCAGATGCAGACGATTTCGTTCCCCGCCAGACAGGTCGCCAACCCGTTTTTGCTGGTCGCCGCCCTTGAAGTTGAAACGGCCCAGGTAGGCGCGGCTGGGAACCTCGTAGTTGCCGATCTTGAGAATATCGTTGCCGTCAGAGACCTCTTCCCAGACGGTTTTTTTGCCGTCCAGATCTTCGCGGCTCTGATCCACGTAGGCCATCTGCACGGTATCGCCGATGACGATCTCACCCTTGTCCGGGGTTTCCTGGCCGGCCAGCATGCGGAACAGGGTGGTTTTACCGGCGCCGTTGGGGCCGATGATGCCGACAATGGCGCCACGGGGAATCTGGAAGCTGAGGTCTTCATAAAGCAGCTTGTGGTCGAATTCCTTGGCCACGTTATGCAGTTCGAAGACCTGTTCGCCGAGACGTTCGCCGGGCGGAATATACAGTTCCTGGGTTTCGTTGCGCTTCTGGAATTCCTGGCTGGCCAGTTCCTCGAACGCGGCAACACGGGCCTTGTTCTTGGCGCGGCGGCCTTTCGGGTTCTGACGCACCCACTCCAGTTCCTTCTCCACGGTCTTGCGGTGGGCGGACTCGGATTTGGCTTCCTGCTCCAGACGTTTTTCTTTCTGTTCCAGCCAGGAAGAATAGTTGCCTTTCCAGGGAATCCCTTCGCCGCGGTCCAGCTCCAGAATCCACTCGCAGGAATTGTCCAGGAAGTAACGGTCGTGGGTCACCGCCACCACGGTGCCGGGGAATTCGTGCAGAAAACGCTCCAGCCAGGCCACGGATTCTGCATCCAGGTGGTTGGTGGGCTCGTCCAGCAGCAACATGTCCGGGGCGCTCATGATCAGGCGGCACAGGGCGACCCGGCGGCGTTCACCCCCGGAGAGATTCTTGACACTGGCATCCCAGGGCGGCAGACGCAGGGCGTCGGCGGCGATTTCCAGTTTTCGCTCCAGATTGTGGGCGTCACTGGTTTCGATGATGGCTTCCAGCTTGGCCTGCTCGGCGGCCAGCTTGTCGAAGTCTGCGTCTTCCTCGGCGTAAGCGGCATACACCTCATCCAGGCGCTGCTGGGCACTGAGAATCTCGGAAAGCGCTTCTTCCACGATTTCGCGGACATTCTTTTCCGGGTCCAGCTCCGGCTCCTGGGGCAGGTAGCCGATGTTAGTGCCCGGCTGCGGGCGGGCCTCACCCAGATAATCCTTGTCGACCCCGGCCATGATGCGCAACAGGGTGGATTTACCTGCGCCGTTCAGGCCCAGGACGCCGATCTTGGCGCCGGGGAAAAACGACAGGGAAATGTCTTTGAGGATATGTTTTTTCGGTGGGACGACCTTGCCCACCTTGTCCATGGTGAAGATGTACTGACTCATAAACTCCGACCGCAGTCCTGATTGGATGTACGGGACCAAAGGGTCCCGCCAGAGGGTTCTCTAATTGGCGCCTAAGCTAACGGAAAGCGGCGCCAAGTGAAAGGTTGGCGGGTTAGGGTGGCGGGCCTCCCAGGCCACTGCCGATCAGGGTTCGGATGATGTCCTGCTGCTTGTTGACGCCCAGTTTGTGAAACACCCCCTTGAGTTGGGTTCTCACCGTGGCCAGGCTGACACCTTTCTGGGCGCTGATTTCCTTCAGATCCAGTCCATTGGTCAGGGCGATGGCGATGCCGGCTTCCCGGCGGCTCAGGCCAAAGGTCTCCATCAGCTGCTCTTCCGAGGCATTGAAGCTGGCGCCGGGATCGGACAGATAAAGCACGACTTGTCCCGGTTCCGTGGGGCCGAACCGGGAAGGGGGAGCCTCATGTGACGGCACGCCGATGACGGTGAGGGGTTGATGGTGCTCAGGGTGGTAGAGGCCGACGGCCAGATCCCGCGGATCGGCCCCCTGGCCGGTGGGCTCGCGAAGACGAAGCAGCATCTCTCTGAGGCGCTGGTCGTCTTCCGGATAATAGGCCTTGAAGCTCTGCTGGACCTGAATCAGGGCCGGGTGGGTTTTCAGCAACTGCTCGGCCAGATCGTTGCTGTAGATTACCTGGTTGTCCGGGTCCAGGATCAGGGTGCCCAGCATGACCTTGGAGAGCGCGTACTCCAGGGTCTGGGTCCGGCTTTCCTGCCGGTGCAATTGCCGTTGAATCAGCAGGGCGCGCTGAAAATGGGGCGCCAGGGTATCCAGCAACTGCAGTTCCTGTTCGCCGAAAGGTTCGGCATCAAAGCTGCGATGTACGCCGATACCGACATGCCAGTGATCGTCGTTGAAGAAACTGATCGCGGCGATATAGCCGAGATCATTGGGTTTGGCGATCAAGCGGTAATAGAGCGGATGGAGCAACCGGGCTTCATCGTGGCGGGATACCAAGGCTGCCTTACCGATGGGGCGCTGGCTCTGTATCTGATAGACCGGGTCGTATTTGGCCATGCCCAGTCGATAGGAGAGCTGGGAAACCTTGGGCAGGCCGAAACAGGCCATCATGTAGCGTGACTTCTGGTGATAGTCCTCCACATGGATGCCGCCGGACTTGGCATTCAGGCGCCGGCACAGTTCGGCAATAACCTCATCCCAGTGCTCCGGGTGATAGGAGGCCTCGTAGATATCCCCGACAAATTGAAGAATATTGTCCACAGTCGTGCTGGTGTCCGGTTGAGTCCCGGATACCCTTCCCTTCACATTATTATTGATCGTTCCCCGATACCCTTAGTGTAGAGATGGCAGGACCAGTCCGCCAATAAATGTGACGGAGTTCTCATGATTTTGCGTGAATGGGGTTCATCGCTGCCCGGTAATGTTGAGCTGGCATCATGAAGAAATGAAAGGCCTTCATGTGCCAACCCGCCGGGTTTTGGGTAGAATACGCGCCCCAATCCACCTCTTTGCACGTTGACAGGTAGCCCATGTTCCCGAAATCCATGTCCATCGCCGAGTTCGACCCGGAAATCCAGGCAGCCATTGAGGCCGAGGAAGTCCGTCAGGAAGAGCATATCGAGCTGATTGCTTCCGAAAACTATGCCTCTCCCCGGGTCATGGAAGCCCAGGGTTCCGTACTGACCAACAAGTACGCCGAAGGTTACCCGGGCAAGCGCTACTATGGCGGTTGTGAGAACGTGGACGTGGTCGAGCAACTGGCCATCGACCGTGCCTGCCAGCTGTTTGGCGCCGATTGGGCCAACGTGCAGCCGCACTCCGGTTCCCAGGCCAACGCTGCCGTGTACATGGCGGTACTGCAGCCGGGCGACACTGTGCTGGGCATGAGCCTGGACGCTGGTGGTCACCTGACCCACGGTGCCAAACCGAACTTTTCCGGCAAGACCTACAACGCGGTGCAGTACGGTCTGAACAACGAGACCGGCCTGATCGACTACGAGCAGGTAGAAGCCCTGGCTCGTGAGCACAAGCCGAAAATGATCGTGGCCGGTTTCTCCGCCTACTCCCAGGTGGTGGACTGGCAGCGTTTCCGTGATATCGCCGACGAAGTGGGCGCCATCCTGCTGGTGGACATGGCCCACGTGGCCGGTCTGGTTGCTGCGGGTGTGTATCCGAGCCCGGTGGGTATCGCCGACATCACCACCACCACCACCCACAAGACCCTGGGCGGTCCCCGTGGCGGCCTGATCATGGGCAAGGCCAACGAAGAGATTCAAAAGAAGATCAACTCTGCGGTGTTCCCCGGTGGCCAGGGTGGCCCGCTGGAGCACGTGATTGCCGCCAAGGCGATCTGCTTCAAGGAAGCCATGCAGTCCGACTTCAAGGGCTACCAGCAGCAGGTGGTGAAGAACGCTCAGGCCATGGCCGGCGTGTTCATCGAGCGCGGTTTCGACGTGGTCTCCAACGGCACCGAAAACCACCTGTTCCTGCTCAGCCTGATCAAGCAGGACATCACCGGTAAAGATGCCGACGCCGCCTTGGGCCGTGCCAACATCACCGTGAACAAGAACGCCGTGCCCAATGACCCGCGTTCCCCGTTCGTTACCTCCGGCCTGCGCATCGGCTCCCCGTCCATCACCCGTC
>JAZAJX010000219.1:0-5054 GCA_036230225.1 Pseudomonadota bacterium | reverse complement strand
CTGATGCCCGGTTGCAGCAACAGGTGATGGTGGAATACTACGATTCCGTCAACGCTATTGCCCGCCGTCTCAAGGCCACCGGCGCCGACCATGTCAGCGGTGCCTCCGGCCTCACCGGCAAGAACGCCTGGCAGGCCATGGTGAAAGAATACGAAACCCGACGAACAGAACAGGGCGTGCCGCTGACGTGGAATGTGATGTTTCTGGAAGCGGAAAAGACGGAGTAGCAAGTTTCAAGTTGCAAGGCGCGGAACAGGCCGTGCGATATTGGCATGCCATACGCGCGATTCACCTGCACAGGTTGCTCGCGGGATGACGTCGTTGTCCGTAGGCAAGATCATCACTGCGCGTTGTAACTTGAAACTTGCATCCCGGCAATTTAACGACAAGTTCACCCGAGTCAATCATGGAAAACCAGAAACCACCCCTTCCCGCCCTCAAGGGCATTTTCTTTGTCACTGGCACGGACACCGAAGTCGGCAAGACCTGGGTTAGCTGTCGTCTGCTGGAGCGAGCTCGAGACGCAGGCTTGAGCTGTTATGGGCTCAAGCCGGTGGCGGCGGGTTGTGAAGAAACGGCGGACGGTTGGCGTAACGATGATGCCCTGCAGCTGATGGCCGCCAGCTCGGTGACGCTTCCCTATGACATGGTCAACCCGGTGGCGTTGAAAACGCCCATCGCTCCCCATATCGCGGCACAACAGGAAGGCAAGACGATCACGTTGGCACGCCTGGCAGGTTACGTTCGTGGTGCGCTCAATGCTTACAAGGCAGACCTGATTCTGATTGAAGGTGCCGGCGGATGGCGTGTACCACTCAACGACCGGGAGATGCTGGCGGGGCTGGCCAAGGAGCTGGCACTGCCGGTGATTCAGGTGGTAGGCATGAAACTCGGCTGCATCAATCATGCCCTGCTGACGGCTGAAGCCATTGAAAAGGATGGCTTGCGTTATGCTGGCACCATGGCCAATTGCTTTGGCGAGATGGCGGTGCAGGACGAGAATCTGCTCACCCTGCGCCAGCATTTGCCCGGTGCCTTCGCCGTGGTATGACATCCGGCTGAAACGCCCTTCTCATTGAATATTCAGCGTTTTTTCATGCCAATGTCACCTTTAACTGGGCGGTTACAGGCGGCTACATAGTACTACAGTGCAACTACTCAAGGCTCACTGTGACGATGCAATTTCCTGCCTAATCTTGAGCGGTCAACGCACATTGCGACGACGTTCAATCAGGGGGAAGTTTCATGGATCGCAAACGACGCCGTCTGGTCCAGGCGCTGGGCGCAGGCAGTACGCTGGCACTGGCTGGCTGTGGTGGTGGCAGCAGCTCGTCACCCAGTTCGACTCGCCCGACACCGACACCCAATCAGCCGGACGTGCCGGACCAGCCCGATGCGCTGCCCGGTGTGGCCTTCCTGCATGGGGTGGCATCCGGTGATCCGCTTTCCGACCGAGTCATTCTATGGACCCGGGTGACACCGGACCTGGCGGATGGTGGTGATGTGCCGGTGACGGTCACTGTGGCCTCTGATCCGGCCATGCAGTTGATTGTTGCCACTTACACCGCGACGGCTTCCGCGGTGGCGGATTACTGCGTCAAGGTGGACGCGGATGGCCTTCAGGCCGATCGCTGGTACTACTACCAGTTTTCAGTCGGGGATCAGGTCTCTCCTGTGGGGCGTACCCGCACCTTCCCGGCCTCAGACCATTTTATCGACCGGGCCCGTTTTGCGGTGGTCTCCTGTTCCAACTATCCCTACGGTTTTTTCTCCGTCTACCGGGCAGTGGCCAACCATGCCGATCTGGATTTCGTACTGCATCTCGGTGATTACATTTATGAATATGGGGCCGGTGAATACGGGGATTTCCCGGAACGGGACCCGCAACCGCCCCATGAAATGGTGACCCTGTCGGACTACCGCCAACGCCATGCCCAGTACAAAACGGATCAGGACTTGCAGGCCGTGCACCAGCAGTTCCCGATGATCGCGGTCTGGGATGACCATGAGTCCACCAATGACAGCTACCGGGACGGTGCGGAAAACCATCAGCCGCTGACCGAGGGGGACTGGCAGGAACGCAAGGCCATTGCGCAGCAGGCATACTTCGAGTGGCTGCCTATTCGGCCTCGCGAGCCGGGGAATGTCAGCGTCATCTATCGACGTTTCCAGTTTGGCGATCTGCTGGATCTGACCATGCTGGATACCCGTCTGGAGGGGCGTGATGAACAGCTTGCCGTTCCTCTGGATCCGCAGCGAAACAGTGAAGACCGGCACCTGATCAGCGCCGAGCAGATGGATTTCCTGCTCGACAGCCTGAGCCAGTCCACCAGCCAATGGCGCTTCATCGGCCAACAGGTCATGTTTGCCCAACTCAATATCGCCGAGCTGCCGAGCCTCAGTGAAGATCAGGCCCAGCTGCGCGGCAACCTCTCTGCCATCAACATGGATCAGTGGGACGGTTATGCAGCGGATCGTCTGACTATCCTCAATCACATTGATGACAACAACATCGATAATGTGATGATTCTCACCGGGGATATTCATACCTCCTGGGCCAACGAAATTTATCGTAATCCTGCCAGTCTGCTCGGTGACCTGTTCGATAAACCCCTGGCTGCCGAATTCGTGACGCCGGCAGTCACCAGCCCCGGGTTCCCGGACGGCGCCGCCGAGCTGGCTGGTGTCCTGATACCCGTCGTCAATCCACATATCCGTTATGTGGAAGCCAAATCCCGGGGGTTCATCCTGGTGGACGTGGACCGTCAACGTGCCCAGGGCGAGTTCTATTACGCTCAGAGCATCGAATCTTTCGATCTGCGTGGTCAGATCGATACCAGCAAGACCAAGGTGGTGACGGTGAAGAGCGGCGATAGCCGAATTATTGAGGATCAGCCCGTCTCGCGTCCGCGTACCTTGCGTACCGCCTTCTCCCACCCTCCTGTACCAAATTCCGATGAGGTGATGTCATGACTTTTCCCTGGAAATTGCTGCCGCTGGTGGCTGCGTTGACGCTCACAGCCTGTGGCGGTGGGGGTTCCTCCAGTGCTGGCAACAATGACGTCAACAACAATGCCACGCCCAATTCTCCCTCCGAGCCGGACGGTGGTGATGAAGGAGAAAGTGGCGATGAGGGGCCTGTGGCCAGCAACCCGCCGTCCGCCTTGCGATTTATCGTCATCGGGGACTCCGGTAGTGGGTCTGCCGGCCAGTACGCAGTGGGGGAAGCCATCGCCAAAGTCTGTGATGAAAAAGACGAATTTGTCGGGGACCTGGCCTTCCCCGGTTGCGATCTGGTGGTTGGCCTCGGCGATAACATCTATGAATCCGGTGTCACCAGCGTGGACGATCCGCAATTTGCGGAAAAATTCGAAAAACCCTTCGAACCGGTACAGCTGCCTTTCTATATGGTGCTGGGTAACCATGACAACACCGCCTATGTGGGCGGTGACGGGGCCGGTAATGCCCGCGGTGAATTCCAGGTGGACTACACCTACTTCGATGGCAAGTTGTCCAACCGCTGGAACATGCCTGACCGTTACTTCCTGCACAGTGCCGGTACCACTCACACTAACCCGCGTCCGCTGGTGGATTTTGTGGCGCTGGATTCCAACCCGATTGCCGGCGGCTTTGCCGATCCGGACATTGCCTACGCCTACCACACCTACGGGATTGATCAGCGCAACTGGGTGGTGAATACCCTGGCCAGTTCCAATGCGGTGTTCAAGATTGCCATGGCCCATCACCCTTACCTGTCCAATGGCACCCACGGCAATGCCGGCAATTATGACGGCGTACCCAGTGAAATCCTGCCGGTGCTGGCAGGGGAGCGCTGGAAGGCATTCATGGAAGAAGCGGTCTGTGATCAGGCGGACTTCTTCTTTGCCGGCCATGACCATGATCTGCAGGTGCTGGAAGCGGTGCCTGACTGTGGGCGTACCGAATTCGTGGTGAGTGGCGCTGCGGGCAAGACCCGCTCCATTGATGATCCGGCGCGCAATAGCGCCCGTTTCCAGCAGGGGGATGCCTATGGCTTCTTCTGGATGAAGGCTACGGAAGCGGATCCGGAAACCCTGGCCCCGGCCACCCTGTGTCTGGATGCCTACGTGGTAGACCCGAAAGCCGATGGTTTGGGCGTCATCAGCAACGGCGAACTGACGCCGGCCTACACCCACTGCTTTGACAAGCAGGCCATGGCCGGCCTGGTGCCAAGCAATGATTTTTCCGGTGATCCACTGGATGGCAATGCGTTGCCATTACCGCTGCCAGATGGTTTCGATGCCGATTTCCTGGGGCCACTGAAGGAACTGCGTGAAACGCTGGTTGCCGGCTTCACCCAGGTGGGTGCGGATCTGCCCGAGGATCAGCGTCAGGTATTCGACCAGATGATTGCCGGTACCGATATCCTCTTCAACGCACTGGATGCGGCGACCGCGGCGATTCTGCAAGGCGACAGCAGCGGTATGAACCAGTCGGTGCAGGCTGTACTGGCAGCGGCGGAGCAGTTGCAGGCGATTGATACCAGTGGTTTGCCCGCGCCGTTCGACCAGCTCGGCGGAGCCTTTGAGGCGTTGGCTGACGGCTTCGGGAATGGCGGTAGTGATGCGGGGGAAGGCAGTACCGTGGATGACATCGCCTTTATCGCCGGCCCGCTGGTGGAATTGTCGCGCAACCTGAATAACATCCTCGATGGACTGGAGGAGCAGGTTCCCGGCGATGTGCCGGTGTTCGCCGGCCTGACATCGGTGCTGTCCACCGTGTCGCTGGGACTGGCCAATACCCTGGAGCAACTGGTGCTCCTGGATACCAGTGCCACTGGCGAGCAACTGGTCGGTACCGTGCAGCAGGTTCTGGAAAACCTGGTCAACGATGTGCTCTGGCTCAATCAGATTCCGGGGGCGGAGGATTACGCTACCTTGCCCGGCGATGCGCTCTCATCGACCCTGTTGACGGTGGTCCGTGAAGTGACCGAGCAGCTGGATGCGCGTTTGCTCAGCCCGCTGGATCCGCTGCTGGATCTGCTCTCCCCGCTCACGAATTTGCTGGCCGGCTTG
>JAZAJX010000218.1:0-7155 GCA_036230225.1 Pseudomonadota bacterium | reverse complement strand
GGTCCCCTTCGTCTAGTGGCCCAGGACACCGCCCTTTCACGGCGGTAACAGGGGTTCGACTCCCCTAGGGGACGCCATATAAAAAAGGCTCCACTCGACAGAGTGGGGCCTTTTTTATATGGCGTTTCACCTCTGGGGGAGACGCCACTCCCCTAGGGGGCGAGCCGGGGTTTCGGGAAGCGCAGCTTCCCGCCGGCGAGCGCCGGAAATCTGTGATTTTCGGGCGGGCTGCCCCCGGATACTTGTCGTTGCTTCTCGACGGAGTTCGTCCGCCGGTTTCAAGGCACTCCAAAGAGTGGGGCCTTTTTTGTATGGCGTTTCATCTCAGAAGGGACCGCCGCTCCATCCGGTGCGCGCGCCGGGAGCCAGGGTATCTAAGGCATGGTTTGTAACACCGCTTGGCGCAGATGTTTGAGCGTGTCACTGACGCAGACCGGGTAGGCATCATGCGCGGTCTCAAGACTCCGCAGTGCCGGTGGTAGCCTGTCGAGCTGTCGGGCGACGTGTTCACGGACGTTGTTGCCATCAGGCGCATTGCCACAGGGGGCGCCTGCCTCGATTACGGTTTTCAGCAAGGGCTCCCCGGTTGCCTGCTCATCCCGCCCGGTGATGCTGTCCTGCTGATAGTGCCCCTGTCGGTCCACGTCTCGCCATACCTGTTTGCGACCCGGGTATAGCTGTTTCCCTGGTGAGTTCTTCAGACGGGGGCGTCCGGCATACTCAACCAGCTTGTAAGCCAGATCCAGTGTCGGGGCGTCGCTGGCGGCCCCCATGCTGGTACCAACGCCAACGCCGTCAATCGGAGCCCCGGCGGCCAGCAGGCGATGGATCTGGTATTCGTCCAGGCCGCCGCTCACCAGGATACGGATATGCGCCAGCCCGGCCTGATCCAGTTGTTGGCGGGCCTCCATGGCTTGTCGGGCCAGATCACCGGAATCCAGGCGGATGGCGCCCACCTCCAACCCTTCCTCCAATACCAGCCGGATGACCTTTTTCAGGCCCTCACGACTGTCATAGGTATCGACCAGCAGCGTGGTGCCGGGGTACAGGCGTGCATACGCCCGGAAGGCCTCCTCTTCATCATTGTGAGCCTGGATATAGGAGTGGGCCATGGTGCCACGCAGCGGTAGCCCATACCGCAGGCCACCCAGCACATTGCTGGTGCCGGCGATCCCGGCGGCCTGATAGGCGCGCACGCCACGCAGGGCGGCATCGCTGCCATGCATGCGGCGCATGCCGAAATCCACCACTGGGCGACCCCTGGCGGCGATGACCATGCGTACCGCCTTGGATGCCAGCACGGTTTCGAGATGGATTCTGTTCATCACCAGACTCTCCAGCAGCTGGGCCTCCATCAATGGGGCGGTGATTTCGAGGATGGGCTCATGGGGGAACACGAGAGAGCCCTCTGCCAGACAGTGAACATCACCGCGAAAGCGAAAGGCCTGCAGCCACTGCAGGAAGTCTTCCTGGAACAGCTCCAGGGAGCGTAGGCAGTCGATCTGTCGGGCGGGGAAGCGCAGCTGCCGGATCAGTGCGGCCGCGTATTCCTGCCCGCAAGCCAGGATGATATTGCGCTGTGGCGGCATTTCCCGAAAGAACAGGCTGAATGTGGCGGTGTCATTCATCGATTCCCGCCAGTACGCCTGCAGCATGGTCAGCTCATACAGATCGGTGAGCAGGCCGAGGGATTCATTGTCGCAATGCATGGCCACCTCAGCGGCTGCCTTCCAGATGGGCGCCAGCTTCGCGCAAGGCTGCCAGCGTTTCCGGCTCCCTGTCCGGGAACACCGGGCGGGTGGCGCGGCATAGCAGATGCACCTCAAAACCGGCGGCACAGGCGTCTTTTACGGTGTGCAGGACGCACACATCTTCAGCGAGGCCGCCAATCCAGAGGCGTCGCACTGCCTTTCGGCGCAGCCAGCCCGCCAGGCCGGTGTCATCGAGAGCGGAGTAGGCATCCTGATCGAAGGCGGTTCCCTTGCTGACGATGACGGTCTTCGGGGGCAGCACAAGGTCGCAATGGAAGGCAGCACCTGCTGTGTCCTGAATACAATGAGGCGGCCAAGGGCCCCCTTGAGCCTGAAACGAGCAGTGATCCACGGTATGCCAGTCGCGCGAGGCGATGACCGGCAGGTTGGCATCGGCGGCCGCTCGCAGCCACTGATTCATGATCGGCACCACCTTGTCGCCGTCGGGGACGGGCAGGGCGCCGTCGGGGCAGAAGTCGTTCTGAATATCCACGGCCAGCACAGCATCGCCGGCCTGCAGGGGAAAGGTTCCCATGATTGCCAGCCCTTTGTTGCTTGTGGCGTCTTCCAGTGTCAGTGCCTGCTGTCGGGGATGCAAGCCCTCTGGTTCAGGAGGCCTGCCGGGCGATAGACCGGGCGAGGTAATGGAGATCCGAGGCGGTCTGGAAGGCCCCGTCGATGGCGTTTTCATCCCCGGGGCGATATTTGCCGGTCCGGACCAGGCATGCCTGCATGCCGCTATTCAGGGCGCCGGCCACATCCCCGTGGATATCGTCGCCAACCATCAGGGTATCTTCCGGGCGGGAACCCAGATCGGCCAGTACCTGCTGGAAAAAGGCTGTGGCAGGTTTGCCGGTGATGATGGCCTGGCAGTCGGCGGCATATTCCAGCGCCCGGACAAACGGGCCGGCATCGAGGTGTAAGCCATCGTCCAGCTGGTAGTAGCGGTTTTCGCCGATGGCCACCAGGGGAGCACCGTCATGCAGCAGCCGAAAGGCCGCGTCCAGATGCTCGTAGCTGAATTTTTTTCCGGCATCGCCTAGCAGGACGGCATTGGGCGTGCGGCTTTCCAGATCGGAAAATTCCTCTTTCAGATTCGGATGGATCAGACAGTATGGGCGCAGATCATGGTGGCGCAGGTAATCACGGGCGGCCTGTGGGGCAGTGAATAACTCGGTTTCCGGGATCGCCAGGTCGAGGCTGCTCAGATCACTGAGGATCTGGCGGCGGTTACGCTGGGAAGTATTGGTGACAAAACGCAGGGGAAGCCCGGTGCTGCGGAGGATTTTCAGGGCATCCTGGGCCCCCGGGATCAGATGCGGGCCTTGATACAGCACCCCGGCCAGATCCAGACAAATGGCATGCAGGGGCATGGGATATCTCCGTAAGAGCCTCTGACAAGCATAGGCCGGCCAGCGTCACGGGCTCAAGCGGCGAATCGTGAGGGTATGGGCGATACGCTCTCCATCCCAGATGTATTCGTAGTGAGCGCTGGGCGTAATGGCCTCGATGGGAAGGGGGCTGAGCAGGGCGTAGCAGTAACTATCGGCGGCGCGCACGGATTCGTAGTGGAGACCGGGTTTTCCCTGCTCGCGCAGTTGTTGCCCCAGTTGCTGTGAGGCCCGGTAATCATTGGGGGCATGCCAAACGGGGTGGCGGGAGGCAGGGGTGATGTCGCAGAGGGTAGCGCTGAATTGCACCTTGAGGCCACGCATGACAATTCGGTCATATTTCAGTCCTTCCACGCGCTGGAAATAGCGTTCCTGGTGGTAGCGTGTCTCAGCCAGGGCGGTGGCCATGCGATCTGCGCAGTAGAAAACGCCAAAATCGCCGGAGGAAAAACGCGAACCCGCGGGGTTGACGTGGACGAAAGGGCCCAGCGCATAGTTGCAGCCGGGGATGCCCCAGGGCCTTTCTTCCGGCGGGACCCGGTTCAGGTCGCCAACGTCATTCTGCAGACGCGGATTGGTTAGTGCCTGCACCGCGAACAGGGCGTCAAAATCGTCCTGGTCGGCCACATCATCAAAGATCGCAATGGGAGGATATTTGCCGTTCACCAACCGGTAGGCGGTCTGATTGGCAAAAAAACGCTCGGTGATTTGGCTGTTGCCCGTCTTGCTTATCCCCATTGCCCGCCCCGCAGGCTGTCCAGCTGGCGGTGTACTTCGTAGAGGCTGGCGACACGACCATTGCTCATAATGTCCATCGGGGTGGCCCCATTGAAGAAGGGGTTGTGGTTGGGCATGCGGATAAAGCCGTACACATTCTCCCGATTCCCGAACAGGGTGCGCAACGCCTGGTGGATGTTCAGCAGGTAGCTGAGTCGCTCAAGCAAGTCATGGCCAACTCGGGCGCTATCCGGTTGGCTTTGGTATTTGTGTAGCGTAGACCGTCCTACCCCGAGCAGGGCCATTTTCTCCTTCTCACTGCACTGCCAGTGCTCCAGGAGTTTCAGCACCGCACGCAATGCGGCGTGACGGGCGCCATCATCCAGGGGTTGTGGTGTCGGTTGTCTGGCTGCTTCCATGGGACCTCCTGACTTATTGTCCAATAATGGTCTATTTTTTATTAATTGTCCATTTGTGGATTAGCGAGGGAGACACGGGTCGCATTTCATGCAATGACGCAGAACGCAGGGAGCGCTCGCCTGTCTGTGGAGTCAACACCATTGACAGGGAGTGCAAATGGCAAAGTGTCTGGCCCTGGGTTGGGCAGTGTTGATGCTATGGGTCGTGTCTGTGCCGTCGCGTGCGATAACGGATGCGCATCTTCACTACGTGGATTTCATGCAGGAGAGCGAGGGCGCGCGGGCCCTGATTGAGGCGATGGATGAGGCCGGGGTGGACAGCGCCTGGCTGTTCGGCTTGCCGGTGATGAAGAAATGGCAAGCCGAGGCGCCCAGAAAGCCGCGCTACTATCTTGGTGACGAGGCGCCGTTGTATTACTACAGCGCCACCGATGACATCGTGGCACAGGCTGTCAGCGCCTTGCCGGATCAGGATCAGCAACGGCTCAAGCCGTTTATCAGCGGTTTCAACCCGACAGATATGAATGCGGCGGATCAGATTGAAGGGCTGATTCAGCGTTATCCCGGCCTCTGGTACGGGATTGGCGAGATTCTCACCCGCCATGATCAGCTGACGGCCCTCACTGAAGGCGAGACCCCCCGAGCCAATCATCCGGCATTAATGCGCGTCTACGCCTTGGCGGCCCGCTACGACTTGCCGGTACTGCTACACAGTAATCTGACCTCTCTGCGCGAGGAAACACCAATATACCTGGAAGAGCTGGAGGCTGCTCTGGCAGCGAACCCGCAGACCCGTTTTGTGCTGGCCCATGCCGGTACCAGTGGTGGGGTAGAGGAGCGTCAGGCGCCGCTGGGAACCCTGGTGCCGATTCTGCGTGTGTTGCTGGAGCGCTACCCACATTTTTACGTGGATCTGTCCTGGAGCGTGAAAGACCACTATCTGCTGCCGGAGGGCAAGCCCGCTGAGGTCTGGGTGAAGCTGATCGAGGATTATCCGGACCGTTTTACGCTGGGCTCGGATCTGGTCGGCCATTTTGACAGCCTGAAACGGTTGATGGGCAGTTACCAGCCGCTGCTGGATGCCTTGCCCCAAAACGTGGCGCGGCAGCTGGCGAGCGGTAATGCAGCCGCCCTGTTGCCCGATAACGGTGCGCAACCACAGGAGCATTAGCGGTGCCCCTGGGAGGCGCGTTATCACGGCTCCAGCGAGGGAGAGACGCTATTCGGGTTTGAGCAGGCGGCGTAGCAGGGATGAGGTGTCCCAACGACCGCCCCCCATGCTCTGAATGTCGCGGTAGAAATCATTGACCTGGGCGGTGACCGGCAATCGGGAGCCGTTGCGTTGGGCTTCCTCCAGGCAAATATCCAGATCCTTGCGCATCCAGTCCACGGCAAAGCCATGGTCAAAGTGGTCGTCCAACATGCTCTGGTGACGGTGGGTCATCTGCCAGGAGCCGGCAGCCCCATGCTGGATAGTATCGAAGACCCTGGCGGCATCCAGACCCGCATTACGGGCAAAGGCCACCCCTTCTGCGAGGGCTTCCACCAGACCGGCCACGCAAATCTGATTGACCATCTTGGTGAGCTGGCCACTGCCGGCGGGCCCCATCAGACTAACGGCTTTGGCGTAGTGGTTGAGCACGGGAAGAGCCCGCTGATAAGCGGCTTCATCGCCACCGCACATGATCGAGAGTTGGCCGTTTTCGGCGCCTTGTTGGCCGCCGGATACGGGCGCATCGATAAAATCCGCCTGGCGGTCTCGACAAGCCGTGTCCAGTTCGCGCGCCACGGCGGCACTGGCGGTGGTGTGATCGATGAGCAGTGTGCGTTCGCCAAGGCTGGCGAGGACTCCATCCGGGCCCAGTGTGACCTGGCGCAGGTCGTCGTCGTTACCGACACAGACAAATACCATGGCGGCACCGTCTGCGGCTTCCGCTGGGGTCGACGCGATGCGCCCGTTGTAATCACCTGTCCACTGATCTGCCCGGCTGCGGGTTCGGTTATAGACCGTCATGGCCAGGCCGGCTTCGGCAAGATGGCCTGCCATGGGGTAGCCCATGGTGCCGAGTCCGATAAACGCGGCGTTAATCGTTGGCATCGTTCTGGTCCCTCAATTCCGTCGAAGTGGCAGCGGGGGCGTTGTCTGCCAGGGGGTAGGCGGCAAAACGCGGGGCGGTGAGGCTGCCCAGATAGAGGGTGCTGCCGTGTTGTTCCACGCTGGTAATCGGGGCAAAGGCATCGGCACCGGTATCCTGCAGGTTATGCGTGACCTGTCCCTGTTCGTTCAGGCCCAGTACAAAGCCATGATGGGCGGGTTGCGGCTGCAGAAAATCCGGTAAGCGGAAGGCGACTTTACGCAACAGGGGCTTGTCGGACATGGCGTCCAGCATGGCATTGCGGGGGCTGAAAAGGGCCACCCAGAAAGTGCCATTACCGTTGGCAGACACGCCATCCGGAATGCCGGGCAGATTATCGAAGAAAACATCGTGGCTGCCGGTCTTCTCACCTTTCAGCCAATAACGAAGCAGGCGGTAGCTGCCGGTTTCGGCTACCAGCACAAAGTCTTCGTTCTGTGACAGTGCCACCCCGTTGGCGAACTGCAGGCCATCGAGCAGCACATCGGTCTGATCGGTGGCCGGATCGTAACGTAGCAGGCGACCGTGACCGCCATGCTCCAAGATGTCGTCACGGGCATGCAGGGCTGGCCCGAATTTGCTGGAGGCATCCGTGAAGTAGATTACGCCATTGCTGTCGGCATCCACATCATCGGTGAACTTGAAATCCACTCCGTTGGCACGCTGGGAGAGGGCGGTGATGGCACCAGAAGCACTGATGCTAAGAAGGCCCTTGTAGCCATCGGCGACGATCAGGTTGCCG
>JAZAJX010000217.1:0-25039 GCA_036230225.1 Pseudomonadota bacterium | reverse complement strand
GTACCGGCATCAGAAAAGCGGATCGCGGTGTGGTTTCCTGGGCGGCAGTTTTTATGGCCGACGGGTTTTGGCGTGCGGGCGGCCAAGCGCTGCAATAAAAAAACGCCAGCGCGACGCTGGCGTTTTTCGTTTTGACGGTATTACTGTCTGATCCCTTCTACCGAGATAATGATGTCCACGGTTTCTGATGCCGGACCCAGATCGTAGGTGATGCCGAAGTCCGCCAGTTTCAGGGTGGTGGATGCTTCCAGGCCCATGCGGTAGCCGCCCCAGGGATCATCGCCGTAGCCCAGCAGTTTGGCATCCAGGGTTACCGGCTTGGTGACGCCGTGCAGGGTGAAATCGCCGGTGATCTTGGCGGTTTTTTCGCCGGTTTTTTCAATCCTGGTGCTCTTGAAGGTGGCGGTGGGGTACTCGTCCACGTCCAGGAAGTCGTCACCGCGCAGGTGCTTGTCACGCTCGGCGTGGTTGCTGTCCAGGCTGGCAACCTGAATGGTGGCTTCCACACTGCTGTTTTCCGGGTTATCGGCGTCTACAGTGAAGGTGCCATTGAAGTCGTTGAAGCGGCCGTACAGCCAGCTGTAACCCAGGTGGGAAATCTTGAACATGACAAACTGGTGGGCGCCTTTCTTGTCGAACTGGTAAGTGCCACCGGGTTTGTCGGCCAGGGCGGCGCTGCTCAGTAGCAGGGCGAGAAGGGGGAAGGCGAGTTTCTTCGCTAGCGTCAACATAAGCATTGGACTCCGTTAGGGTGTGTTGTTGTGGTGGTGACGGGGCGCCATGCCCAGCATGCGTCGCAGGGTGTCGTCCCGATCGAGAAGATGGTGTTTGATGGCGGCCAGGGCGTGGATGCCCGCGAGAATGATGATGGCCCAGGTGGCGATTTCATGAATGTCGCCGGCAATATCTTCCAGCCCTTTCTGGTCCCCGGTGATCGAGGGAACCACAAACCAGTTGAAGACCTCCACGGCGGAGCCATCGGCACTGGTGATCAGGTAGCCGCTGACCATGGCGGTGAAAAGCAGCAGATAGAGCACCCAGTGGGTCAGGTGAGCGGCCAGTTTTTCCCAGGGTTGATGGGTGGGCAGTGCCGCTGGTGGTGGAGACAGGACGCGCCAGATCAGCCGGAACGTCATGGCGAGAAACAGGAGAATGCCCACGCTACGGTGCAGATGCGGCGCGCTGCGATACCAGTCGTGGTAATAGGTCAGGTCGACCATATACAGGCCCAGGGCGAACAGGCCGACCACGGTGATGGCCACCAGCCAGTGCAGCGCAATGGTGATGAGACCGAAACGTTGCGAGTCGTTACGCAGTTGCATCCTTGTCCCCTACCCGAACTTCCTGGTGATTTGAGTCGCTACCGGGGATGGCGGTTCCCGTCTTTACAAAACTTACCGCCCTGCCCGACAGTATGGCATCCTCGCCTGCCCGGGGTGCTACTGCCATCCCAAAAAACTGAACGGTTTGATCGGCTGGTTCGTTATAAGCATAGCGGTAGCCTTTATTGTTTGTGTATGAGCGGTCATGCTTGGAAGGAAAGGAGGCAAGTTTCAAGTTGCAACGCGGAAAGCCCCCGGGTTTGCGAGGTTGTGCCCGCGCCTGTCCTGCCAGCGCGGGCACGGCAACTCAAGAGCGAAACGCCCATCTCGCGTTGAAACTTGCAACTTGAAACTTGCTCCTCTCTACGCCGTTACTGCTGCAACCTGAATCTGGAGAACCCCTTGAGCTGGGACGCACAACAACTAGAGAGACACCTGACCACCATGGCCAGTGCGATCACCGAGCAATATGAGGGTCGCGGGCCGCTGCTGGTGGGGATTGAATCCGGTGGTGCCTGGGTGGCCCAGGCCCTGAATGACAAACTGCCTAAGCCGCTGCCGCTGGGCACCCTGAATCCGGCTTTTTACCGGGATGATTTCGATACCCGCGGGCTCAAGCGAACGGTCACGCCCTCGAAACTGCCGTTCGAGGTGGAAGGTCAGCATATCCTGTTGGTGGATGATGTGCTGATGACCGGGCGAACCATCCGTGCCGCCATGAACGAACTGTTCGATTTTGGCCGCCCGGCGTCCATCTCGCTGGCGGTGCTGTTCGATATCGGCCACCGGGAATTGCCCATTCGCGCCGACATTTGCGGGGAAACTTTGGCATTGCCCCCCCATCAACGGGTAGAATTACGCGGACCCTCACCCCTGATTGCGGAAATCCGCGATCTGCCGAGTGGGGATGAAACACAGACAAGGTCCCAAGAATGACGCTTGCGCCATCCTCCCGCGTACAATTGACCGACGACGGTAAGCTCCGTCATTTTCTCACCACCGAGCACCTGCCCCGTTCCCTGCTGGAAGATATTCTCGATACCGCCGCCAGTTTTGTGGATGTGGGCGGACGGTCCATCAAGAAGGTGCCCTTGCTGCGCGGCAAGACGGTGGTCAACCTGTTCTTCGAATCCAGTACCCGTACCCGCAGCACCTTCGAGCTGGCGGCCCAGCGCCTCAGCGCCGACGTGCTCAATCTGGATATCGCCAAGTCCGCCACCAGCAAGGGCGAGACCCTGCTTGATACCCTGCGCAATCTGGAAGCCATGGCGGCCGACATGTTTGTGGTACGTCATCAGGATTCCGGTGCCCCCTTCTTCATCGCCAATGAGGTGACCCCGGATGTGGCGGTGATCAATGCCGGCGACGGCCGTCATGCCCACCCCACCCAGGCCATGCTCGACATGTACACCATCCGTCACTACAAGGGCGGTTTTGCCGGGCTCAAGGTGGCGATTGTCGGTGACATCCTGCACTCGCGGGTGGCGCGCTCCCAGGTGCACGCCCTGAATATCCTCGGTGCCGACGAGGTGCGCCTGATCGGCCCGAAAACCCTGTTGCCGGTGGACGCCGAAGCGTTGGGGGCCAGCGTCTTTACGGATATGGCCCAGGGCCTCAAAGACGTGGATGTGGTGATCATGCTGCGCCTGCAGAAGGAACGGATGGATTCCGCCCTGCTGCCCAGCGAAAGCGAATTCTTCCGCCTCTATGGTCTCAACAACGACAAGCTGCAGTTTGCCAAACCGGATGCCATCGTGATGCATCCCGGCCCCATTAACCGGGGCGTGGAAATTGCCTCAGAAGTGGCGGATGGGCCCCGGTCGGTGATTCTCAACCAGGTCACCTTCGGTATCGCGGTGCGCATGGCCGTCATGTCCATGGCGATCAGTGGCCAGGACAGCAGTGCGCAACACCGGGCAGGAGATAACCGTGGCCAGTAAGAAAGCCAACATCCTGATTCGCAAGGGCCGTGTGATCGATCCGGCCAGTGGCCGTGACGATGTGGCCGATCTGCTCATTGAAAATGGTCGCCTGGTGCGTATCGGGGCCAGCCTTGACGCCCCCGGTGCGGACATCGTGGACGCCGACGGCCGCTGGGTATTGCCCGGCCTGGTGGATGCCTGTGTGCATCTCTCCCTGCCCGGCAGCGGTCGCAGTGGTGATATCGCCAGCGAGACCCGGGCCGCCGCGGCCGGGGGCATCACCCACCTGGCGGCGCAGCCGGACTGTGGCCCGGTGGATTCCACCGCGGTGGTACGGCTGATTCGTGAGCAGGCTGGCCAGGCCGGCTTTGCCCGCATCATGCCCATTGCTGCCATGACCCAGGGATTGGCCGGCGAGCAGTTGGCGGAAATGTCCACCCTGGCCCGGGCCGGTTGTATCGCGGTGGGCAACGCGGGCCGCAAGGTGGCCAGCGCCCTGGTACTGAAGCGCTGCCTGGAATATGCCGCCACCTTCGACTTGCCGGTGATGTTCCGGCCCCAGGATGCAGCCCTCAGCGCTGGGGGCTGTGCCCACGAAGGTCCGGTGGCCACGCGCCTGGGCCTGCCCGGTATCCCTGCGGTGGCGGAAAGCGTGGATCTGTCCCGGGACCTGCTGCTGGTGGAAGCCACCGGGGTGCGGGCACACTTTCAGCAGATTTCCAGTGCGCAGTCCCTGCGTTTGCTGCGCGCGGCCAAGCGCCGGGGGTTGCCGGTCACGGCGGATGTGAGCATTCAGCACCTGCTACTGGATGAATCGGCCCTGGAAGGCTTCAACAGTCACTGTCACGTCATCCCCCCCCTGCGCAGCGCGGCCGACCGCGAGGCCCTGCTGGAAGCGGTGGCGGATGGCACCATTGATGCCATCTGCTCCCAGCACACGCCCATCGGTTCTTCCAGCAAGGCGGCCCCCTTCCCGGCAACCCGGCCCGGCATGGCCGGACTGGATACCCTGCTGGGGCTGGTGCTGACGCTGGTGGAAGATGGCAAGCTGACCCTGCCGCGGGCACTGGATGCGATCACCGCTGCGCCGGCCCGCTGCCTGGGCATTCAGGCCGGCCAACTGGAGACCGGCCGCCCGGCCAGCCTCTGTGTCGTGGATGCCAGTGCCGAGAAAGACTACGGCGAGCACTGGTTGTCCGCGGGCAACAACTCCCCCTGGCGCCGTGCGGTCCTCAAGGGCAGCGTGACGTTGACAGTGTGTCAGGGAAAGGTGAGTTGGCTGACGGACTAAAGCAATGAATAGTTAATACTGAATCATTAATAGCGACGCGATGTCGCGTTATTTGTCTCCATACGCAAGAGGCCGCGCCCATATTTTGGACGCGGCCTCTTTTGTTTGGGAAACACCAACATCTACCCGCGCGTTATTCATTGATCTGAAACACCTCCGCCCGCAACGCCTCCTCCCCCACCACGCCGGGTGCCACCCGCCAGCGTCCCTGGGTATCTTCGAAGATCAGTGCCGGTGTCCCCTGCAGGCCCAGGCCGATCATCAGCGCGGTGTTGCCATGAATGCGGCTGCGGATGGCGTCCGGTACGGGCTCCAGGGGGCGGATGCCACCCTGGTCGAAATGGCCTTCATGTTCGGCGAGGGCGGCGGCCGGGTCCGGGGCGGCGAGGATGGCACCGCCCTGGGTGAAACTGCGTTTGGGGTGGATCAGGCCGACAATGATGTGGCGAACCTGCAAGGTGTTGGCCGGGTCCTGGACCAGGGGCTGCATGTTTTCCCACAACTCGGCGCAGTACGGGCAGGCCATATCGGTGAATACATAGGCCACCCGTTGGGGGGAGTCGGCGCCCTCCGCCACCCAGGTGCTGCTTTCCAGTCGCTTCAGCAGACTGTCCATGTCGGCAGCTTCGCCCAGGGCGGACAGCGGCAGGAAAAGGGTGAACAGCAGGGGCAATATTTTCATGGGGCCGGGTCATCCAGGTGGGTCGTCAGGAAGTGATGCAGACTGGCTCGGGACAGGGGGCCAAAATGGCGCGCCAGTTCATGGCCGTCGCCATCAAACAGCAGGGTCAGGGGCAGGCCCCCGTTACCGGCATGGTGACCCAGGGCCATGCCCGGGTCCAGCAGGGGCAGATCCAGATGCAGGCCAGCTCGGGTGAGGTAGTCGCGGACGTCCCCGGCGCTTTCGCCCTGATTGGCAAGGACAAAACGGATGTGGGGGTAGCGCGCCTGGGCGTCGGCCAGGACCGGCATTTCCCGCCGACAGGGTGGGCACCAGGTGGCCCATAAATTGACCAGAGTGGGGCCGGTGACAATCTGCTTGAGCGGCACAGGCGTGCCCTGCAGATTCTTCAGCGTCACGTCCGGCAGAGGGCGGGGTTCCGGGGTCATGGTTTGCAGGGTGCCCAGACCGATGAGCATGGCAATCAGTGCTACGGCGGCGCTGCTCAGCAGTGGCACACGCAGTGCCGGGCGACGCCACAGGCACAGGGCAAGCACCGGCAGAGCGGCCAGAGCGCCAGGCCACCACCAGCCGCCATCGCGGATATCCACCATGGCCAGCGCACTGTCGTATTGCTCCGGATAGCGCAGCACAAAGGCCAGCCGTGCGCCGACCAGCGCCGACAGGGTGATCAGCCACAGCCACTTTTCCACGGCCTTGCCGTGCCCCTGCCACCAGAGGCTGGCAAGCACTGCTGCAAGGAAGGTGATCAGGGCAATAAAGGTGCCTGCCGGTAGGGCCAGCGGGCCGATGACGATGGCGTTCAAGGGAGATCCTCTGGATACGGGTTATCAGCCGGGGTAGCGGCGAAACATTTCGTCCACGGCTTTCTGGATATGCTCGCTGCGACGTTCGCTGCGCATTTCGTCGTAGAGACGATCACGGCTGGTGGCCTGCCAGATCACGTTGTTGCTGCCCGGATCGACCATTTGCACGACCAGTTTGTATTCCTCGGTAATGTCTCCCTCCACCGGCGTGCTGGTACCGACACCGATGTTGTTGCGGTGAAAACCGAAACCGAATTGCAGTACGGAACCATCGTAGCGTTGTTCGCGCTTGAAGAAGTGACGCACATGCACATCGGCCTGATCGGGGGATGCGGCCTGCAGGCCTTTCTCGGCGAGAGCGGTCTTCAGGGCGGCACGGGCGCGCTGGTCGTCCAGTGCCCGGGGCTGGTCTTCATCCTGTTCCACGAAGGCATAACTCTGGTATGACGCCAGGCTGGTTCCCGGTTGGCTGTCGATGACCACCGGGCTGACACAAGCGCCGAGCAGTAGACAGATGGAAAGCAGTAACCCTCGCATGACGTTTCTCCCGGTTGCGGCGAATGTCCTTCCAGTATCGCCTCAGGCAGGCACGATACCGTGAAACCGGTACGGCCTGTGCCGTGTAAGGCCTAAAGGGTGGGACCCTCCGCGGGGCGAAGGGTTCCGGGAGAGGCAGGATTCAGGCGGGCAGTGCGGACTCCAGACGGGACCAGAAACCGGTTTCGTTGGCGGCCTCGCGGAAGGCCTCCTGGTCTGCCGCGTTCTGACGCTGATAGATGCGGCCGATATCACGCAGCATGTCCGGGGCGTCTACCACGCTGACGGCAGTGGCAATGGCCTGCCAGCCGTTGTGAGTGTGTCGGGCGGCGTCGAGGAAAGCCTGCAGCAGATTGCCGCCATCACGCAGACTGATTTCCACCACGGTTTGCAGACCCTCCCGGTGGAAGCGACGGGCGAAGTCCAGCAGCAGGTCCGTCTTGCCGGCCTTGGCAGCGTTGCGCATCAGGGCTTCGATGACAGCGGGATTATGGCTGATCGGCAGGCGGGCCAGCATATTGCGTTCGTCGTCATCGAGGAACTGCGCCAGATCCAGGATCAGGTCCCAGTGTCCGGCCTGGTGGGCGGCCTGTACCACGGCTTCGGCCACCTCTTCGCCTTGCCGCAAGGCGGTGTGGGCGACCACCTCCTGATAATCCCGTTGCATGGCGTTGACCAGCGGTAACGTCTCTTCCAGCAGGTTCTTGCTGACGGCGGCGTTGACCAGCTCGGCGATCACGGTGTTATTGCGCAGGGCGGGCAAATTGACGATCTTGCGATAGTGGCGCGGATTGATCACGGACAGGGCCCGCAGTACGGGGCCCCAGAGTTGCTGGCGATGGGCCACGTCTACCAGGGAATTGAGCGTGCTCTCGTCTTCCTCGGCCATGATGTTGCCAAGGCGACTCTTGAGTTCTCCTTCCACATGGTCAATGACCCAGATGGCCTTGGGCCACAGTGACAGGTTTTCGGTACCGGAACGGACAATGCTGGCGACCCGGTTGTTGTCGATCATGCGGATCACGTTGCTGAGCTGGGTGGTGTTTTCCATGTAGAAGGCGATGGTCAGCAGCACGCCATCATCCTGGACGGCGTTGACGACTTCGCGAATGGAGGGCGCGGACAGGGCGTCGGCAAAACGGCCCAGCAGCAGGAACTGCTTCTTCTCGATTTGCTGGAGCGCCACGTCGCGAATCAGTTCTGCCGGCAAGCGGCGAATCACTTCACGGATCTTGCGAGGGTCGGCATCGGCGGCCACTTCAGAGAGAAAATCCGGAGTCAGGCGGCGGGCTACCTTGACCGCAAAATACGGGTCCATTTCACCTACGAGACGGGCCGCCAGGCGAGCGCCGATAGTCGTAGCCAGCTTGGTCAGCTGTTTGATGGAGAGCCAGCGGGTCCAGCTGGCCAGATGCTGAAACCCCTTACGATGCTGGTCATAGCGTTCCTGCTCGATATGCTCGCGCAGTGCCCGCAGATTACTGCTGCCGGTTTCCGCCAGGGCTCGCCAGGTGCTGTCCTCGAGCGTCAGATATTGTTCGAGTTTTTCCAGTTCGATCTGGATTTCCAGATTGGTGGTCAGGTCGTTCATGTGGGCATCCTTGCAGGAGAATTAGCGAAGCGCGCTGCGGGCAATACTGCGCAACCACAGAGGCAAGGCCTGCACACCGGTGTCGATGGCTTTTTCGAGGCGACTTTTCTCGTTTTCCAGAAAAGTGTCCACCGCCTGGTCCAGGTCATGGTTGACGGTTTCCGGCAGGTAGGACAAAAAGCCGACCTGCTGATGCATCCGTTCGATGGCGTCCTTGTTATTCATGATCGATCCTGTTTTGGGGTTGCCGTTTTCGGGAGTGTTTCAATCGTAAAATCGCGCAGAAAAAGAGTGAGAGAAAACACCGTTATTGCACTGTATCAAACGTCCACAAACAGAAAGTACACATAACATTAAGCGACTGTGGCATTTTTGTATCGACATTCTGGCCGGCATTGTTGACCCCCTGAAACAGTGATACTTAATGAACCGTATCACTCATAACGGAAACCTCCGGCACCTTGTCGGAGCGGCAGGGAGGCCACTTTGGCAAAGGAAAAAGCGCCGCAGGCACACAGTCATGATCGCCCTTTTGCCGGTCGGGTGATCCGGCAAATGCGTCAGGCCATGGCGCGTGCGCCGGGCGGTCACTTCGTGCTGGATCAGGCTCGCGCCATGGAAGATGTCTGGCTGGAGCATGTGCGGGCGCGCCTGGGGGATCTGAACGGCCATCCTTATCTTCCCGCTCCGCTCGCTGACGGGGATGAGCAGGGAGAAAGCCGGGATGCGTCTCTGGTAGCGAGATTCTCATCGCTTGCCGATCAATCACTCAATCAGACGCCCGACAGTGCCCGGTCCCGCGTCTATGGCCGCATCATCAACCAGCTGGTACCCGATGAGGCAAGGATTCTCACCGCCGTATCCGATGGATCGGAGATCGCCATCAGTCATCTGGTGGCACGAGGGGGGCGCTTTAAAAATAGCGAACACCGGGTCATGGCCTTTCTCAGTCGGGTGGGGAATGAAAGTGGTGTGATGCTGGCGGATGCGGTGCCTCATTACCTGGCGCATCTGTTTGCACTGGGTTTGCTGGAGGGTGGACCGGAAGACTCGCAACAGACGGCAAAATACGAAGCCATCGAAAATGGTACGGAGGTGCGAAGCGCCTGCGAAAAGATGCGCAAGGAAACGCGAATGCGCCCGGTGTTTGTGCGTGAAACGGCACACCTCTCTGCGTTCGGCAAGGCATTCTGGGCTGCCTGCTCGGGATAGCGAGATCCCTGCGCTGAAAAATCAATAAGAACGAGAAGTGAGATTACATGGAAGCGTATATCAAGGAATTTACCGACAATCTCTGGCTGTACTTATCCATGCCATTGATCAGTGCGGTGGTGGGTTATGCCACCAACGTGATTGCGATCAAGATGATGTTTTATCCCGTGGAGTTTATCGGCAAGCCCCCGTTGCTGGGCTGGCAGGGCATTATTCCCCGCCGGGCGGCCAAGATGGCGGCGATTTCCGTGGACACCATCACCACCTACCTGATTACCCAGGAAGAAATTTTTGCCCGCCTTGATCCGGAACGGGTGGCCAGCGAACTGGAGCCGCCGCTCAATCACATGATTGAAGATGTGGTGGATTCGATCATGGGTCAGCACGAGCCCGGGCTGTGGGAATCGCTGCCGGAAATGGTGAAGAAACAGGTCTATAAAAGGGTCAAGAAAGAAGCGCCGGGGCTGATTTCCGACATCATGAATCAGATCAAGATCAACATCGCGCAGATGTATGACCTCAAGGACATGGTGATCACCAACCTGACCAAGGACAAGGCACTGCTCAACCGGATTTTTCAGGAAGTGGGGGCGGCGGAGTTCAAGTTTATCGGTCGGTCCGGTCTCTATTTCGGTGGCATTTTCGGCACGCTGCAGATGATCACCTGGATCTTTTATAAAGGCACCTGGCTGCTGCCGGCGTTTGGTCTGGCGGTGGGCTATGCCACCAACTGGATTGCCCTGCAGATGATCTTCAATCCCAAGGAATTGATGCGCCTGGGGCCATTCAATGTGCAGGGCCTTTTCATGAAGCGCCAGGATGAAGTGGCAAGGGATTATGGTCGTCTGGTGTCCTCTTACGTGCTGACGCCCGCCAATATTATCGAGGGCATTCTCAAGGGGCCTTACTCGGACAAGGTGTTTGCCATGATCGGCAAGCATGTCCAGAAGGCGGTGGACGAGCAGACCAGTTTTGCCAAGCCGTTTGTCACCTTTGCGGTGGGTACCCAGAACTATCGCCAGATGAAGGAATCGGCCGTGGCCGAACTGGTGGGCCGCCTGCCGGATACCCTCAAGCATATTGAAAACTATGCCAACGATGCGCTGGATCTTGAAAACACCCTGTCCACCCGCTTGCAAAGTCTCAAGCCGGAAGAATTTGAGGGCATGCTGCGGCCTGCGTTTGAACAGGATGAATGGATCCTGATTGCGGTGGGCGCCCTGCTCGGCTTCCTGGTCGGTGTGTTCCAGTTGCTGGTGATGTTCTCGTAGTCGCCGGGGAGAAAGGGATGTCGACGTTGATGATTGCCTGGATTGTGTTTTGCGTATTCTGCTTCGCTGCCGGGTTGGTATGGTCCTGGCGTCGTGCCCGCCGTCGATTACAGGCACGTATGGAGCAGGCGGTGGATCAGGAAATTCGCCAGCAGATTCACCAGGAAGTGTTGCGCCACCTGCATGAAGGTCCCGCCGCCGCGCCTGGCAAGGCGGAGCGCTAAGTCATGCAGATTACCATCCGTAAATCCTTTGTCGTGGTTGCCGGTGTGCTACTGCTGATGGCTCTGGCGATTGGCGCGTATCTGGCCTGGTGGGTATGGAAACATCTGGGGGCCGAGCTGCTGCTGCGTGACCAGCAGGCCAGTGTGGTGGTACCGGAACCCATGTCCGTGGGCATCGATATTCTGGATGATCTGGACATCATGATCGACACGGTGATTGATACCACCGTGCCCATTGATCAGACCCTGACCCTGCCTATCAAGGAGACCCTGGATGTGCAGGTGGGCTTCGACAATGCGGTGCCGATCAAGATGAATGTTCCGCTGAAAGACACCATCAAGCTGGACCAGGTGATTCCGGTGGATGGCGAAGTGCGCGCACGGGTGCTGGGTAAATGGATCACGGTGCCGATCAAGGGCGAACTGCCGGTCAAGGCGGATGTGCCCATTGATGTGAATGTGCCGGTGGATCAGATGGTAACGCTGCAGTTCAATGCGCCAGCCAAGGTGGATATTCTCGAGGACCTGACGGTGCCGCTAACTGCGGATATCAACACGTCCATCCCGTTGAAGAGTGCCATGCAGGTGCCGGTGCGCTCCACCCTGCGCGCCAGCGCGACCATTCTGGAACCGGCGGATGCCCTTATCGCGGAAATGGATCTGCGCCTGCCCCTGCGTGAGGTGGGCCTGTCCTTCCGGGACGGTGACAGCCAGCCGGACCCTGGCGGGCCAGCTGCCGACCAAGGTGAGGGCCAACCCTGATGGGGCGCTGGATTCTATGGGGCTGGGTAGCTCTGGCAGTGATCGTGGTGGGGCTGGTGCTGGGCTTTGTGCTCTATACCCGGATCGTGATCGGCATCGGCCTCAAGGATCAGCAAGCCCTGCTGCATTTGCCGGCAATCCTGACCGTGCAGACCCGGGCGGAGGAAGACGCGGCTATTACCCTGCAGGGGCGCGTGGCCGTGGATGTGCCCTTCAAGCATGACGCTCTGCCGCTGCCCCTGAAAGGGACCTACAAGGCCAATCTGGCCCTGGACACCATGGTGCCTTTGCGCATGAACATCGAATACGAAGACGTGATCCCAATCGAAACCACCGTGGCCATCGAAGGGGATACCAAGCTGATATCCAAGTGGCTGCCGAGAATGCCGCTGGAAGGCGAGTTGCCCCTGAAACTGGATGTGCCGGTATCGTTAAAAGTGCCGGTGGATACTCAAATCCGTTTTGTCTACGACGGGCCGGTACAGGTGGGGTTCGATCAGACCATCCATCCACCGGTGGATACCACGCTGCGCACCGCCATCGACCTGAACGAACAGGTCAGCGCGCCGATTACCAATGTGTTCGAGGCCCGGGTGATTCCGGATAACCGGGCGCTGCCGATCATTCTCACTGATACCCGCCTGACCTTGCCCTTGCAGGACCTGAAAGTCCGGCCCATGGCGTCACGGGTGCAGAAAAAATAATGGCATGGATTACCACAGAGCACACAGCGTTCACTGAGAACGTCCTGGTTGAAAACGCAGTGGGCTCTGTGGTGAAAACATCAAGACACCGTCACCCCCTGACACGGAATGGCGGCAGCCTCGCGGATCCGTTCACCCAGATAACGGGCCGCCTGCCCGGCGTACTGGCCGTCCGCATAGATCAGGTGCAGGTCCACCAGTCGCTCCACGCCCTCGTTCAGCGGCAGGACTTTCAACGCCCCGGTATCCAGGCCATCGCCGATCTCTGATTCCGGGACCCAGGCAAACCCCAGCCCCCGGCGGATGGCGGCGATCCGGGTTGAAGGGTGTGACACGGTCCAGCGCTGTTCGGCGCCCAGCCAGCCGGAATCAATGCGGCGGCTGCCTGAGTCCCGGATCACGATCTGCCGGTGCTGGCGCAGGTCCTCGTGGGTCAGGCTGTCGGCCTGGTTGAGAGGGTGATCCGCTGCCGCCACAGCGAGAAAACGCACCCGCATCAGCGGGTCTCCATAAAAGCCCGGCGGTACCCGTCCGCCGATTACCACATCGGCCTCCTTGCGCAGTAGGGCCTCATCGGACCCGGACAGCACCGTTTCCGTGTATTCCACCCGGGTGAGGGGGCTGTGCTGGGCGAAGGCATCCAGCGCCGACAGCATGCAATGCTGTGGAAACAGGGCGTCCGCCGCCACGCGCACCAGGGGCTCCCAGCCCTGGCTGAGCTGGATGGCGGCGCTTTCGATGCGGTTGGCTTCTTCCACCAGCACCTTGGCCTGGCGGTACAGCATCTGCCCGGTTTCAGTGAGCTTGGCCCGGCGTCCCTCCAGGGCGAAGGCGCGGACTCCCAGCTCGGTTTCGATCTTCTGGACGGCGTAGCTGATGGCAGACTGGCTCTTGTCCAGTGCCTCGGCGGCGCTGGCGTAACCGCCCTCGTCCACCACGGCGAGCAAGGCTTGCCACTGATCCAGACTGATTTTGGCTGACATATCGAATTTCCTGACCTTGAGAGGGCTAATGGCTCATTCATATATCAGTTCATCTTTCATGAGAAGCCTGCAAGGGTAAAAAATGTCCCTATCGACACTGTGTTTCCCGGGCGAGCCGACTAGAATGCCTCCGCGCTTCTGGCGGGCTGCCTGAAATGGCCCCGACCGCATTCAATAACAACAGGGTCGGTCCCGTACCGACCTGCGGAGCCTTCTTCTGTCATGCACATCGTGATTCGCAAGCCCCTGCTGATTGCCATCCTAGCCCTGTTGCTGGTGACGTTTACCCTGACTGTCGTGCTGGCGGGTTGGGTGTGGCGCCATCTGGGCGCGGAGTTGGCCCTGCGGGACCAGATGGCCCAGGTGGCCATTACCCAGGCCCTGCCCATCGACGTGCAGCTGCAGGACGGCCTGGAGCTGTTGGTGGACGGCGAGGTGGAGACCACGGTGCCGGTCAATCAGGTCATCCGGGTGCCGCTGCAGGAAACCCTGGATGTGAATGTGGATTTTGACGGCGCCGTGGATGTGAATCTGGACGTGCCCTTCCAGACCATGGTGCGGGTGGATGAGATGATGCCGCTGGAGGCGGTTCTGGATGTGAAAATCATGGGCGTCTGGACCAAGCTGCCGATTCGCGGGGTGCTGCCGATTCGCCTCAACGTGCCGGTGAATACCGTGGTACCGGTGCGTCAGAGCCTGCCCCTGCGTTTCACCCAGCCCGCGCGGGTGGCGCTGGATCAGGACATCTCCGTCCCCCTCAATACCCGTATCAAGACCTCGGTGCCCTTGCATTCGGTACTGCAAGTCCCCGAGCCGCCGCCGATCAAGGCGCTGGCCACGGTACTGGAACCAGCAGAAACCACCCTCACCCGCCTGGACCTGGCGTTGCCCATGAATGATGTGGGCTTTTCCTGGAAAGGACAGCCGGTGGCCGGGCCCTCGGCGGCCCTGGCTGGGCTGATTCCCGCCGCGAAAGCATCAAATGAATAGATAGAAAGGCCCAGTTATATTGGGTTTTTCATCACCCAGCCTGAGGTCATCATAATCCCAACAACGTCGCAACACCGGCAGCCGCCGGAGACACACAAGGAGTTGGGGTCATGAATATTCTGGTTATCAAAAGCAGCGTTTTTGGCGATAACGGTAACTCTTCCACTCTGGTGAACGACCAGGTGGCGCGTCTCAAAGCGCAACATCCCGATGCCACCGTTGTGGTGCGCGATCTTTCCGCCGAGCCGATTCCTCATCTGGATGGTGAGCGGGTGGGCGCCTTCTTTACCCCGGCGGATCAGCGGAATGACGAGCAACAGGCGGTGGAAGCCTTCTCTCAGACGCTGATCGCGGAGCTGAAAGACGCGGATCAGGTGGTGCTGGGTCTGCCCATGTATAACTTCGGGATCCCCAGCCAGCTGAAGAGCTGGATTGACCATGTGGCCCGTGCCGGCATCACCTTCCGCTACACGGAAAATGGTCCCCAGGGCTTGCTGGACGATAAGCCGGTCACCGTGCTGGCGGCCCGTGGCGGTCTGTACGCCGGCACCGAGAACGATACGGTGACCCCGTACATCAAGCTGTTCTTCGGTTTTGTGGGTATCACCGATGTGTCCTTCGTCTTCGCTGAGGGCCTGAACATGGGTGACGAGGCCAAAGAAAAGGGCATGAGCGAAGCCCGGGCGGCGCTGCAGTGAGTGGGTGCTGGCGGTGAAGGCCGCCGGCCGATAACGACACGGTATCGGACAGGGAGACAATCATGGGACTGCTGGTAGACGGTCAATGGCAAGACAAGTGGTACGACACCAAGAGCACCGGTGGCCGCTTCAAGCGTTCGGCAAGTCAGTTCCGGCACTGGGTGACAGCCGACGGTAGCGCCGGCCCCAGTGGCGAGGCGGGCTTCCAGGCCGAGAGCGGACGCTATCACTTGTACGTGTCCTACGCTTGTCCCTGGGCCCACCGCACTCTGATCGTGCGTGCATTGAAAGGCCTCCAGGAGCATATCGGTGTATCGGTGGTGCACCCGCACATGCTCGAAAATGGCTGGGAACTGCGCGATGACTTCGACGGCGCCAGCGGCGATGCGCTTTACGGTCTAAGCAAGCTCTACGAGCTGTACCTGAAAGCGGATGCCAATTACACCGGCCGTGTCACCGTGCCGGTGCTGTGGGACACGCAGCGCGACACCATCGTCAGCAACGAGTCCGCGGAAATCATCCGCATGCTCAATACCAGCTTTGACGGGCTGGGAGCGACGCCGGGCAATTTTTACCCGCAGGCGTTGCAGGATCAGATCGATACCATCAACGAGTCGGTCTACAACGATGTGAACAATGGTGTCTACAAGGCCGGATTTGCCACCAGTCAGGACGCCTATGACGAGGCGGTGGTCACGCTGTTCGAGCGGCTGGAGGAACTGGAGACACGCCTGAGTCAGCAGCGCTACCTGGTGGGTAATACCCTGACGGAAGCGGATATCCGCCTGTGGACCACCCTGGTGCGCTTTGATCCGGTCTATGTCACGCACTTCAAGTGTGACCGCAAACGTATCGCGGATTACCCGAACCTGAACGGGTTCCTGAAAGATATTTACCAGCTGCCCGGCGTGGCGGAGACGGTGAACATGGCGCACATCCGTCATCACTATTTCCGCAGCCATCCGACCATCAATCCCCACGGGATTATCTCCGTCGGGCCGCAGCTGGATTGGGATTCACCCCACGGTCGAGAGCGGCTGGGGGAAAGACAGATCAGCGGCTAGCCACGAGCGACTAGCTGCGAGAAACGCCAAACCGGTTTTCTTTTTAACTGGCAGCTAGTCGTTCGTAGCTCGTAGCTGCTTTCACAGGAGGTTCCCATGGAACGCACAATTCTCAACACCCTTCGCGCACTGGATACATCCGACGGTGCCGGTGTACGCCTGAAACGGGCGCTGGGCTACAACCCCATGGTGCGCCTGGATCCGTTCCTGATGCTGGATGCGTTCTCCTCCGATAACCCGGATGACTACATCGCCGGTTTTCCGCCCCATCCCCATCGCGGTTTCGAGACCGTAACCTATCTGGTGGAGGGGCACATGAAGCACCGCGATCACCTGGGTAACGAAGGGGATCTCAAGCAGGGTGGCGTGCAGTGGATGACCGCCGGGCGCGGCATCATTCACGAGGAGATGCCGCAACAACAGGATGGTCTGCTGCGAGGTTTTCAGCTGTGGATCAACCTGCCTGCTGCGGAAAAGCTGAAGCCGGCCGGTTACCGGGATATTGCTGACACGGAAATGCCTCGTCTGGATCTGGCCAGCGGTGGTCAGGTCAAGGCCATTGCCGGGGAAGTGACCATTGCCAACCAGGTGCTCAGTGCACCGGTGAAAGGCGGTAGCACCGACCCGCTGTATCTCGACGTGGTGTTGCGTCCCGGCGAGACCGTCACGGTCCCGCTGAAGGCAGGCCATAACGGCTTTGTGTACCTGTTCGAAGGTCAGGTCAGCGTGGCCGGTGAGACCCTCAAGACGGATCACCTGGCGACCCTGACCGATGGTGACCGGATTGTGCTCAGCGCGGGTGACCAGGGTGCCAGACTGCTGCTGGTGGCGGGCAAGCCCATTGGCGAGCCCATCGCCCAGTACGGTCCCTTTGTGATGAACACCCAGGATGAAATCAATCAGGCCCTGAGTGACTATCGCGACGGAACCCTGACTGCCGAACCCTCAGCGTTTTAAAACCGTTCAACCCCAACTTGCCCCGGCATCCGCCGGGGTTTTTTTAGCGTGAAGCGATCACCCAGACCGCGTGCACGATGCCCGGGACATAGCCGAGAATCGTCAACACGATATTGATCCAGAAATGTTTGCCCAGACCTTCCTGCAGGAACACACCCAGTGGTGGCAGCAGGATCGCAATAAGAATACGGAGTAAATCCATGGGGTCGCTCTCCTCAGTCCGTTTGCTTGCCAACGTATTTCCTGACGTTACCGCATGGCTTTTCCAATGCATACACAATGCATATTGTGGCCGCAGGATTTTTACGGGAAGCTGATGGCCAGATATTGATGATCCGGGAAAGGAGAAAAACATGAAGGTTCTGGCCATCGCAGGCAGTCTGCGAGAGCAATCCTACAATCGTGGTCTGGTGCGTGCTGCCCAGGCACTGGCGCCAGCGGGTATGGAAATCGTTGCCGCGGACATCAGTGATATTCCTCTCTACAACGGCGACGATGATGGCGATAACCGTCCTGCGTCCGTGACGGCGTTGGGCGAACAGGTCAAACAGGCAGATGCCCTGCTCTTCGCCACGCCGGAATACAACTACTCCATTCCCGGTGTGCTCAAGAACACCATCGACTGGCTGTCACGGGTCCCCGGGGGGATCTTTGCCGGCAAGCCCGCTGCCATCATGGGCGCCTCCATGGGAGGCATGGGCACCAGCCGCAGCCAGTACCATTTACGTCAGGTGCTCGTGTTCCTGGATGTGCATCCGCTCAACAAGCCGGAAGTCTTTGTCTCGGCGGCCCACGAAAAATGTGATGAAAACGGCGATCTGCAGGATGAGGCCACTCGGGAAATGATCGGCAAGCAACTGGCTGCTTTGCAGGTCTGGGCCGAGACGCTGAAGTAACGGCCCAGACGGCCTGGCTGACCTCAGAGCTCCGTATCGCGACGGATCCATGGGGTCACTGCCGGCGCCTGATAATTCGCAAAACCGTCCAGCAGTGCGGCGGGGGTATCGTAAACCTGCAGTAGCTCCCGGTGAGTCTGCCTGAGAAAGCCCTGGGCAACGGTATGATCCAGAAAGGTGATCAGGTGATCGTAATAGCCGTTCACATTCAGCAGGGCGCAGGGTTTGTGATGAAACCCCAGCTGCGCCCAGGTCAGGATCTCGAAAATTTCTTCCAGGGTTCCCATGCCGCCGGGCAAGGCAATGAAGCCGTCAGCGGCTTCTGCCATGGCGGCCTTGCGTTCGTGCATGGAGCTCACCACCCGTAACTCGCTGAGGTGATCGTTACCGATTTCCTTGCGCATCAGGGCATCCGGAATGATGCCCAGCACGTAACCGCCACGTTGCATGACGGCATTGGCGATGGCCCCCATCACCCCCACACTGGCCCCGCCGTAGACCAGTCCCAGCCCTCGAGCCACCAGTTCATCGGCCAGTCCTTCAGCGGCGGCGCTATAGTGGTTTCCCTCACCGGGGCTGGAGCCGCAATAGACGCAGATTTTTTTCATAAATTCAGTTGCACGTTGGAGGTTTAACGTTGCAAAGCGTGGCTCTCTTCGCATGCCATCGAAAGACGCCTGAGCCGCGCCGAGACGTTCGCAAGGTGGTCCACATTACCGTTAATCGCGGCTGGCATGGGTTGTCGTTTGGCGCTTGCTTATTCCGCGCCTTGCCACGTTCGACTTGAAACTTGCAACTATTACCCCGCCACCGCCGTGGGCTTGTTCACCAGGCGTTCCGGCGGGAAGTGGCAGGTGAAGACGCTGCCCTTGCCCAGCTCACTCTTGATGTCCAGTTTGCCGTTATGGCGGATCATCACGTGCTTGACGATGGCCAGGCCCAGTCCGGTGCCGCCGGTCTGGGTGACGCGGCTGTTATCCGGGCGGTAGAAACGTTCGGTAAGTCGGGGGATATGGGCCGGGTCGATGCCGACCCCATTGTCGCTCACCGCCAGATGGGCGCCGCGTTCGTCCTGCCACCAGCGGATATCGATCTTGCCGCCGGCGGGGGTGTATTTCACCGCATTGGTGATCAGGTTGCCGAAGGCGCTTTCCAGCTCTGCCGGGTTAGCCACCAGGCGGGCGTCTTCGGGCACATCCAGGGCAATGTCGTGACCCTTGTCGGCGCTGATTGCCAGGGCATTGTCACGCATGCGCTTGAGCATGCCGTGGACCGGTACGGCCTGGCTGAGATTGTCCGCATCGGTGCCTTCCAGTCGTGCCAGCAGCAACAGGTCCGAGACCAGCGCTTCCATGCGATTGGACTGGTTATCCATCTGCGTGAGGGCGCGGCGCAGGCGCGATTGTTCTTCCGGTACCGTGTCCAGCAGGGTTTCCAGATAGCCCTTGAGCACGGTGAGCGGCGTTTTCAGTTCGTGGCTGACATTGGCCACGAAATCCTTGCGCATCTGTTCCAGGTGATGGAGCCGGGTCACGTCGCGGGCCATCAGCAGCTGTTCGCCCACACCGAATTCGGTTACCCGGAATTGCAGGATGCGGTTGTCATCCACCGGTGAGGGAATTTCCAGAGCCTCACGGAAATCGCCCTGATTGAGGTACTCGGTAAATTTCGGATGGCGAACCAGGTTGGTGAGCGGCTGGCCCAGATCCTGGCGGGCATTGAAACCCATGTAGCGCTCCGCAGCCTGATTCCAGTATTCCAGATAGCCGTGCTGGTCGATCAGGATCACCACATCTTCCAGGGCGTTGACCGACTGTTGGGCGCGGTGGATGATGCCTTGCAGGTTTTCCTGGGCGCGGCGCTCTTTCTGGAAAAGATGTTCCAGCCGGGTATAGAACTCCCCCCACAGGCCAATGCTGTCCGGGGGCTCGGTATGGTCATCACGGACCAGCCAGCTGTACAGACCGAACAGTTGCCGGGTACTCCAGATGATGTACCCCAGCAGACCCGCGAGCAGCGGCCAGTAATGGCCCATCGCCAGTGCCGCCACGGCGGACAGCGCGATCAGGCCGACTATGCGATTTACTTCCTTGGCCAGACTGGCTTTCATGATGTCACTTCCACCGCCCCGTTGCGGCTACCGTCGGGTGCAATAACCGCTGAGCATTGCACCATCTCTGCCCGTGCGGCGCAATGCGCGGCACATTCTCAAACGGATCAACCGGCCTTGGCCGATTTCACCGAAAAGCGATAGCCGGTGCCGCGCACCGTCTGGATAAAGCGGTCATAACCAAAGGGGGCGAGGGCCTTGCGCAGACGCCGGATGTGCACATCGATGGTCCGGTCTTCCACGTACACGTTGGCGCCCCACACCTGATCCAGCAACTGGGTGCGGGAATAGGCCCGTTCCTGGTGGCTCATGAAGAATTCCAGCAGGCGATATTCCGTGGGCCCCATGTCCACCGGCTCGTCATTGGCACTAATGCGGTGGCTTACCGGATCCAGACACAGGCCTTCCACTTCGATGGCCTTGTCCGCGGCAGTGCTGGAGGAGCGACGCAGTACCGCCTTGATCCGGGAGATCAGCTCTCGGGTGGAAAACGGCTTGGTGATGTAATCATCCGCGCCCACATCCAGCCCCTGGATCTTGTTATCTTCTTCGCTTTTCGCGGTGAGCATGATGATCGGCACTTCGTTGGTGGTGTCATCACGCTTGAGGCGACGGGCCAGTTCGATACCGGTGACCGATGGCAGCATCCAGTCAAGCAGCACCAGATCCGGGCGCTCGTCCACAATGATTTCATGGCCGCGCTGGGCGTTTTCCGCTTCCAGCACATCAAAATCGGCCAGCTCCAGGGCGACGGCGACCATCTCCCGAATGGCGGGCTCGTCATCAACAATCAGAATACGGTTGCGGGACATGGCTTTCCTTCCTTGCCTGTCTGTAGTGGTGCCCTATTAGATTGCTTTTTTATGACATGTGTATGACAAAGTTGAGCGGAAATCGGGGGAAAAGCAAGGAAGGAGTGGCAAGTTGAAAGTTTCAAGTTGCAAGGCGCGACTTAGCTCATATGCGATCCGAAAGACACCTGAGCCGCGCCGACACTTCGGCAAGATAGCTCACATTACCGCTAATCGCGGCCAGTATGGGCTGTCGTCTGGCGCGTGCTTATCCCGCGCCTTGCAACTTTGAACTTGAAACTTGCCACTCAGAAGTACTGGAAATACAACCCGATAAAAACGCATGCCCCGGCCCAGTGATTATTGAGAAAGGCGTGGAAGCTGGGCCAGCGCTCGCGGTAGCGAATCAGGCTATGCTGGAACAGGAAGCACAGGGTCATGCCTCCCAGACCCAGATACCAGGGCCAGGAAAAATCCAGTCGCTGGCCGACCATGATCAGCGCCAGCAGGGTAAGCCCCTGGAGAATGGCGATCATCAGCCGGTCCGCATCGCCGAACAGAATGGCGGTGCTCTTGATGCCCAGCTTGAGATCGTCCTCCCGGTCGCACATGGCATATTCGGTATCGTAGGCCACGGTCCAGACCAGATTGGCCACGTAAAGCAGCCAGGCGATTTCCGGTACGGCCCCCGTTTCGGCCGCAAAGGCCATAGGAATGGCCCAGCTGAAGGCGGCCCCCAGAAACAGCTGCGGCATGAAGGTGAAGCGTTTGGTGAAGGGGTACAGCACCGCCAGCCCCAGGCCGCCGAACGACAACCAGAACGTCAGCTCATTGAGGAACAGCACCAGCACAAAGGCCAGTAGCCCCAGCCCGGCAAACAGCGCCAATGCGTTCTTGGCGCTGAGGGCCCCGGTGGCCAGCGGACGCCCCTGGGTGCGTTCCACATCCCCGTCGAAATCCCGGTCGGCAAAATCGTTAATCACGCAACCGGCAGCGCGCATGATGATCACCCCGAGAATGAAGATCACCACGGTTTTCAGGCTGGGGGTGCCATTGCCGGCAATCCACACCGCCCACAGGGTTGGCCACAGCAGCAGCAGGGTACCGATGGGACGGTCCAGCCGCATCAGCTGGATATAGGGCCAGAGGGACGGGTAGCGTTGTTCAACGAAGGCAAACATGGGACATCCGATTGTCAGGGGCGGGGATAAGTTTCAAGTTACAAGCTACAAGTTTCAAGGCGCGAATCAGGCGAGTCGCCAACCGGAATCACCGGAGCCGCGCCGCCTCCTTGAGCGCTCCAAAAATAGAAGCGCGGCGATAACCTTGCCGTTTAACCAAGGCTCTTGCCCGCGCCTTGCAACTTTCAACTTGAAACTTGCAACTGAACCTTCTCCCACAACGTCGGCAGGAAGTATTCTGCCACCAGCAACGGCTCGCCGCGCTTGATGAAGCGGGACTGGCGACCCCAGCACACCGGGTGGCCCTGGCCGGGGGATGCCAGACGGGCCCAGACCTGGTCGCGCTGGCAGACCGGGCGTTTGTAGAGCTCCAGCCCCAGGGAGCGACTGCCCATGTGGCCCAGCGAACGGTTGGCGCCGGTGAGGCTGGTCAGCGGCAGTACGCTGCGAGCCGCCACGACCGGGGTATCATCCAGCAGCAGGGTGACTTCGCGAATCAGGGCGGCCCGCCGCGGTGGCAGACCCAGCAGGTGCCGTTCATCGGCACGGGGCAGGGCAATGGCATGATAGCCCGGCACCACCCGAAACTGGCCGTGGCGCCTCAGGCGCAGGGTCAGGGACGCCGGGTCGGCCATCCAGTCGCGGATGATCGGGGGGAGCACCAGCTGTTCCAGCGGGCGCCAAAGGCTGTCAGGATGCAGGGCGGCAGGCAGCATGAGTCTCTCAACATCGCAGGCGGCTGGACTATGGCGCAAGCGGGCACGCAGGGCAAGTCAACAGAGGCTCGCCTGCCAGGTCGGGGACGGGATATCACTGTTTTCACCGTCGGCCTGGCCCAGGTGCCGGTCCATGGGCCCCGGCGCCGCTATCTGCCAGCGACCAATGTCATTGATTTTTGGGGCCTGCGCCGATAGGTTAACGCCCCCCGAGAAACACCCTGTATGTAGCAGAGTGAGCGAGTGCTCACTCCAACTCGATGAGGTTCACGATGAAGAAGTGGGAATGCGTAGTGTGCGGTTTCATCTATGACGAAGCCGAAGGTCTGCCCGATGAAGGTATTGCTCCCGGTACCGCCTGGGATGATGTGCCGGAAGACTGGGTTTGCCCGGACTGCGGCGTGGGCAAGGAAGACTTTGAAATGGTGGAAATCTGAGCCTGCGTGCTTGGTGTTATCCCCGCGTCCCTGCCCGTTCACTGATTAATTAAGGACTGTTCATGCAACCTATCGTCATCATCGGTTCCGGCCTGGCCGGCTTCAATACCGTCAAGGAATTCCGCAAGCTGGACAAGGAAACGCCCATCGTCATGCTCACCAGTGACGACGGCCGCAACTATTCCAAGCCCATGCTGTCCGCCGGCTTCACCAAGGAAAAGACCGCTGATGACCTGTGCATGGCCACGCCGGAGCAGGTTGCCGAGCAGTTCAATGTGGAAGTGCGTACCGACGTGCATGTGGCGGAAATCGATCCGTCCGGGAAGCGCGTACTGCTGCCGGATGATCATCTGGACTACAGCAAGCTGGTGCTGGCACTGGGGGCAGACACCTGGACCCCGCCGCTGGAAGGGGATGCGGTGGGCGAAGTGTTCTCCGTCAACGACCTGATGGACTACGGCAAATTCCGCACCGCCCTGCAAGGTGCGAAGACCGTTACCATCCTGGGCGGCGGTCTGATCGGCTGTGAATTTGCCAACGACCTGTCCAACGGTGGCTACCAGGTGACCCTGGTAGAACCTCAGGGTCGCTGCCTGCCCCTGCTGTTGCCGGAACCCGCGTCGGCAGCCGTGGGCCGTGGCCTGGCGGACCTGGGCGTGAATTTCCACTTCGGGCCCCTGGCCCAGGCGGTCAATCACGGTGATAACAATCAGCTGGTCACCGAGCTGTCCGACGGCACCCGCATCGAGTCCGACGTGGTGCTGTCTGCCATCGGCCTGCGTCCGCGCATTGCCCTTGCCAAGGAAGCCGGTCTGGCCACCAACCGTGGCATCATCACCGACAAGACCCTGCAGACCAGTGCCGATGATATCTACGCCCTGGGGGATTGCGCCGAGGTGCAGGGCCATGTGCTGCCCTATGTGTTGCCGCTGATGGCCTCCGCCCGGGCGCTGGCCAAGACCCTGGCCGGCGATACCACCGCCGTGAGCTATGGCGTGATGCCGGTTACCATCAAGACTCCGGCCTGCCCGGTGGTGGTGTGCCCGCCGGCAGACGCGGACAATGGCGAGTGGGAAATCCAGGAAGATGGCAACACCGTTCAGGCCCTGTTCCGTGGCAAGGATGGCAGCCTGCAGGGTTATGCGCTCACTGGCGATGCCGTCAAAGAGAAGATGAAACTCAACAAGGAACTGCCGCCGTTGATGCCGTAAAAGGCAGTTGCAAGTTGAAAGTCAAAAGTTTCAAAGCGCGCAATAGCATTGTTGTTAGCCTGCTATCTTAGTGGCCGCGCTTGCTAATGGGCTTTCATCGCTGCGGCGCGGCTTGGGTGTGTATCGTTTGGCTCAGGCCGGCCCCGCGCTTTGTCACTTTCAACTTGAAACTTGTTACTCAGAAAAGGAACGTCCATGAAATTTGCACTGGTATTGCTGGTCCTGGGCTGGCGTCTGCGCTGGCTGGCGTGGCGGAATGCGGGATTTCGCAAACAGCTGGAGAACCGCAACGTGGTGATGCAGTGGCGGACCTTCAAGGGCAAGCCGGCGCGCAGTTTTCATTTTACCCCGGGCAAAGTGGTATCCCGTGGCGGGTTGCACAGCCAGCCCACCGTGACCCTCAATTTCAAGGATGCCGGCTATGCCTTCCGCACCCTGCAGGTGGCCGGCAAGAACCAGATGGCTTTCATGGAAGGCATGCAGGCCGGGGATATCAAGATCGAGGGGGACCCGGGCCAGCTGATGTGGTTCATGACGTTGATGAAGTTCATCATGCCGGGCGGCAAGAAATAGCCCTGCCGGTTACCGCCTGATACAACGCCCCGCCCCCGGGGCGTTGTGGTTTCTGCGCGCCCTGCGCCCCCCCCCCCCCCCCCCCGGGCCGCGCCCCGCTTGGCAACA
>JAZAJX010000216.1:0-12135 GCA_036230225.1 Pseudomonadota bacterium | reverse complement strand
CCGCGTCCTTCTTCACCCACCATCCAGCCCAGGGCACCGCGCAATTCGATCTCGGAGGAGGCATTGGACACATTGCCCATCTTGTTCTTCAGGCGCTGCACCTGGATCGGGTTCTTGCTGCCATCGGGACGCCAGCGCGGCACCAGGAAACAGCTCAGGCCGTTCTCGGTCTGGGCCAGCACCAGGAAGGCATCGCACATGGGCGCGGAGGTGAACCACTTGTGGCCCACCAGTTCGTAGGCTTCCCCCGGCCCTTTGGCCCCAATGGGCCAGGCCCGGGTGGTGTTGGCCCGCACATCGGACCCACCCTGCTTCTCGGTCATGCCCATGCCGATGGTCAGCGCCTGCTTCTCGGTGTGCGGCACATTGCGCGGGTCGTAGGCATTGTTGAGGATCTTGGGCAGCCACTCCTTCGCCAGCGACGGCGTCAGATTAATAGAAGGTACCGCCGCAAAGGTCATGGTCAGTGGGCAGCCATGGCCGGCTTCCGCCTGGGCTTGCAGGTAACTCTGCGCCGCCCGGGCCACGTGAGCCCCGGGCTTCGGATCCGCCCAGGGGGCAGAATGAATGCCGGACTCCAGCCCCAGCGCCATCAGCCGGTGGTAGGCCTCGTGATACTTCACGTAGTCCACCCGGTAACCCTGGCGATCGTGGGAAAAGAACTGCGGTTTGTGCTCGTTGGCGAGAAAGCCCCATTCGATCACTTCCGCACTGCCGGTTTTGGCACCGTGGGCGGACCGACGTTCCTCCGCCCAGCCGGCCCCATGGCGGCGCACCGCGTCACGCAGGGCCGTATCGTTATCGTAAGCGTTGTAGTCTTCCAGGGCCCGGGCCTGATTAAAGACCTCGTGGGTCTGGGCCAGCGGATCCGGCTTGATGCTGTCGTGCTTGGCGGTCATATAAGGCTCTCCCGAAAAAACTCAGGCAGTCTGTCGCTGCTTGAGGGTTGTCACCTGCGCCGGCGGCATGCCCACCGCGCGCAAACAGAATTGGGTCAGGGATTCCGCCAGGTCCGCCTTGGGCAAGGGCGCTGACAATGGCCCCACCAGGGCTTCGGCGATGGCACCCACCATGGCCGCCGCGCTGATGGCGGTGTCCTGCGCCGGCAACTCGCCGGCCGACACGCCCTGGGCAAGAAACTGCTGATACAGCTCCGCATAGCGCTGACGGTAGACCAGACGCTCCGCATCCACCGCCGGATCCACCGGCTCGGCAATCAGCGACCAGGCCAGCCGGGGCGCTGCCTGGGCGCGACGGACGAAGACATCCAGCACATGAGCCAGACGCCGGGCGAAATCCCCTTCCTCCGTCATGGCCTCGGCCACCGCCGCCACTTCACGCTCCGTGGCCACCCGGAACACTTCTGCCGCCAGCACCGCCTTGTTGTCAAAATAGCGGTACAGGGTACCCACACCCACCTGCGCTTCCGCCGCCAGGGTCTGCATGGTCAGGCCGACAAAACCGTCCCGGCGCACCAGCGCCTCGGCACTGCGCAGCAGATGCACCCGCTGCGCCGCCTTGCGTGCCCGTACATTGTCGGTTTCCCGGTAGGCCATAATCGGAATCCATATTCATCTCTTAAAAGAAGTGAACCATGATTCCGATCTTCAGGCAAGGCCACCGGTCATGCACCGCCACAGGAAGACCGCCCGCCTTTTCTACGAAGCTGCTGCTGGAGCGGCGCTTGAGCCGCGAACCGTGCGTCAGCGCGGGGTCGTTAAAAGGGCGATCCGGTCTCGCATTGCAGTCGGCTATTCTGGCTAAAGCTGATACGCCATTTCCTCGCCAAGGCTCGGATTCGCGGCTCAAGCGCCGCTCCTACAGAAACCCCGTCATTACCCCCAGCCCCGCCGTCCCCAGCACCATCCCCCACAACGGCACCTTGCCGCTACGCAGCAGCGCAAAGCCCGCCACCACCACCAGCAGATCCCAAACGCCGTGCACCGCGGAGACAAACACCGGCTGATACAGGGCCGCCAGCAGCAGCCCCACCACAGCAGCATTGATGCCCGCCACGGCGCCGGCCAGAGCGGGGCGGGATGACAGCCACTGCCACCCCTCCATCAGCCCCAGTACCAGCAGGAAGCCAGGCAGGAAAATCCCCAGGGTCGCCACCAGTGCCCCCCACCAGGGACTGGCTGGCAACAGCACCGCCCCCAGATAGGACGCCAGGGAGAACATGGGGCCCGGCACCGCCTGGGCAGCGGCATAACCGGTGAGAAACTGGTCGGGACTCATTTGTGGCCCCACCAATTCCTGCAACAGGGGCAGCACCACATGGCCGCCGCCAAACACCAGAGAGCCGGCGGCAAAAAAGTCATTCCACAGGCCCAGCACACGCCCTCCGGTAAACAGGGCAACCAGTGCCAGCAAGGCAAACAGGATCAGCGGCCCGCGACGGACAACCGGCGCGCCTCCAGCTGCAACCTCCCGGTCGGGCCGCAACCGGTGCCAGCCCAGGGCCGCAGCCGCCAGCAACGCCACGATCTGTCCGTACAGGGATGGCCAGAGGATCAGCAGCACCGCCACCCCAACGGCGAGCCCCCGGGTCAGCGAGGTGGCGCAGAAGCGCTTGCTCATGTTCCACACCGCATCGGCCACTACCATCACCGCCAGCCACTTCAGGCCGGTGATTGCGCCACCCTGGAGCCAGTCCGGCAGGGAAGCCGCATAGATGCCCAACAAGGCCATGATCAGGAAAGACGGCAGGGTAAATGCCACAAACGCTGCAAAGGCACCGGGCACACCACCCCGGACCCGGCCGATGGCAAAGCCCAACTGGCTGGAGGCCGGCCCGGGCAAAAACTGGGTCAGGGCCAGCAAACGGGCAAATTCCGCCTCGTCCAACCAGCCCAGCTCCTCCACGAAACGACGATGAAAGTAGCCCACATGGGCCGCCGGCCCCCCGAAGCTGATCAGACCCAGTACCAGAAACTGACGAAAAATATCGGCCATGACTTACCTGTTTCGACGGCGAAGTTTGACTGCAACCTAGCACAGTCCGCTATCAGATGGATGTCAGCCCGCCCCTTCTGTCGGTATACTCGCCCAATGCAATCCGATGCCCACTCCGTACTCCAGCACGTCTTCGGCTACCACCAGTTTCGCGGCGAACAGCAGGCCATTATCGATACTCTGGTCCAGGGTGATGATGCCCTGGTATTGATGCCGACTGGCGGCGGCAAATCCCTGTGTTATCAGATACCGGCGCTGGTACGCCCCGGCACCGGCGTGGTCATCAGCCCCTTGATCGCCCTGATGCAGGACCAGGTGGATGCCCTCAAGGCACTGGGTGTCAGGGCCGGCTTTCTCAACTCCACGCTGGACATGGAGCAGCAGCGAGCCCTGGAAGATGCCCTGCTCCGGGGTGAGCTGGATATGCTCTATATTGCGCCGGAGCGCCTGATCCAGCCCCGCACCCTGTCCCTGCTGCAACAGGCACAGATCGCCCTGTTTGCCATTGATGAAGCGCATTGTGTGTCCCAGTGGGGGCATGACTTCCGGAACGATTACCTGCAGCTATCGCTGCTGCACCGGGACTTTCCCCAGGTGCCGCGGATTGCGCTCACTGCCACTGCCGACCAGCGTACCCGCACGGAAATTGCCGAACGGCTGGACCTGACCCAGGCCCGTCACTTCGTCTCTAGCTTTGACCGCCCCAATATTCAGTACCGGATCGAACGCAAGGACGGTGCCCGCAATCAGCTATTGCGCTTTCTCCGCAGCGAGCACAACGGTGATGCCGGGATCGTTTACTGTCTGTCACGCAACAAAGTGGAAACCGTGGCGGACTGGCTGTGCCAGCAGGGTATCAAGGCTTTGCCCTACCACGCCGGTCTGGCGGCCAATGTGCGCGAAACGCACCAGCAACGTTTTCTGCGCGAAGACGGCATCGTCATGGTCGCCACCATCGCCTTCGGCATGGGCATCGACAAACCGGATGTGCGCTTCGTGGCCCACCTGGATCTGCCCAAGAGCATCGAATCCTACTACCAGGAGACCGGCCGCGCCGGGCGCGATGGTGAACCGGCCACCGCCTGGATGGCCTACGGGCTGGAAGATGCCATCAAGCTCAAGCAGATGCTCGCCCAGAGCACCAGTAGCGAACAGCACAAGCGCAATGAACACCAGCGTCTGGAAGCCATGCTGGGGCTCTGTGAAGTCACCCACTGTCGCCGCCAGGCCCTGCTTCACTACTTCAACGAAACCCTGGACACCCCCTGTGGCAACTGCGACACCTGCCTGAACCCGCCGCAAACCTTTGACGCCACCGAAGCGGCCCAGAAAGCCCTCAGCTGTGTTTACCGCACCGGCCAGCGTTTTGGTGTCAGCCACCTGGTGGATGTGCTCACCGGCAACCGCTCCGACAAGGTCGCCAGCGCCGGCCACGACCATGTTTCCACCTGGAACATCGGCAATGAATTCAACGCCACCCAGTGGAAAAGCATCTACCGACAACTGGTGGCCCGGGGCCTGCTCACCGTGGACATGAACGGTTACGGCGCCCTGCAGCTGACCGAAGCCTGTCGCCCCTATCTGCGCGGCGAACAGCCCCTGCACCTGCGCAAGGAGCTGGCCAAGGCCAGGAAAACCTCAACCCGGCGCAGCCAATCCCATATTGCCGAGGCCGACCGCACCCTGTGGGAGGCACTGCGGACCTGTCGCAAACGCATCGCCGACGAGGAAGGCGTCCCCCCCTATGTGGTTTTCCATGACGCCACCCTGATGGACATGCTTGCCATACGCCCCCGCAATCGCCGGGAAATGGCGGCCGTGAGTGGCGTCGGCGACCGCAAGCTGGAGCGCTACGGGGACGCGTTTCTGACCGTACTCAACGGGGATGACACACCGGCTGGCGTGGCAGAGCCCGCCGGCCCGGACCGCAACGAGATCCTGGCCCTGGCCCGGGCCAACATGAATCCCGCAGCCATCGCTCGCCAGCAACAGATGAACGAGCAGACGGTCTACCGGGAACTGGCCAGCCTGGTCGCCGCTAACCAGCTCACGCTGGAGCAGGCCCTGGGGATCAGCGAGACGGAAATCGGCATCATCCAGGATGCGCTTCTCAGCCAGCCCAACCTGGCCGAAGATACCTTCAGCTATCGACAACTCCGGGAATACCTGGCCGATGACTGGCCCACCGGCGTGCTGCACTGTGTCAGGCAGGCCATTCTGGCAGAGGGATAAGGAGGGGCTCCGACTATTCCGGCTTCCCCTCCCCGGTCCGTTTGAACGAGCGGGAAAACTGCAGGATCAGGAAATTGACAACAGACAGCACCATGGCAATTTCGTAACGGCTATAGGCCACGGAAATGCCGATGGCGCCGGTATTCCACAAACTGGCCGCCGTGGCCGTGCCGCTGACCGTGGCGCCATTCTTGAGGATGGCGCCGCCACCGATAAACCCCATGCCTGTGATAATGCCGTACATCACTCGGGCCTCCGCCGCAGAACCACTGTAGACCTGCATGCCCACCAGCATGTAGCCACAGGCCGCGATGGACACCAGCGGAAAGGTCCGCAACCCCGCCCCGCGTGCCCGTTGTTCACGATTCCAGGCCACCGGTAACGCCAGAACGAAGGCGATCCCCAACTGATAAAGGTGCGTAACCACCTGATTCCAGTCCAAGTCCTGCATCGGTCCTCTCCCTGTTATCCAGCCTGGCCATTGTGACACCGGTTACGCCAGTCATGGCAATTACCTTTGTCACGCCCGGTAAGCAAAAGCTTACAGCCTGACAACAGAGCCTGAAGGAATGGCAGGATAACCTTGACCCTGTTCAAAAAAGACGCAATGGGGTGATCGATGGAACAGGAAGAGCAACTGGATCTGGAATGGGTACCGGCTACTCTGGACGGCATTTTTGAGGATGCCCACGCGGACCAGGCAGGCCACTGGGAATCCATCGATGCGGAAACACAGAACGCTTACGCTGCCTGAGTCACACCCGGTTACATCCTGAGCCACTGAGGCGCTGTCACCGCCCCCCGGACCGGGCGATAATGGCGCCATAGACGTGATCTGGATAAGCCACCGTGGCCTGCACCAGCGCCACGTGGAAAATAGCCTGCATGCCTTCGAGGCCGCCGCAGAGGCCGGTTTCCACACACTGGAAACGGACCTGCGCAGCACCCTCGATGGCCAGATTGTGCTGCATCACGACCCCACCTTGATACGCACCGCCGGCCACGATGCCATCATCGAGCAACTGGACGCGGAACAATGTCAGCGCCTGCGCCTGCGCGATGGCCAGCCCCTACTCACCTTCGACACGTTCGCCCGCACCTTTACCGGGCAGCAATGGATTCTGGATATCAAGCCGGAAAGTGCAGAACGCACCCTCAATGCCTTGCGGGACTGGGCCAGCCACCAGCAGAAAGGCGACTGGCTCTGCCGTCAGGCCCGCTTCCTGCTCTGGGACCCGGCCCATACCCGGCTTCTGCGTGAGCGGTTTCCTGCCGCCATCACCATGGCACCGCAGCCGGAATGTCGCCGCGCGGGCCTGTCATTGCTCATGGGCCTGACCTCCCTGGCCGCTATCCGCCACGGCCGCACCTATTCGCTGCCACCGGTATTCCATGGCCTGCCCCTGTTTCGCCGTTCCCTGGTTGATGCTTACCACCGCCTCGGCGGCCGCGTTCTTGCCTTCCTGCCCGAAGGCCCGGCCCAGCAACAGCAAGCGCTACGCTCGGGCGTGGACGAAATCCTCAGCAATAGCCCCCCACTGTAGCGCCAGACCGCCGGGCTCGTGTTCACCCTCAGGATGGGGTAGGCTTGCCGCCCCTTCTCATATCAGATCCGATTTCATGGCATTTACGACCCTTGGACTGGGGGATGACCTGCTGGCCGCTGTGGCCGATCAGGGTTATCACACCCCGTCACCGATCCAGGCCCAGGCCATTCCTGCCGTACTTACCGGCCGTGACGTCATGGCCGCCGCCCAGACCGGCACCGGCAAGACCGCCGGTTTTACCCTGCCGTTGCTGGAGCGTCTGCGCGTTGGCAAACCCGCCAGCCACAACCAGGTTCGTGCCCTGGTGTTGACCCCCACCCGGGAGCTGGCAGCCCAGGTTGCCGACAGCGTGGCAACCTATGGCAAGCATTTGCCACTGACCTCCACCGTGGTATTCGGCGGTGTGAAGATCAATCCGCAGATGCAGCGCCTGCGCGGCGGTGCCGATATCCTGGTGGCCACCCCCGGACGTCTGCTCGACCTCTATCAGCAGAACGCGGTGAAATTCGATCGCCTTGAGATTCTGGTTCTGGATGAAGCGGACCGCATGCTCGACATGGGCTTCATCCATGACATCCGCAAGATCCTGGCCAAACTGCCACCCAAACGGCAGAACCTGATGTTCTCCGCCACGTTCTCTCCGGAAATCCGCGCCCTGGCCAAGGGGTTGGTGAACGATCCGGTGGAAATCGACGTGAGCCCGCGCAATACCACCACCGAGCTGGTCACCCAGTGGATCGCGCCGGTGGACAAAAAGCGCAAGCCCGCCCTGCTGACCCACCTGATCCAGGAACACAACTGGTTTCAGGTGCTGGTGTTCAGCCGCACCAAGCACGGTGCCAACCGGCTGGCCAAGCAACTGGAAGGCAATGGCATTGAAGCCGCTGCCATCCATGGCAACAAGAGCCAGAACGCCCGCACCCGGGCACTGGCGGATTTCAAGAGTGGCAAGATCCGCGCCCTGGTCGCCACGGATATCGCAGCCCGAGGCCTGGATATCGAACAGCTGCCGCAGGTGGTCAACGTGGATCTGCCCAACGTGCCGGAAGACTATGTGCATCGCATCGGTCGCACCGGCCGTGCCGGCGCTACCGGCCAGGCGATCTCCCTGGTCAGCGCCGACGAATTCCAGCAACTGACCGACATCGAACGCCTCACCCAGCAGCAGCTGGAGCGCAAGATCGTGGCCGGCTTCGAGCCGGGAGAACCGCTGCCGACGGCCCGGCCGCTGCAGCCGCCGAAACGCAAACGCCCGAAAAAACCCAAACCCGCCCATGCCCGTTCGAACACTGGCGGTGGCAACGGCCAAGCCCGCAATGGCAACGGCGGGGGCAGTAACGGCCAGAACCGTCAGGCCCGCCCGGCCAATGGCAACAGCCGCCCTGGCGGCAACAGCCAGCGGCGCCGTCGCCCGTCAGGCAACCGCCGACCGCAAAACCAGCAGTCCTGAACAAAAAAAGGCGCCTGTAAGGCGCCTTTTTTCTAGCTTCTAGCTCGTAGCTCGTAGCTAACAGCTTATCGCTGCCGCAACAGCCCCTGGTAATGGGCCATATAGCCTTTCAGCTCTTCGTCGCTGAGATCCTTGAGCACCTTGTTGTTCACCGCGTGAACGGCCTTGCGGCTGCCATCGATACCCACGTTGAGGGCCTTCTGGGTGACAAAGCCGATTTTCACTTCCTTGGTGTTGGCAACAAAGACTTCGTCGATGATCTTGTCTGCCATGGCACTCATCACTCGAGTCACCAGGGCCACATCCTCGGTGCCCTTACCAGCCGCACACAACTCGGTGGCCTTGCGGAAATCAGCAGCAAAGCTGTCTTCCACGGCAAAGGCGATATGGGCATGGTTATCGTTGTCGTCGCCAGCCTGCCAGTACATGGCTTTGACATTGTCCACCACCGGGGCGAATTCCGCATTGGAGACTTTCTTGAAAATCTGGCGAGTGAGCATGCTGGATGCCTTGCCTGCCGTGGACACGGCAAAGTCGATCACCTTTTTCTGGCCACCGGACAGCTCGGTCATATTGGCCGGCTCCACCAGAAACAGACTGAGAATCCGGTCGGTGAGGTGATCCACCATCTGAATGAATTTCTCGGCACTATCTTTGCGATCGTGCTCAATGGCGTGAAGAAAATCTTCGGTGCTGTTGACCAGCGCCGGGTTAGCGGGAATCGCCACCACGTTCTGCATTGTTATGTCCTTACCCTGGGTAAACTCGGGAAACGCCCATGATAGCGGGGTGCCGGCTCAAGGGGAAACGCCGATCGGGCCGGAATAACAAAGCTTATACGCTGGCAGTACCCGATGGGGACCGATCGGAGCTACTCCAGTGCTGCGGCTTGCCGTGCCTCTCGGGCTGCCTGGATATCCACCTTCGGGGTCGTGATCATGGCCCCGTCCATAGCACAATCCGGCCCCAGAGAGACGTCGTCAAAGATCGCCGCACCCTGAACATTTTCCCAGCGCAGTGTCACCGGTCCCGGCCCGCAGATGCCGCCCAGAAGAGGCACCCGAACCTTGACCTGCATATCGTCGACGGAGAGCTGACCGGGGTGCTCCACCTGTCCTTGCCAGGGCAGAGCCAGCGCCTTGATGCTTTTGCACAGGGGGTTGAGGCCACCAAAGATCACTTCCGTGACGCGGATAGCGCCCTGATCACTGACCTGACCATTGAAGGTAGTATGGCAACTGACGGGAATGGGACCTTTTTTCATGGCCAGCTTGCCGCTGGCCGAAAACGCCCCGGCCGGTGCCACCTGAACGTCCGCTGCGGAGATACCGACGCACAAGCAGGCCAGCGTGCCGACAATGATGTTCCTTATCATTATGAGAATCCCTGCCGATGGATAGAACGGCATGGTGGCATGGCCAGGCAGGCGCCACCAAGGGCTCCTGGCTTGAAAGCATGACCGTTCAGCGGCTGCTGGAAACCGCTCGGGCGTTCACAGGACGGATAGCGCTTCTGAGGGCCGTATCCACCGGCCGACGCCTTGCCTGCCGATGAGAGATCACACCAGCTGGTAGCCGATGCTTCCCAGTACTGCCAGCACCACCGCCCACTTGGCCGTGACGTAGAAGGTCTTGTTCTTGCGCTTTACGGATTTGAGAAAGGCCTTGTAGGCCAGCACACCCTTGCCCAGCTTGTGACCCACACCGGTATGGCTGCTATCCAGATTATCGATAAAGAACAGGCGGTTGAAGAACCAGCCGAAGTACCAGTACACCTTCTGGACCCACTTCCACTTCATCGGCCGATCCACGTCGGTCATCAAGATAATGCGCGGGGTATCGGTACGGTTCCAGGCGGAATGAATATAGGTTTCGTCGAACACAATGCTGTCGCCATCACGCCAGATATAGTCGTCCTCATTCACCGTCAGGCCACAACCCTCGTCATTGGGCGTACTCAACCCCATGGAATAACGCAGGGTATAGGCGAAGGGATCATGGTGGCGGTTGAGCTTCTTGCCCGGCATCAGCACCGCAAACAGGGCAATGTTCATGGAGGGGATCTGATCCAGCAGGGCCATGGTTTTCGGTGCCAGCTGATAGGCCGATGGCAGCTTGTTGTCGTAAACCTTCAGGTAGAAACTGGTCCAGCGATTGTCCTTGTAGAAACTGCTGGCCGGCAGATCGTCCTTGGCCGTGATATTGCCCTGTTGATACAGAGCCAGCGCCTCGTCACGGATGGTTTCCCAGTTGTCCTCGATCAACTGCAGTTCCGGGAACCAGGAGGGCTCAATCCGCGGCGTGGTCGGCACCTTGGACAGCAGATAGGCCGGAATATTGAACGGCACCATAAAGGTGGAAAAATCCGACAGCTGACGCTTGAGGCCGAACGGCTCCCGGTTGCGCAACCGGATAAAGACGATGCAGCCCACGTATACCAGCAAACAGACCACAATGACGGTCATAACCTGTCCCTTTGAACTCGACAATGGGGGATTCCGTAGCGAAACACCCCCATCAAAATAAGAATGGGCGGGATTTTACCTCAAATTGGCCCGCAAAACCGGAGGCACATCGGCAATTTGCTGCCACTGCTCGGACTCAGGAGCCAGCAAGGCCGGGGCACAAGCCACGAAGGGCGCCCGCAGACCCAAGACGAAAAAAGCCTCTTTTCAGAGGCTTTTTCCGATGCGTATCAACGCCGATGAGTTCAGAGGAATTACTTCCCGGCGTCCAGCGCCTGGTAATAATCCATCAGAATCTGCGCCACTTCCGGGCGGGAGAATTCCGGCGGGGGCGCAATGCCCTGACCCAGCATCTCGCGCACCTTGGTGCCGGACAGAAGAACAAAATCGTCCTTGGTGTGATCCGGCACATCACGCATCATCACCACACGATCGAGCTTCTTGGAATAGGCAGTGTGATCGGCCTCGAAGATTTTAATTTCCAGAGCACCGGCCGGTACTTTTTCCTGGAAGATGGTTTGTGCATCGAAGGCACCGTAATAATCGCCCACACCGGCGTGGTCACGACCCACGATCAGGTGGCTACAGCCACAGTTCTGGCGGAATACCGCATGCAGCACTGCTTCACGCGGGCCAGCGTACAGCATGTCAAAACCGTAACCGGTAATCATCACGGTGTTCGGCGGGAAGTACACTTCGACCATTTTACGAATGGCGGCATCACGCACGTCAGCCGGAATATCCCCGGCTTTCAATTTGCCCAGCAGCATATGAATCAGGATACCGTCCGCATTCAGGGATTCCTGAGCCATGCGGCACAGTTCTTCGTGGGCACGGTGCATGGGGTTACGGGTCTGGAAGGCCACCACATTGTTCCAGCCACGCTCAACAAACTCATTGCGGATAGAAACCGCAGTGCGGAAGGTATCGGGGAAATCGTCGGCGAAGTAGGAGTAGTTCAGTACCTGAATATCACCGGACACGATAAAGTTGCCGGCGGCCAGGAAGTTGGCCACACCCGGGTGCTGCTTGTCAGTGGTGGCGAAAACCTGCTCGGCAACCGCTTCCAGTTCGGCGTCGGAGGCTTCCTCAATGGCCGCCACATCCATCACCGCAATCACCGGCTCACCGTCCACATTGGGGTCACGCAGGGCAATGCGCTTGGCCCCTTCAATGGCGCTGACATCCTTCAGCATATTGACGATCGGCACCGGCCAGAACAGACCATCGGCGGTGGTCATGTTGTCGGCCACTGACAGCATGTCCGCCTTGTTCATATAGCCTGTCAGCGGGGTGAAATAACCGGCACCCATCATCACCGCATTGGCGGCAGCAGCCGAGCTGATGACCACCGAAGGCAGAGACTCCGCTTCGTGCTGCAGGGCAACGCGCGCATCTTCATCGGCGACGTACAGGGGTTTCAATGCGTCCGCTCCATGCGGCTTGACCAAAGAGACCATCAATTTACTCCAAATGCTCAATCAACG
>JAZAJX010000215.1:0-21858 GCA_036230225.1 Pseudomonadota bacterium | reverse complement strand
GGGCCCACCCCGGCCCAGGCAGCTTGTTGAGATCAGAGTTATTGTTCTGATCTCAGCTACGCTACCAAGGGGGGCTCTGTACAACGCCTTGCATGCTCAGTCTTATCAGGCTGATTCACAATCTAGGCGCACTTTTGAAGGCATGCTGGTTGCCTGTCGAGAAAGTGCAACAACGAGTGTGGGTCAGCCTGGAAGACCCGAAGGGCGCGGCCTGGACCGCCCATCTGCTGCGCCTTGCCTCTCGGAAAGGGAACCACCCTGACCATCGAGACAAGACACAACAGCTGAGCGGTCCAGGCCACGCTGAGTACGCAAGGAGTTATTCAGAGGCTCCCTAGCACCTCAGTTGCAAGTGACAAGTTTCAAGTTGCAACGCGACCCAGGCCACTCAGTCTTTCATGGCCGTGCCCGCGAACCCTGACTTAATCGCGTGATGAGATTGCATTGGCTGTGACTTTATCCACGTTGCAACTTGAAACTTGTCACTTGCAACTCTTTTACCCCACAAACCAACACCAGAACGAAAACAAAGACCAAGGAGAACTTCATGACCATTGCTTACTGGTGCGTGCTTGCCGCCATTTTTCTGCCCTACCTGAATACCGCTTTAGCCAAGTTTCAGGGCGGCTTCGGCCCCAAACAGAACCACAACCCCCGCGAGTTTCTGGAAAGCCTGGAAGGCAGTCGCAAGCGTGCCCACTGGGCCCAGCAGAACAGCTTTGAGGTAACCCCGGCGTTCGCCGCGGCGGTCATCATTGCCCACCTGGCACAGACCGCCCCCCAAGGCACTCTCGACGGCATCGCCCTGGCCTTTGTCGTCAGCCGCGTGATGTACACCATCTGCTATATCGCCGACTGGGCCAGCGCCCGCTCTCTGGTCTGGGCTTTCGGCATGGGCTGTATTGTCGCCCTGTTTGTGGGCGTTGGCGCCTAAAGAGCAGGCCATTGATCATTGAGAATGGATAGTTGATAACTGAAACCCCTATGAAGCCACCTGCAGCGCCAACTGGACGTGGCTTTCGTTATCAATTCTCAATTTTCCATTATCAATTCATCCAACCGTGCCCCAGATCTACACCATATCCGTCAACGGCAAGGCGTCCTTCCCCTGCCGCGCGGACCAGACCATCGTCGAGGCCGGCCAGCAGGCCGGCTTCGGGTTTCCGGTGGCCTGTCGCAACGGGGTTTGCGAGCGCTGTCGAGGCCCCTTGCTGGCCGGACACGTTCAGCAAAGAAACCACACCATTCATGCGGGCGATGCCGACCGCTCCCAGGTGCTATACTGCGTTGCCCAGCCACTCAGTGATTGCGAGATAGATGTGCCCGAGGTGACCGTTCCCGGCGAACTGCCAAGCCACGACGTCAACTGCCAGATTCAGCAGATCGAAGCGCTCAACCATGATGTCAGTCGGGTGTGGTTGCAATTGCCCGCCGGCAGGAAGGTACAGTGGCATGCTGGCCAGTACCTGATGCTCAATCTGAACGGCGACAGCTTTCCTTTCTCCATTGCCAACCACTGCGATGGTCGTCAGCTGGAACTGCATATCCGCCATGGCGACGACAACAGCGCCGCCCAGGACATCATGGCGTATCTGGCAACCGCCACCACCGTCAGCCTCACCCTGCCCGCCGGCCTGCGTTTTATCGACAGCGCACCGGACCAGCCGGTGTGGTTTATCTGCGGGTCCACCGGCTTTGCCCCGGTCAAGGCCATGGTTGAACGCCTGATTGCTCTGGATTTCACCCTGCCGGTGCGGCTGTTCTGGGGTGCCCGCACCCCCGAGGATCTCTATCTGCCCGCCCTGCCCGCCCAGTGGAAAGCTGCCCTGCGGGACTTTGATTTCACCACCGCCCTGTCCGACATCCGCCACCCGGACCATGCCGAAGGCCTGGTGCATGAAGCGGCACTGGCAGCGCTGAACGAGCCAGAACTGCCGCTGTTTTATCTGGGCGGCTCCCCGCCTATGGCCTGGGCGGTGTTCGATGCCCTGGTGGCCGAGGGCGTCCCCGCCGGCAATATTCACTGCGACGTCTTCGATTACGCACCGCGGGATTAGTTAGCCGCAAGCGTCAAGCGACAAGCTGCTACGCGGGGTCAGGATCCTGCTAATCGGGAAAGTCCGTGCCCCGCGCAGCAAGCGCGGTGGATCATGGCGTATCAAGTGTCCGCTTCGAATCGCGGCCAAAACGCGTCCGGACTGGCAACAAACCGGCCCGCGTTGTAGCTTGTAACTTGCTGCTTGTAGCTGACCCCCAAGGAAAGGATGCGATGGCGCAGGATTCTTCCGGTTTGCCCCTGCTGTTGCCTTGCCATGAATGCGATCTGGTCTGCGAGGTGGACCTTCGCCAGGAAGGACGCTGGTTACAGTGCCCGCGTTGCCGACATCCGCTGATGCGCCAGGCGCAGAGTGACCAGCTGACACCGGCGCTGGCCTTTACCGCCCTGATCCTGCTCGGGCTATCGCTACTGTTCCCCTATATCGGTTTCGAAAAGAACGGCATCGAGCGGGCCATGACGGTGAGCGATGCAGCCTGGGAACTGGCGGCCTATCATCATCCGGCGCTGGCGGTGATCGTGATTGCCACCATCATCGTGATCCCCGCCCTCTATCTGCTGTCGATCTGCTGGATTCACCTGAGCCTGGCTGCCCCCCGCCATTTGCCCGCCAGCCTGATGCTGGCCCGCTGGCTGCCACGCATGCAGCCCTGGATGATGGCAGACGTGTTCGCCATCGCCGCCCTGGTGAGCCTGATCAAGATCATTGCCATGGCCCACATCCAGCTGCTCTCCGCCTTCTGGACCTTTTCCGGTTTTGCCCTGCTGCTACTGATTACCGTGGCTCGCATGAACACGGTGAGTCTGTGGCAACGCCTGCTCGGCACCCTGCAACAGCCCAGCGGAACACAAAGCGGGCTCACCGCCCAGGCCCAGGGTCTGATTGGCTGCCAGTGGTGCGGCCAGCTACAACCCCTTGGCCACCACCATTGCCGGCGTTGTCACAGCACCCTGCATGGCCGCCACCCGCTGACCCTGCAACGGGTGTGGGCATTGCTGATTACCGCCGTGCTGTGTTGTTTTCCGGCCCATCTGTTTCCGATCATGACCACCACCAGCCTGGGGCAGACCGAACCTTCCACCATCATCGCCGGTGTGATGCTGTTTATCCGTCACGGTGACTGGCCCATTGCCCTGATCATCTTCACCGCCAGTGTGCTGGTACCTTTCGGCAAGATTCTGGCCCTGGGTTGGCTATGTATAGCCAGTCGCCGCCGTGACAGACTGGACATGAAAAGCCAGATGACGCTCTACCGGGTCACCGAATGGGTCGGGCGCTGGTCCATGATCGACGTCTTTGTGGTGGCCATCATTGTTGCCCTGTTCCAGATGGGCAATATTCTGACAGTCACCCCCGGGGTGGGCGGGGTCGCGTTTTCCGCGGTGGTCATCTTCACCCTGCTCGCCGCTCACCAGTTCGACCCGCGCCTGATCTGGGATCCGCAGCAACATAACCCGAGCCTCGCCCTTGAGTGACAGCCACGCCGACGCCCGCCCACCCCGTTTTTCTGCCGTCTGGCTGATCCCGCTGGCCGCCGCCCTCATCGGCCTGTGGCTGGTATTCAGCTATCTGTCCAGCCAGGGGCCGGTCATTACCCTGAAACTGGCCGACGCGGAAGGCATCAACGCCGGCAAGACCCCGGTGAAAACCCGCAATGTACAGGTCGGCATCGTGGAGAGTGTGGCCCTGTCCGATGACCTGAGCCACACCCTGCTCACTGTGCAGATGCAGGCGGATACGGATCGGATGCTGGCCGAGGACACCCGCTTCTGGGTAGTCAAACCGCGCATCAGCCGCGAGGGTGTCAGCGGCCTGAACACCGTGCTGTCCGGTTCCTACATCGAGTTGATGCCGGGTGAGAGTGACAAGAAAGCAAAACGCTTCCGGGTTCAGGACACACCGCCCCCGGAAAAGACCGGTGACGGCCTGTTCCTGAATCTGGTTGGTGAGGCAGGCACGAATGTGGATGCGGGAGACCCGGTCAACTTTCGTAACCTGAAAGTGGGGCGCGTGGTCGACACCCGATTTGATGCCGACGAAAGACGCTTTCACCATCGCCTCTTCATCGAGAAGCCCTACGACGTGCTGGTCTCCGACAGCAGCCGTTTCTGGCAAATCAGTGGCCTGGGGTTTCAGCTGGATGCGCGGGGCTTCCAGGCCCAGGTCCAGTCCCTGGAGGCACTGGTCAGTGGTGGTATCGCCTTCGCAGTGCCCGATGAAAACATGCGCGTGGGCAAGCCCGTGGAGGACGAGCACCACTTCGTGCTGCACAAGGATGAGGACAGCGCCCGCCGCGCCCTCTACACCGACACCCTGGACTATGTGTTGCTGGTGGAACGCAGTGTCCGGGGGCTACAGGCCGGCGCGCCGGTGGAATACCGAGGCATCCGCGTCGGCTCCGTGGAGCAGGTAGCCTGGACGTTCGGACAGAACGGACCAAACACCATCAGCAGTGCGCCCATCCCGGTCCTGATTCGCCTGGAACCCCAACGCATTACCCATCAGAGCCGCGAAGACACCGAACGCTGGCGCGAGGAAATCGAACGCATGATCGATGACGGCCTGCGCGCCAGCCTGAAACCGGGCAATCTTCTCACCGGCGCCTTGTATGTGGAGCTGGACTTCCACGGGAAAAACACCGCCAGCCCGCGCCGGGAGCACTTCAACCAGGTGGCCGTGTTCCCCAGTATCGATAGTGGTGGCATCAGCAAGATCGAAGACCAGATCCAGCAGCTGCTGGACAACCTCAACAACCTGCCGCTGGAGTCCATCGCCGACAACCTGAATCGCAACCTGGACAATCTGGCAGGCACCACCCAACGGCTTGAGACCTTACTGGCGGATCCGGCGCTCAACGCCCTGCCCGAGCAGCTCACCGGCACGCTCAATAGCCTGCAGGGAACCCTGCAAGGCTGGCAGGGCGATGGCCAGGGCTACCAGCAACTGCAGGGCACCCTGCAGAAACTGGACCGCCTGCTCAACGACACTGCCCCCCTGCTGGATACCCTCAATCGGCAACCCAATGCGCTGATCTTCCAGCGTGAGCCGGCGCCCGATCCCCAACCCGGAGTGAACCGCTGATGAACGCTGTCTTCCTGCCCGGCCTGCTGGCGGCTCTGATCACATTGCTTACTGCCTGCAGTCAGACGCCACCTGCCCCGGCCCCGGATTACCTGCTGCCCACGGCGAGTCAGAGCGGCCACAGCCCGATACGAATTCGCGTGTCGCTGGCCAGTTACCTGAATCAGGGGGGCATCGTGCTGCAGCTCAGCCCCAGCGAACTGCATGTGGCCCGTCAGCACCGCTGGGCCGAGCCACTGGAGTCACAATTGCAGCGGGCGCTGGCCGTGACCCTGGCAGGACAGACAACACTCCCGGACCAGGGAAACCTGACGCTGCATCTCAGCCGCTTTCACGGGGTGCAGCGCTCGGGAGGAGACCAGGCCATGATCACCGGCACCTGGCAGTTCACCGCTCACGAACAAACCCGACAAGGCACCATTGAGTGGCAGGGAGCGATTAACGGTGAGGGCTATGCGGCACTGGTAGAAGCGCTGGACCGCGGCTGGCAGGAAACCGGGCAGCGCCTCCGTCACGCCCTGAAATAACCCGCCGAGAATCCGAAAGGCGCGACCGGCTCTGCCGGAGCGCCTCTCGAGGCAAGTATGGGGAAGGCGTAATGGGCAACGAAACGCTTGTCGAGACCGTCCTCGCGTCTAAGCGGTTCGCGCCTCCAGTAGCGCTCCGACAGCAATAAAAAAGCCGCGCCGGGAATCCGGCGCGGCCTCTGTGTTTTCGTTTGCAATGCCGCTCGGCATCCTGCCCTACAACGATTTCTCCGGCATGGGCAGTGCGGGCAGTTGACCTTCCAGCTGCTGCAGACGGCGCTCGAAGGCTTTCTGTGCTTTACTGGAATCCCCCAGCGCCTGGTACAACCGCGACAGCTCGGCGAGGGCCGTGGCGCTCTGGCTGGAATTGGCCGCCGCTTCGAAAAACCCCTGGGCCTTGCCCCACAGGCGAGCCTTCAACGCGACACGGCCCGAGGTGATCAGCACTGCGGCATTACCCGGCCGCTCCGCCAGCCAGCCTTCCAGTACCTGCAACAGGTCATCCGGAGAAATATCATCAATGGCTTCCAGCACCGGAGGCAGGCGATCGTCCCATTCCCGGGACAGATGCTCACGGACCAGATTCAGGGCCCCCTTGCCGCCGCCCAGTTGCGCCAGGAAACCGCTGTAACGGGCCACCATGGCCGGGTCGTTCTTGAGCTGAACCGGGACATCCTTCCACAGTTTGCGCAATTCCTCACGACGGCTGTCCGCATCGTTGAAGCCGGGCTTGCGCGCGGTTTCCTGAAGCAGGGCCAGCCAGGCCCGACGTTCACGACGGGATTCCTTGCCTTCTCCAAAAGCCCGCTTGAGACGGGGCATCAGGGCACACAGGGCCGGCCAGTCTTTCTGGCTTTCCAGCACTTCCGCATAGGTGCGCAGGATACGCTTGTTGCGCGGCGCCATGTCCGCCAGCACCTTGAGCTCCTGGCGGGCCTGATCCGGGTAGCCATCATCCAGGGCAAAACGGGCCTTCATCAGACCGGCGACCAGTCGGCCACGACGATCACTGCCGGCGTGTTCCAGATAGCGCTGAGACGCCTCCACATTATCCTGTTCCTGAGCCGCTTCAGCGGCCAGCAACCAGGCCAGCAGCGGCCAGTCACCCTCTTCGCCGGCAGCCACCAGCAACCGCTCCGCCTTTTCCTGTTCACCGTCCACCAGCTGCAGGAAGCCGCTGCGCAGTCGCCGGGCCGCCACTGCCTTTTTCCAGCGACGGGTGGCACGTACCGGCTCCAGGGCATTCCAGGCCGCGTTGCCCAGCAAGGTCAGGATCACGATGGCCACGGCACCCAGCAGGGTTGCCAGGACGACAAAGCCCAGAGTGGTATCCATGGAAAAATCATCACGGATCACCAGCACATAGCCGGAGTCCGCCGCCATCCAGCGCCCCAGTGCCAGTGCGGCAATGAGCGCGATGACGATAAGCAGGGCGACTTTTTTCATGCACCGCCCTCCTTGCGCTTCAACTCTTCAATGGCGGCCAGGCCGGCACCGATTTCCGGCAGTGCCTGGGCCACACTGCTGCCACTGAGTTCCTTCAGAGAGGCACTCATTTGCGCGGCCCGCGGCTCATCGTTACGGAACCACTGGGACAGGGTGGCGCGGGCGTTATCCAGTGCCTGCTGATAGGCCTTGGCTCTCCCCTGCATGAGCGCCAACTGCGCCTGCTGCAAGCTGCCATCCAGGGTCAGGCGAACCAGAGCCGCCTGCTCGGCCGACAGCGGCAGCGGCACGGCCCCTTCGTGGTGACGCACATTGATGGGTAAGCGGTCGAGGACATCCTGCCACCAGGGCTGACTGACGTCGGGCGCATCTCGCTCCGGCGGCGCTTCCTGCACCGGTACCGCCAGCTCGGCCACGATCTGGCGCAAGGCACCGAGGCGCCGCACCATGCCCTGCACATCCACCTGGCCGGCGCCATTGAGCTTTTCGATGTCCATGGCCAGGGCCTGGCGAGCGGGCAGCACCTTGGGACTGTCAATACGGGCCAGGGTTTCGTCGGCGGCTTTCAGCAAGCGCCGGGCGGCAGAGGTATCCTGCGTCAGCAACAGGCGCTGACTGGCCAGACTGGCCAGGGCACGGGCTTCGTTAACCAGCCACAGGGTTTGCCCGCCACTTTGCATGTCGGCCAGGGCCGCCCGGTCCTGCACCATGCGGGCGGACAGCTCCGCCTGCTTTTTCTCGAAGGCAGACAGGGTACCCTGCACCTCGCTGCGCTGCTCCGCCATGCTCGCCTTCAACGCCTGGATCTGACCGGCCAGACCGGCTTTTTCCTGCTGCATCTGCTGGAACTGTTGCCAGCCCCACCAGCCGCCGGCCCCCAGGGCCGCCAGAACTACCAACACCACCAGTACCATCCAGAGGCTTTTGCCTTGCTGGCGGGAGAAAAGACGTTCCTGCGTCATGTCAGCTCCGTGTTCTGATTATCTGGCGCCCCCAATGGGCGATACGGGAACCTGTTTGGGATCGATAGCGGTAAATCCCCACTACCCCGCAAGGCGTTGACGGATGTGGAAGAACCACATCGTGCAAGACCGTTACGGACGGACGAACAATTGACGACGGTGCGACTGCATAGCGATCCCAAACTGACTCCTAGCGAAAACCATAAATGGGGGGGCGCTAAGTGTCCATTAAACAATGTAATAGTAAAATCAACGCCCGGAAGAAACCGTCACGCTGCCGGAAAACCGCGGAAACCAGGAGCCGCAGGGAAACGCCTCTCCAGCGGTGAGACGCAATGCTTGAGCCCCCAGCTACCGTGAAGACATATTGGGCGTTTTCAAACATGCCCTAATTGGCCAGGGCTGCCAGCATGTCATCGTCATGGGCGCTGAGGGCCACGTTTACCGGCCCGCCATGATCGCGGCGAATCCCGGCGGCCACTCTGTCGCCCGCCGCAACCACCCCCATCGTCTCCGGAATGTGTGAGCGAATAGCCTGCCAACTTTCCAGGCTGGTCACCATGACCCAGTCACAATCGGTTGGGCAGTGGAAGTGCGGTGCCGGCAAACGACGGTAAAAGGGCAGACTCACCACCTGCGCGCCGCGCTCACTCAACGACTGCGCCAACAGCTCCCTGCCACGCTCCCCACGACAGAGCAGCACTTTCTTTTCTGACAGGTCCTGCAGACAGGGAAGCGCCAGCACCGCCTCGGAGTTGAAACCGTCCTCGGGCACGGTAGGAGAGAGATGCCAGCGGCGTATTTCAGCGGCGGTGGCTTTGCCCACCGCCAACCAGTGGATCCCCACCGGCCACTGGGGCCACAGGTCGGCCATGGCCGCCAGGGCCAAAGCGGCCGCATTGCTGCTGGCAAAAAACACCGCGTGGAACTGGTCCAGATCCATCAACACCCGTCGGGTATCGCCCTCCACGACGAGCGGCTCAATGACCAGCGCCGGACAATGGGTGGCCTGGTGGCCAGCTTCGTGCAGGGCCTTCAGCAACGCCTGCTGTTGCCCCGCCGGTCGGGTGACCAGAATCCGCATGTTACTGACGCGCGTAAAGCGCCTGGAGAATGGCATCGGCGCCCTGCCCGAGCAGCTCCTCCGCGAGGCGCACGCCAAGCGCGGCCCCGTCGCCACGATGGGCGCGGCCTTCGGCACGCAACACCCGGCTGCCATCCTCTTCCGCCACCAGTGCACGCATCCACAGCTCGTCACCGTCCAGCAGGGCAAAGCCCGCAATGGGGACCTGGCAGCCCCCTTCCAGGCGCCGGTTCATGGCACGTTCGGCGATCACGCGGTCCCAGGTATCCACATCGCTGAGGGGGCTGAGCAGTTCGATAGTGCGCGCGTCCCCTTCACGACATTCGATACCCACCGCGCCCTGGCCCACGGCAGGGAGTGACTCTTCCGGCGGCATTTCATAACGGATGCGATCATGCATCTCCAGCCGCTTGAGGCCGGCCGCAGCCAGGATGATGGCATCGAACTCGCCCGCATCCAGCTTGCCCAGACGGGTCTGCACATTGCCGCGCAGGCTTTTCACTAACAGATCCGGTCGATTGGCCTTCACCTGGGCCTGGCGGCGCAGGCTGGACGTGCCCACACAGGCGCCGTCGGGGAGCGCAGACAGACTGTCGTGGTGGTTGGACACGAAGGCATCGCGGGGGTCTTCGCGCTCACAGATCACCGGCAGCACGAACCCTTCCGGCAGCTCCATGGGCACATCCTTCATGGAGTGAACGGCGATATCCGCACGGCCATCCATCATGGCCTCTTCCAGTTCCTTCACGAACAACCCCTTGCCACCGATCTTCGCCAGCGGGGTATCGAGGATCTTGTCGCCCTGGGTCTTGATCCGCACCAGCTCCACGCTCAACCCCTCATGCAGGCTTTCCAGACGCTGCTGAACGTACTCCGCCTGCCAGATGGCAAGCGGGCTGGAGCGGGTGGCAATACGCAAGACTTCGCGGGACATGGGGCATCCTGTTTTCGTTAGGTCAATGTGGGGACTAGTCTACAGGAAAGGCACGGAGGGGCCGAGACAGAGAGCAGCAAGTTTCAAGTTGCAAGTTACAACGCGAGACAGCTCCTGGTTGCCCCAAACGCAAGAGACCGCGCCCAACCCTTGGGCGCGGCCTCTATACGTTCTCAAGCTGCCAACGTTATCGTGCGTTGCAACTTGAAACTTGTAACTTGCTAACTAGTTGCCGTACACGACCACGGTAAACTCCGCCAGCACCCCGAAGAAGTTCTGGGACTCGTAGTCCACATGATGGATTTCGGTAATGCCGCCATTGCGTGCTGCGGTCTGGATGCTGGCATCCCCGGACGCAATCACCCCGAGAATGGAGCGGGTGCTCGCCCGGCCCACCCGGGTGGGTTTTTCGCTGGAGGCGGTGGCGGTCAGGGGCGCTTTCACATTGCCGTAGAGGAAACCGCTGACCGGCATGGTCGCCGTGGCACAGCCGCTCAGTGCCACAGCACCGACCAGCAGGAGAAGAAGCTTTTTCATGGCAGACGTCCTGTTCTTGTTATTCAATGACTGACTGTGTTGGGGAGCCCAAGGCTAGCATGGCCCCTGTGGCTGTTAAAGATTTTGCAGTACCCGCCGCAGCCCCGCCACATGGCGACGGCTGACGGTCAGACGCTCATCAATCCCCCGCAAGCGCACCTGATGATGACCGGCGGTGGCCATTTCCATGCCTTCGATGAATTTGAGTGCCACCAGCGCATTACGGTGAATGCGTACGAACTGATCACCAAACTCGGTTTCCAGCTCCTTGAGCGTTTCGTCAATCAGCACCTCGCCCTCGCCGGAACAGACCGTCACGTACTTCTGGTCTGCCAGGAAATAGCGCACTTCATCCACCGGCACCAGCTCCAGTCCACGATGGGTACGCGCACTGATGTGGCCGCGGCGACGGGGTTTCTCTTCGCTGACTTCTTTGCCGATTTCCGCCAGCTGAACCCGGTTGAGTGTCCGAGCCTTGCCCAGGGCGGTGGACAGATCATCGGCACTCACCGGCTTGAGCAGGTAATCCACGGCATGCACCTTGAAGGCCTGCAGGGCATGCTCGTCATAGGCGGTACAGAAAATCAGGGCCGGCGGATTGTCCATCTTGCTAAGATGCTCGGCGGCTTCCATGCCATCCATTTCCGGCATGCGAATGTCCATCAGAATCACATCCGGCTTGGTGGCCTGGGCCTGATCGATGGCCTCCCGGCCATTGGCCGCCTCTGCCACCACTTCGACGCCGTCGGTTTTTTCCACCAGCCGCTTGAGCCGGTCCCGCGCCAGTTGTTCATCGTCGCATACAAGCACCCGCATAGTTCCCATCCTTCTTATTTCAGCGGATATCGGATTTCGATCTCGTATTCTTTTTGTTGCGGGCGGGATTCCACCGCCACCTCGTCACCATACAGCGCTTCCAGACGATGACGAATATTCTCCAGCGCCATGCGGTTGCCCTTATGATGCCCATCACCTTCCGGCTTGGGGTTGCCCACCGACAGCACCAGCTCGCCATTTTCGGCCAGGGCCCGGATTGTCACCACGCCCCCTGCGGTTAATGGCTGTATGCCATGATAAATGGCATTTTCGAGCAAGGGTTGCAAGGTTAACAGGGGAATCATCACGCTTTTTGCGTCCACACGGATGTCCCATTCCACCTGCAGACGCTCGCCCATGCGCAATTGTTCGATATGAATATAGCGCCGGCACAGCTCCAGTTCCTCATCCAGAGAGGCCTCGTTGCCGATATTTTTCAGGCTCGCCCGAAACAGCACGGAGAGATCCTCCACCACCTTCTCGGCGGCGTCCGGGTCCACGGCGATCAGGCTGGCAATGATATTCATGGAGTTGAACAGGAAATGCGGGCGGATACGCGACTGCAGCGCCTGAATACGGGCCTGCAACTCTGCCTGGCCCTTCTGACGGAGCTGTTCCTGCACATAGAAATAGCGCATCACCAGACCGGCGATGATGGCAGCGATCAGGCCGTTGACGACGATCTCCATGGTCCACAAGGCGCCGGACGCCAGGCCTCCGGTCACCCAGCCCATGACCAGGACCGCCAACAGGCTGAACACCAGCGTATCGACCACCACTAGCAGCACCACTGCCACCGCCGCCCAGGCCGGCGCCAGCCGATTGAGCCGGGGACGCAACTGACAGACCAGTGCCGCCGAGGTCAGTCCCACCCACTGCACAAAAAGAGAGGTGATCGCCAACCGGGACATGCTGAAGTCGCTGTAATAGGTGGCGACCAGGTTGATCACCAACGCCATCAGCTCGGCAACCACGACCACCACCAGCACCGCACGGGTGCTGCACAAGTCGGGCAAGAAACTGGAATTAGGCTGGTCGTCCGTGGCCGCCATCAAGGCTCCCGTCAGTAAAAATCACTAGGTAATGAATGTTATACCTGAAGCAGGCACGTCACCCAAGCAATACCAGCAGGACCCGCAGGCTGTTGAAACGCCCTGGCGTGCTCAGTGAATGTTCAGAGGACCCTCGGTCCCTGCTATACTGCGCGCCCGCAATTCCGGCTTTAGATGAGCGAGTACGATGACTGACAAGCAGCAGAACAAACTCTGGGGCGGCCGCTTCAGCGAATCCACCGACCAGTTCGTGCAGGAATTCACCGCCAGCGTGAATTTCGACCAGCGCATGTACCGTCAGGACATCTACGGCTCTCAGGCCCACGCCACCATGCTGGCCGAGGTCGGCGTGCTGACCGATGACGAGCGCGACGCCATCATCAATGGCCTGGCCGAGATCCAGAAGGAAATCGAAGCCGGGGAATTCCAGTGGTCCGTGGCCCTGGAAGATGTGCACATGAATATCGAGGCCCGCCTCACCGACAAGATCGGCATCACCGGCAAGAAGCTGCACACCGGCCGCAGCCGCAACGATCAGGTGGCCACCGACATCCGCCTGTGGCTGCGTGACGAAATGCTGATCATGGAAGAGCAATACCTGCACCTGATGCAGGGCCTGCTGAACCTGGCCGAGCGTGAAGCGGCCACCATCATGCCCGGCTTTACCCATCTGCAGACCGCCCAGCCGGTGACCTTTGGCCACCATCTGCTGGCCTGGTTCGAAATGCTCAAGCGTGACCGCGAGCGTCTGCTGGATTGCAAGAAGCGGGTCAACCGCATGCCGCTGGGTGCTGCGGCTCTGGCCGGCACCACCTACCCGATCAACCGGGAGCGCACCTGCGAGCTGCTGGGTTTTGACGGCGTCTGTGAGAATTCCCTGGATGCGGTGAGCGATCGCGACTTCGCCATCGAGTTCTGTGCCCTGGCCGCCCTGTCCATGACCCACCTGTCGCGGATCAGCGAAGAGCTGGTGCTGTGGACCAGTGCCCAGTTCAACTTCATCAACCTGCCCGACCGCTTCTGCACCGGCAGCTCCATCATGCCGCAGAAGAAAAACCCGGACGTGCCCGAGCTGGTGCGCGGCAAGACCGGCCGCGTCAACGGCCACCTGATCAGCCTGCTGACCCTGATGAAGTCGCAACCGCTGGCCTACAACAAGGACAATCAGGAAGACAAAGAGCCGTTGTACGATGCCGTGGATACCCTCAAGGGCAGCCTGCGCGCCTTCGGCGACATGATCCCCGCCCTCGAGCCCAACCGTGAAGTGATGCGCGAAGCGGCCCGCCGCGGCTTCGCCACCGCCACCGATCTGGCCGATTACCTGGTGCGCAAAGGCATCGCCTTCCGTGACTCCCACGAGATCGTCGGCAAAGCGGTAGCCTACGGCGTGGAGAAAAAGAAGGACCTGGGAGACATGTCCCTGTCCGAACTCAAGCAGTTCAGCGACCAGATCGAGGATGATGTGTTCGAGGTGCTGACTCTGGAAGGCTCCGTGAGCGCCCGCAACCACATCGGCGGCACCGCCCCGGACCAGGTACGCGCTGCCGTGGCCCGCGCCCGGGAAGCGCTGGACAATACCGCCAGCTGATCCTGCATCGGCCGGGTATCAACCTACCCGGCCGATTGCCGACCATCACGGCAGCTGCCAGAGCCCGTGATCGTTCCCGCCCAGCAGATAAATCGCAAACCGCCCCTTGCCGGGAATCTCCATCGGCGTCATGGCAATCTGAGCGCCTCGGGCTTCCACCGCAGCCACCGCCCGCTCGATATCCTCCACCAGCCAGTAGGGACGAACCACCGGTGCCTCCGTATCCCGCAGCGGGCCCCTCACGCCCACCACGGAACCATCCGCCAGCGCGCAGGTTCTTGCCCCACCCAACAACGCATCCGGATCGCCGAAGTGGACGCTATTCACGGCTTCATACGCCTGACAGACGCCCGCCACATCGTCAGTCACGATTTCCAGGTAATGCACTTTCATCCGAACTCCTTCAATGTCCCGGGGTGGAAGCTGACTCCGCCAATGTTCGGGTATGGGCCAGCAACGACGCATCACCGACCTTGCCATGACCCGGCACGACATGGCGAATACGCGGGTACCGGGATTGCACCCTGGCAACAGACGCGGACCATTTATCGAGACTCGCCTCCCCGGTATAACCGAGGGTGTGACTTTCCGCAGCGCGGATCATGCAACCACCAAAAAGGATCCCGGAACGCGGCAACCACGCCACCAGGTTATCCCGGGCATGCCCCGGCCCGGGATAAAAGAGCTCGATCTTGCCCGCCAGCAGCGCAAACACCGGCTCGTCAAACGCATGGGTGGCCTGCGCCTTCCCCGCGTCTTCCAGCAACGCATTGGTCTGCGCCGACGCATAAGTGGGAATCGAGCGCTGATTGAGCAGAGCGATACCGGCCGTCCGGTCATCATGGGAATGGGTAGAGACACTGCCCTTCACCGTCATCCCCCGGGATGCCATCCAGTCAAGCAATTGCTGCGTGTCCCTCTCTGACCAGGGGGTATCAATGAGGTAAGCATCTGCTCCGTCCATCACCACCAGTCCATTGGCATCCACCAGGCCAAAGCCTTCCACGTTCTGATAGGAGGTATGGAGATAGACGTTGTCCGCAAGCTGGCGAATCTCCAGCGCCGGCACGGTGTCGTTCGCCAGCGACACACCGGCAACTCCCAACAGTGACATGACCAGCCACACTGTCACCACCACCTTTCGTGCATGCTTCATTGCTGTCATCCTTGCCTGTGATCGACGAATTATGAACCGGGTTCGGCATCGAGAGTAGCCCAGTCTACGCCCAACCCACAGCGATTCGGTCGCAAAGACACCGTCCGGCCACTCGCACCGATCAATTCTCCAGCCTTCGACGTGCTTATCATGGCGTCATCGGCAGACACCGGATCGCTTGCCTGGCGGGCACCCATCCTGTGATCTGTCATCGTGTTTTCCTTGCAGGGTTGTTTATCATCATCAAGATCAGCCCGCATCGACAGCCAGGAGGGCGACACAACAATGCCGGGATTGCCATGGATGCCCTGATCAACGCTGCCGCCCGCGCGCTGGCAACCGGCGACCCTCTTGGTGCCCTCAACCGGATTTCCCTGCGCGAGGATGCTCCGGCGTTGGCATTGCGCGGCATCGCCATGGCACAACTGGGCGATTTCGGGCGGGCCCGATCCTTGCTGCAACGGGCCCGGCAACGCTTTTCTCGCAAAGCCACCCTGGCCCGGGCGCGCTGCCAGGTGGCTGAAACCGAAGTGGCGCTGGCCGCCCGCGATCTGGGCTGGCCCGCAGACCGTCTTGCGCAGACTGCGGCAACCCTGCAGCAGCATGGCGACCAGGCCAATGCTGCTCAGGCGCACTACCTGGAAGCCCGTCGCCAACTATTGATTGGGCAGATCGACGCCGCCGAGACCCTCCTCGACACACTCGATCCCGGCACGTTTTCGCCCGCCATTGATACCATCCATCACTTGCTGAAGGCCGGCATTGCCCTGCGTCGTCTGCAGACCGCGCCCGCGCGCAATGCGCTGACCCTGGCGCAACAGTCAGCGCGTCAGGCCGCCATCCCTGCTCTGGACCACGAGGTGGCACATGCGATTGAGATCCTGGAGGCCCCGGCGGCTCGCAGGGTATCTGGCGACCGCGAACACCTCATGCGATTGCAGGACGTGGAAGCCCTGCTGGCCTCGGATGCCCTGATCGTGGATGGCTGCCGCTATCTGGTGCGTCACCACCAGCAGATCGTGTCGCTGACCAGCCGGCCGGTGCTGTTCACTCTGGTACGGGCGCTGGCCGAGGCCTGGCCGGCGGATGTGTCCCGGCATACGCTGATACAACGGGCTTTCCGGCTCAGGCACACGGAAGAATCCCATCGCAGTCGCTTGCGGGTAGAAATGGGGCGTCTGCGAACACTGCTTCGACCGCTGGCCGATATCGCCGCCACTGCGGACGGGTTTGTGCTGTCGCCCCGACAACAGCGCATCCCCGTGGTGATGGCTCCCCCCGTGGACGAAAAACATGCCACCGTGCTGGCCCTGCTGGTGGACGGCGCGGCCTGGTCCAGCTCGTCCCTGGCGCTGGCCCTGGGCACCAGTCAGCGCACGGTTCAGCGAGCCCTGGACGAGCTGGCACAGGCCGGCAAAGTCCAGGGCTTCGGCCGTGGACGGGCCCGGCGCTGGACCACACCGTCGGTGCCGGGATTCACGACAACCTTGTTACTCCCGGCCCCGCTGCCGGTGAACTAGGCTCGGGTTGGTAACGCCACCGTATGGGTGGCGACACTCTGACTTCGACCACAAAGGAATGTCTTTATGAAACACGTCAACGCCGACATCCTCCGCGAGTATGGTCCGTTCCCGAACACCGACGCCATCCATGGCGTCAGCTTTGACGGCCAACGCCTCTGGTATGCCACCGGCGACACCCTGGTCGCCATGGATCCGGACAGCGGAACAGCCCAGCACACGTTGCGCGTCACCGCCAACGCCGGTACCGCCTGGGATGGCACGCACCTTTACCAGATTACCGAGGATCGCATTCACAAAATCGACCCCCAGAGTGGCGAGATACTCGCCAGCATCCCTGCCCCGGGTAACAGCAACTCCGGCATGGCCTGGGCAGAGGGTTACCTGTGGGTTGGCCAGTACCAGGACCGCAAGATCCACCAGCTCGATCCCGCAGACGGTACCATTGTCCGCACCCTAGAAAGCGACCGCTTTGTCACCGGCATCACCTGGGTGGACGGAGAGCTCTGGCACGGCACCTGGGAAAATAACGACAGCGAACTGCGGCAGCTTGACCCGGACAGTGGCGAGATACTGCAAACGCTGGAAATGCCGGCGGATACGGGTGTCTCCGGGCTGGAATCCGACGGTGCAGAACGCTTTTTCTGTGGCGGTGGCGGCAGCGGAAAAATCCGATCCGTGCGTCGCCCGGTCTGAAACGGGCAGCTCAACCGACATTGCCCCCTTGACGCGCTGCCCGCCCAACGGGCGGCGCGAATAATCCCCGGCTATCCATTACGCGCCCGCCCCCTAAACGCTATACTTCCCAGTCCGCAAACGGAGTTTCCCCATGCGCCTTTTCAGCCTTTTACTGTTTCTGATGCTGACCGCCTGTGGCCAGAAAGGGCCACTGTACTTTGCCCCTCAGGAACCCGAGCCTGACGCCCCGGCAAAGGCCAGCGCCACCCCGGCGGATGACAACGAGCAAGACGAGACACAGGATTAATCATGGATCACTTTCAGTACCGCGACGGCGAGCTGTTTGCCGAAGAACTGCCAGTAGAGCAACTGGCCGACCGCTTTGGCACCCCGCTTTACCTCTACTCCCGCGCCACGCTTGAGCGTCATTTTCAGGCCTTCGATGAGGCCTTTGGGGATCACCCTCACCAGGTCTGCTACGCGGTAAAGGCCAACTCAAATCTGGCGGTACTGAATGTGTTGGCCCGCTGCGGCGCCGGTTTCGATATTGTCTCCGGTGGTGAGCTGGAGCGGGTGCTGCGTGCCGGCGGGGATCCCGACAAGATCGTGTTTTCCGGCGTCGGCAAGACCGCCGAGGAAATGGCAGCCGCACTGAAAGCCCGCATTCATTGTTTCAATGTGGAGTCCGCTGCCGAGCTGGAGTTACTCAACCTGGTGGCCGGAGAGCTCGATCTGCAGGCCCCCATCGCCATCCGCGTGAACCCGGATGTGGACGCCCAGACCCACCCCTATATTTCCACCGGCCTGAAGGACAACAAGTTCGGCGTGGATATCGCCAAGGCCCCGGCACTCTATCAACGCGCCGCCGAGCTGCCGCACATCAAGGTACTGGGTATCGACTGCCATATCGGCAGCCAGCTGACCAAGCTGTCCCCCTTCGAGGATGCCCTGGAGCGTGTTCTCAAGCTGCTGGAACAGTTACAACACCTGGGTATCGAGATTCACCACCTGGATCTGGGCGGCGGTTTGGGCGTCACCTATAACGAGGAAACGCCTCCGGCGCCGGAAGACTATGTGCAGGCGCTGCTCAAGCACATTCCCGGCGACCTGCCGGTGCACATCGAGCCGGGCCGTGCCATTGCGGCCAACGCGGGGGTGTTCATCACTCAGGTGCTGTTCCTCAAACCCACCGAGCACAAGAATTTCGCCATCGTCGACGGCGCCATGAACGATCTGATCCGCCCCAGCCTGTATTCGGCCTGGCAGAACATCGTGCCGGTGAAACCCCATGATGCGGATTGCCGGGACTGGGATATCGTCGGCCCGGTGTGCGAAACCGGGGATTTCCTGGGCAAGGACCGGGCCCTGTCTCTGGAGACCGGCGACCTGTTGGCGGTACGCAGCGCCGGCGCCTACGGTTTTGCCATGGCCAGCAACTACAACAGCCGTAATCGCCCCGCCGAAGTCATGGTGGATGGCGACCAAGCCTTTGTGGTGCGTCAGCGGGAAACCTATGAGGACCAGCTGAAGCTGGAATCCCTGCTGCCCTGAACACTCAACCTTGCGACACCCGCCCCTCGCTGGCCTCCGCCGGCGGGGTCAGTCGCAGCACCTTGATCCCCAGCCAGGCATAGACCAGCGCCAGCAGCGGATTGATCAGGTTGAAGAAGGCAAAGAACAGATAGTCCGTCACCGGCACCAGTAGCACTGACTGCATGTAGGCCCCGCAGGTATTCCAGGGAATCAGCGGGCTGGTGATGGTGCCGCCGTCTTCCAGCGCCCGGGACAGATTCACCGGCGCCAGCCCTTCCTGTTCGTAGGCGTTACGGAACATACGTCCGGGCATGATGATGGAAATGTACTGGTCCGCGGTGAGGACATTGCTGCCGAAGCAGGTGGCCAGCGTTGCCGCAATGAGCCCCGCCGCCCCTTTCACCGCAGACAGCAGCCCCTCGATCAGTCGCGCCAGCAGCCCGGCATGCTCCATGACGGCACCGAACGTCATGGCACAAAGAATCAACCAGACGGTGTTGAGCATGGATGCCATGCCGCCGCCGGACAGCAGGTCATTCAGGGCCGTATCCCCGGTCTCTACTGTGATGCCCGCATAGAAGGTCTGCCAGATCACTTTCAGGGATGTCACCGCATCCGCCTTGGCCACTCCCGCCTGGGCGGCGATGGCCTCGGGTTGAAACAACAATGCCCAAATGCCTCCCAGTAGCGCCCCCAGAAAAATGGCGGGCAAGGCCGGCATCCGCTTGAGCGCCATCACCAGGAGAACAGCCAGAGGGATCAGGTGGAGAAAGGAAATATGGAACTGCGTATCCAGTCCCGCCAGCAGGGGGGCAATCCGGTCCACCGTGCCACTGGACACCTCTGCATTGACCCCCATGACCAGAAAGATCAGCAGCGCAATCACAATGGACGGTACCGTGGTCCACAGCATCAGACGGATATGCGCGAACAGGTCGGCGCCTGCCACCGCCGGGGCCAGATTGGTGGTTTCCGACAATGGCGAAATCTTGTCGCCAAAATACGCGCCGGATACCACCGCCCCGGCCGCCACCGGCAATGACAGACCGAGCCCGCTGGCCACCCCGATCAGTGCCACCCCCACGGTGGCAGCCACGGTCCAGCTGGAGCCGATACTCAGTGCGATAATGGCGCAGATCAGGCAGGCCGCCGCATAGAACAGCGCCGGGTTCATCAGCTCCAGCCCGAAATAGATCAGCGATGGCACAATTCCCGCCAATCGCCAGGTGCCGATCAGGGCGCCGACACTCAGGAGAATCAACACTGCCCCCAGGGCCACGGCGATGCCCTTGATCATGGCGGTCTCGATCTCCCGCCAGCCCATGCCGTTTTTGAAGGCAATCAGCGACGCCAGCCCGGCGCACAGCAACAGGGCGATCTGATTGGGGCCCGAGGAGGCGCTGTCCCCATACAGGTAGACCGCCGACGCCAGCAAAGCCACCAGCACCACAATCGGCAGCAAGGCATCAACAAGGGAGGGACGTCGCAGAGAAGTGGGCTGTGTCATGGCAGGCTTACGGACGGCTGTCTTTCCGGTTGCTCGTGTTCCCGTTGAGGGCCTTCACCGGCAAGTCAGCACTTACCGTGAGGCGGAAAGCGGCGCAGTCTACCAGCCTGCCGAAGCCGACGCATCGCCGGTGGTCGGCCGCCGTTACCGGTCAGGCCTCGCCGGCCAACTCGCGGACAAGCGTATGGCCATTGGGCTCGCACAACGCCGCCTTGAGGGCAGGCATGGCCTGGGCCATATGCTGGGCCAGGGTAAAAGGCGGATTCACAATCAGCATACCGGAGCCGGTCATACCGCGACCGGACGCATCCGGGCGAACACACAACTCCACGCGTAACAGGTCGGGAATCCCGGCCTTGACGAAGCGGCGGATGAAACTCTCGGTGCGATTCCGATCCAGCACCGGATACCAAATGGCATAGGTTGCCGTGGCAAATTTCTCCATGGCCATCTGCAACGCGGGCAACACACCGTTGTAATCCGCTTCCATTTCATAGGACGGATCAATCAGCACCAGTCCGCGGCGATGTTGCGGCGGCAAGAGCGCCTTGAGTCCTTGCCAGGCATCCAGCTTTTCTACCCGCACCCGTTTGTCATCGGCAAAACGCTTGTGCAGCAACTCATAATCCGTGCTGTGCAGCTCGGTACATTGCAGCCGGTCCTGCTCGCGCAGCAGGCTGGCGGCAATCAGCGGCGACCCCGAGTACTCACGCAGCCGTCCCACCGGATTCAATTGCCGCACCAGCTTCACGTACTGGTCGATCACCCCGATTTCCGTACGCCCCTCCCACAGCCGCTGGATACCGTCGCGGTATTCCCCGGTCTTCTGCATGTGCTCGCTGTCGATCAGGTAGCTCCCGGCCCCACCATGGGTATCGTGGACCGTGAAGGGTTTATCCTTCTTTTTCAGGTACTCGATGATGGCAATCTGAACGATGTGCTTGAGAACATCGGCAAAGTTGCCGGCGTGGTAGCTGTGGCGGTAGGAAAGCATGATGAAAACCCCGGAGATCAATGAAGGGCAGTTTAGACCTCCGGACTGGATTGGCAACCAAAAAGCCGCCTGCAACAGGCGGCTTTTTGACGTTACGGGTTAACGGTGGCGGGTCACGTCATCGCGAACGCGCTTTTTGGCAGCGGTGGTCATGAGCTCCGGCACGTCTTCACCGCCCCCCTGATAGAGCGGGAAGGTGCCCTCCCCCTCTTCAATGACCACATCGTCCAGCACCCACCCACGGAAACCGTTGTACAGTTCATCCTGGGTGGAAAAGAAGAATCGCAGGCGCACATCGCTTTCTCCAGCCACCGCATCCAGAGACACCGGCTCCTGCTGCACCGCAACCGGCGGCTTGTTGAACCCCGTGTTGGAGTAGGGAATGG
>JAZAJX010000214.1:0-23710 GCA_036230225.1 Pseudomonadota bacterium | reverse complement strand
GGGAATCCCTGGGCGCGGAGGGCTGGGGCTACGCGGATGTGTTGCCCTATTTCAAACGGGCGGAAGGCTGTGTCTACGGTGGTGATGACTACCGCGGCGCCGACGGGCCGCTGACCACCTGCAACGGCAACAACATGAAGAACCCGTTGTACCGGGCCTTTATTCAGGCGGGGGAGGAGGCCGGTTATGGTTATACGGAAGACTATAACGGGTTTCGTCAGGAAGGCTTCGGGCGCATGGACATGACGGTGCGCGACGGGGTGCGTTGCTCCACCGCCATGGCGTATCTGAAGCCGGCCATGAACCGGCCGAACCTGGATGTGAAGATGCAAGCCCTGACCACCCGGGTGATCCTGGACGGCAAGAAAGCGGTGGGGGTGGAATACCGCCGGGGTGGTAACACCTACAGGGTGAAGGCCCGCAAGGAAGTGATCCTGTCCGCCAGTGCTTTTAACTCCCCGAAGTTGTTGATGCTGTCCGGCATCGGGCCGGCGGCGCATTTAAAGGAAAACGGCATTGAGGTGATCCATGACCTGCCCGGGGTGGGGCAGAATTTGCACGATCATCTGGAGGTGTGGGTGCAGCAGGAATGTACCCAGAACATCACCCTCAATGGCTGGCTGGGGCCGCTGGCGAAAGCCTGGATCGGCGCCAACTGGCTGTTCCTGCGTCGTGGGCTGGGCACCTCCAACCACTTCGAATCCAACGGCTATATTCGCAGCCGCGCCGGGCTGCAGTATCCGGATATCCAGTACCACTTTCTGGCTGGGGCCATTGCCTATGATGGCTCCAGCGCCGTGAAAGGGCATGGGTTCCAGGTGCATCTGGGAGCGAACAAGCCGCTTAGCCGGGGCTGGGTAAAACTGAAATCGAAAGACCCGGCGGCGCCGCCCAGCATGTTCTTCAACTACTTCGACCGGGAAGAGGACCGCGAGGCGTTCCGGGCCGGGGTGCGTTTCACCCGGGAGATTTTTGCCCAGCCGGCCATGGACCCCTACCGGGGTGCCGAGCTGTCGCCGGGGCCGGATATCAACAGCGATGACGAGCTGGATGACTGGATGTCACGCACTGCAGAAACCGCGTATCACCCCGCGGGCAGTTGCCGCATGGGCACCGACGATATGGCGGTGGTGGACCCGCAGTGCCGGGTGCACGGGGTGGAAAATCTGCGGGTTGTGGATTCGTCGATCATGCCCACGGTGACCAACGGCAACCTGAACGCACCGACCATCATGATCGGCGAGAAAGGCGCGGATCATATTCTCGGCAAGTCGCTGCCGCCTTCCACGGCACCCAGTTTCCATGCGGATGGGTGGCAGGAGCATCAACGTAGCGGAATGCCGAAACGGCAGGGGTGACAAAAAAGAGACCCGGCAGGCGCGGGTTCTGTGGGAGCGGTGGTTCCACCGCGATTAGGCGCCAGATTCGAAGGCCAGGCATTCGCGGTGGAACCACCGGTCCCACAAAAGCAAAAGCGTGACACACTTCCCACAGCAAAACACGATTTTCCTAGTACGGCGAATCCACATCTTCCTGGGCCACGTACACCGTTTTCAGTCGGGTGTAATGGGCAAACGCACGGCGGCTGTTTTCCTTGCCGATGCCGGATTGCTTGAAGCCGCCGAAGGGCATTTCGATGGGCGTCAGGTTGTAGTGGTTTACCCACACAATGCCGGCATCGATCCGTTCCGCCATGCGGTGGCCGCGGTTGATATCACGGGTGAACACGCCGCCGGCCAGGCCGAAGTCGGTGTTGTTGGCGCGGGCCACCACGTCATCTTCGTCGCGGAAGCTGAGCAGTGACAGCACCGGGCCGAAGATTTCCTCGCGCACGATGGTCATGTCGTCGTTAAGACCATCGAATACCGTGGGCAAGACGAAGTTGCCCTCCGGCAGGCCATCCACTTCTGCCTTGCCGCCGCCGATCAGTACCTGCCCGCCTTCTTCCTTGCCGATCTCGATATAGTTGAGCACGTGCTGCATGTGCTGGCGGCTGATCAACGGCCCCACTTCCGTGGCCGGGTCCATGGGATCGCCCAAGGTCAGGGCGCCGACACGGGCCAGCAGTTTTTCCACAAAGGCATCCTTGATGCTCTCATGCACAAAAACACGGGTGCCGTTGGTGCAGATCTGCCCCTGGGTGTAGAAGTTGGCGAGCATGGCCGCGGACACGGCGTTATCCAGATCCGCATCGTCGAAGATGATCAGCGGGGATTTGCCGCCCAGCTCCAGGGTGACCCCTTTCAGGGTATCGGCGGCGGCACGCATCACCGCCTTGCCGGTGGGGACCCCGCCGGTGAGCGAGACCTTGGCCACCTGCGGGTGACCGGTGAGGGCCTCGCCGGTTTCCCGGAAACCCTGTACCACGTTGAAGATGCCATCGGGCAGCCCCGCTTCCTTGAACAGCTCTGCCAATCGCAGGGCGGACAAGGGGGTCACTTCCGAAGGTTTGTAGACCAGGGCATTGCCGGCAGCCAGGGCGGGGGCCGCCTTCCAGCTGGCAATCTGCACCGGATAATTCCAGGCACCGATACCGGCACACACGCCCAGCGGTTCCGGGCGGGTGTAGAAGAAACCACCGGGCACTTGCTGGTAGTCCCCCTGCAGGGAACTGGCCTGGCCAGCGAAATACTCCAGGCAGTCGATGGCGGAATCCACATCGGCTTCCGGGGTTTCGGCAATGGGCTTGCCCGCATCGAGGGTTTCCAGTTGGGCGATTTCGTCGCGGTGTTCGCGCAGCAACTGGGCCGTGCGCATCAGGATACGCCCGCGCTCAACGCCACCCAGAGCCTGCCAGGCGGGCTGGGCCTGTTTGGCCGTCTGCACGGCACGGTCCACATCGTCGGGGGAGGCCTGGGCCACCCGGCAGATCACCTGATTGGTGGCCGGGTTGATGGTATCGAAAAACTGGTTGGCGCTGCCGGGGGTGAATTGGCCGTCGATCCAGAGCAGCCGGTCCTGTTGCTGTGTCATGACATCCTCGCCGGGTCGGGTCCATTACCGACCACGATAGCGCGCATTGATTCCCCACGAAACCGGGTAACCCAAAACGTCATACCGGGGTTATTCACTACGCTCATCCCTTTCGGGGCCATCCCCGGTTCCAGTCCGGGGCAGGCTCTTCGGCTGTTCTGCGCGTCGCTTGTGCCCCGGGCAACATAACCGCAAGTATTACGTTGGCGGGCGTTTCAATGCATCGCCTGCCCGAGTTTATCGAGATAGTGGCGCAAGCCACTGTGCAGGGGTTCATCCAGTTGCTCGCTGTGCGCCTGCATGTCACTGAGCCACTGTCCCTGGTGGGGGCTGTGATGCCACTGGTGGTAGCAGTACACCTGCAACAGAAAACTCTGCAGGAATGCCGGTTTTTCCAGGTCGCTCTCGTTGGCCAGGGGAATGCGCGGGAAGAGCTCGTGGAGCTTGCGGGCGAAGGCACCGGAAGCCATGCCGATCTGATGACCGCTGGCGTTATGCACGGGCGTGCTCAGGTGACCGCAACTGGGTGAGCGGGCTTTCAGCACGAAACCGCTGAGGGGCTCCTTGAGCCCGGCGGCCACGTTTTCCAGCGCCTCGGTGACGTCCTGCTGCGGGTTGTCCACGCCTTTGACACGCAGGGCGTCGCCGACCTGGACCACCTGAATCGGCGGGCGGGGTACCGGCAGGCCGATGGCCACTTCCGGACAGGTATCACGAAAGCGCAGTAGCGGACCGAGCTGGTGGACGAGAATGGCGTTGTGTTTGTGGTCGCCGTCGTAGCGGACCTTCTGACCCAGCAGGCAGGCGCTGACACCGACCACCGGTTTCTGCCAGTCATGCTGTGGCAGGTTGAAGCCCATCTTTTCCAGCAAATCCGTTAGCATGGAACACCTCCCTTCTTCCCCGACAAAAGGTGACCGAACATGCAGGGCGTGTTTCTCGACAGCGATACCCTCAATCCCGCCGAGATGGACTTCTCCGCCCTTGAGGCCTTGATGCCCTGGACCTTCCATCCGCTCACCCGTCCCGAGGAGCGGGTAGCGCGGTTGCAGGATGCCCAGGTGGTCATCACCAACAAGGTGGTGCTGGATGCCGCCACCCTGAAAGCCTGCCCGTCCCTCAAGCTTATCTGCATTTGTGCCACGGGTACCAATAATGTGGATCTGGCGGCCGCCCGGGCGCAGGGCATCACGGTATGCAATGTGAGCGGTTATGCGCGGGCGTCGGTGGCCCAGCATACCCTGACACTGATGCTGTCCCTGGCCACTCGCTGGCATGACTACGACCGGGATGTGAAGGCCGGCGCCTGGAGTCAGGCCGCGCATTTCTGCTTGTTGCATCACCCCATCATGGAGCTGGCGGGCAAGACGCTGGGGGTGATGGGGTATGGGGATCTGGGTCGGGAAGTGGCCCGACTGGCCGAGGCCCTGGGCATGCAGGTGTGCGTGGCAGAATCGTTCCAGGCCCATGGTGGGCAATCCGGGCGTGTCTCTCTGGCGGAGCTGTTGCCGCAGGCGGACGTGCTCAGCCTGCACTGCCCGCTGACGCCGAAGACCGACAAGCTGGTGAATGCGGCCTTTCTCGCGCAGATGAAGCCCGGGGCCCTGTTGATCAACACCGCCCGGGGTGGCCTGATTGATGAGCCGGCCTTGGCCGATGCATTGCGTAGCGGCCACCTGGGTGGCGCCGGCCTGGACGTACTCAGCAGCGAACCGCCCCCCGCGGATCATCCGTTGCTGGCGGACGATATCCCCAACCTGATCATTACCCCGCACAACGCCTGGGGCACCCGGGAATGCCGGCAGCGATTGCTGGACGGGGTAGTGGAAAATATCCGTCAGTGGCGGGCGGGGAGTGCGATCAACGTGGTGAGTTGAGTTGCAAGTTACAAGTTGCAACGCGGGCGAGGCAAGATGGTGCAGGCTGGCCTTGGCCGCGATTACTGTGAAAGGTGCCGTTTTCCTTGCTCAGTGGTGCCAGGCATCTACAGACAGTCTTGAGCGTCTTTACGGCTTTACCGCGAATCGCGGGCAGAGCATAGGCGGCTAACGCACAAGCCTCATCCGCGTTGCAACTTGAAACTTGCCCCTGCTTTTATCCCTTCTTCTTCAACCGGCTGGCCAGCAGTTTATCCATGCCGCGAAACAACGGTTGCGGCAGTTTGGTGGCCGGGCCCGGGGCAGCGGCGAGCAGGACGCTGCCCAGCTTGCCCATGGGGCGAGCGATGCGCGCCGGGCGTTTTTCGCAGGCTTCCACGATCCAGCCGGCGGCCTTTTTCACGTGCATCATCGGCATGTACTTATAGATGGCAGTGCGCGATGACATGGGGGTGCGCACCATGGGGAAGTAGACCACGGTGGTGCTGATGCCCTGATGGCCCATTTCCGCCTGCAGGGAGCGGGTGAAGGATTCCAGGGCGCTCTTGCTGGCCAGGTAGGCGGAGAACAGGGGGATGGGGACCTGGGTGGAGAGGCTGGAAATATTTACCACATGGCCGTGGCCCTGCTCGAGAAAACGCGGCAACAGTTTCAGCGTCATGGCCACGGCACCGATATAGTTGAGCTGTACGGTGCGCTGGTAATCGTGCAGGCGATCCAGGGACTGCTCGATGGGGCGACGGATGGAATGGGCTGCATTGTTCACCAGCGCATCGATACGGGGTTGCTCGGCAAGAATCCGTGCGGCGCAGGCCTCGATGGCCGCGTTGTCGCTGAGATCGCAGGGGTAGATAAAGGCGCAGCCCCCGTCGGCGTCGATGGCTTCTTGCACGTCCCGCAACTGTTCCTCCCGCCGTGCCACCAGGCACAGGGTGGCGCCACGGCGTGCCATGATTTTTGCGGCTTCGGCGCCGATGCCACTGGAGGCGCCGGTCAGTACAATGGTCTGGCCATTCAGTTTCATGGTGTTTCCCTGTCTGTCGGTTGCTCCACCGAGTGTGCCGTTGCTATCGGGAAGCGCCAATATCCGGAGGAACGAAAATGTGGTTCCAGCGAACATTGACATTATCCGCCAAGGCCCGGGGCTGCCACCTGGTTACCCGTGAGGTGCTGGACGGACTGCCGGAGCTGGGCGAGGTGCAGGTGGGGCTGTTGCATCTGTTTATCCAGCACACCTCGGCCTCGCTGACGATCAGCGAAAATGCCGACCCGGATGTGCGGGGGGATCTGGAGCGCCACCTCAACGTGATGGTGCCGGAAAACGCGCCCTATTATGAACACACGCTGGAAGGCCCGGATGACATGCCCGCGCATATCAAGAGCGTGCTGATCGGCCCGTCACTGAGCCTGCCCATCGGCCAGGGCCGATTGGCGCTGGGCACCTGGCAGGGCATTTACCTGTGCGAGCACCGGGACCATGGTGGGGCAAGACGGGTGGTGGCAACGATTCAGGGGGAGTGAGCAGTTGCAAGTTTCCAGTTGAAAGTTGCAACGCGGATCAAGTCCTCAGCCAGCCGATGCAGGCATTTGCCGCGCCCAAAGGCTGTTCGCGGGCAGAGTGTCGGTGGTGTGGCACCTGACCTGCCCGCGCCTTGAAACTTTCAACTTGCTTCTTGCAACTATTCAGCGATCCACTGCAGAAACTCGCGACGCTCTTCCGGCGTGGCCTGTTTCCACTGGGCTTTCAGGGTGTCCAGGTAGCTGCCGGCGGGGGCCGGGGCTGCCTGGGTTGCCGGAGCCGGGGTGCTGGGGGCCGGTGCAGGAGTGGCCGTTTGCTGGGGAGCGACACTGTCGGCGGCGGCGCTGCTGACTTCTTCACCGGTGATCGGTGCCAGGAAGCCGCGCTTGAGGATCAGGCCGGATTCCTTGGCGGCCACTTTTTCCCCGCTGGCGGTATTCAGGGCCCAGCCACTGAAGGTGTCTTCCAGGGCGCGGGCCTCTTCCACATCCTGGGGTTTTTCATAGCCCAGTTGCCATTTCTCGCCAGCCTTGCCATCGACGATGAAGTTGGCCGGGTTGCTCTTCACGATTTCATGGTTGTCCGCATCCAGCTGCCACAGTTCCTTGTAGTAGGCGAGGATCTCGTAGCGTCCCGGGGTGAATTTCAGTTCCTTGAAGTCCGTGGCGAAAAAGGTGTTCACGCCATCCACTTCCTTGCCATTGATGGTGAACACTTCGATTTCACTGGGCACACGCACGGTGAGCACCTGGCTATCGGATTTGGTCGGGCCATCGTAAAGCTGGACCACCGGGCTGCGGGCACAGGCGGACAGGAACAGGGCGCAGAGAACAACGGGAATAAAGCGCAGGGACAGCATGATCTCTCCTAGGTAGGCGCGGGCCAGCCAGTCTGGCCGGCCGTAATGACAGCTTTGTGACAGTGACACAATTAGAAGCCCCAGGTATCTACCCGGGCCGGTGCCACGTTACGGTTCAGGGTGCTCAGGCCGCGGGCACAACGGACGATCCACCAGATGGTGATGATGACCATCAGTAGCCAGCCGATAAAGGCCAGGGTGGTGATGCCGGCGATGAGACTGTAGAGCAGGCCGATCCAGAAGGTACGGTACTGGAAGCGGAAATGCTCGCGCAGGGGCGGCGGCGCATCACCCGCATGGAGGTGGGCAATGATGACGCCGGCCACGGCTGTCAGGCCGCCGGTAATCAAGCCCACCAGATGCAGTACATAGACCGCCCGGGCCAGGCCCAGGGAGGATGACTGACTCATTGTGAATCTCCCTTGCTACGGTAGGTGCGTGCCGGGGGGGCGGGTTCGCTGTTGCTGGCGTTACAGGTTTGCACGCAGGCGTCCTGGGTCTCGAAGGGCACGCTGCCCTTGCACCCTCCCCAGATAAAGGTCTTGCAGCTGTCGCTTTCCTGATCGTAGTAATAACGCTGGAAGGCCGCCTTGCACATGCCGGATTCTGGTGGCTGGTAACAGGCCTCTGGCAGCGCCTGGCCATCCGAGCCGGCCTGGCAGCCGGCCAGCAGGGCGGTGACGATCAGGGGGAACAGGTATCGCATGGTCTCGTCCTTGTGGTGATCTTGTGCCTTGCCCGCCTGGCAAGGGGTGTCAGTTAGCTGTCACTTTACCCGTGCCGGGCGAGCTAGTCAGCCCGGCAGTGTTTGTGGTCCCGGGGCAGGGTCTCGCCGCGCAGCCGGATCACGGTTTTCTGCAGCAACAGGTTGTTGGGCAGGGTGTAACGGTGGCCCAGCTCGTCCTGCACGGTGATGAAGATCAGCCCCATGTGGCGGATCTGTCCGGTGACGGTATTGTCCCCGTCCAGCAGCCGGATGCGGTCACCCACCCGGTAGGGCGCACTGAAAAACAGGATGATGGCGGCGGTGGCATTGCTGAGCATGGACCAGCTGGCGAACAGGGCCACGCCCAGCAGGGCCATCAGTGAGGTGGCGAAGACCATCAGGCCGTCACCATTGAGCCCCCAGAGAATGCCGATGGCGAGCAGGGCGAGCACCACGCTGGCACTGTTGATCACCACGGCGGTCTGGAAGATACGGGCGCGACTGTAGTTACGGCGTTTGCCCAGTCGTTTGGCGATGCCGCGCAGCAGGATGGTGAGGGCCCAGGCCACCAGCACGACAGTGACGGTGAGCACCCATTTCATAGCACTGGATTCCATCTGCAGTTACCCGTGTTTGCCGGAAACGAAGGGGTTGTTGATGCGCTCATGGCCGATGGTGGACATGGGGCCGTGACCGGGGATGAAGGAGACGTCGTCATCCAGGGTCAGCAGCTTATCCTTGATGGCCGCAATCAGCGTGTCGAAATCCCCCTTGGGGAAGTCGGTGCGACCGATGGAGCCGTTGAACAGCACATCACCCACGACCACCAGCTTGCTGTCCGGCTGGTAGAACACCACATGGCCGGGAGTGTGGCCGGGGCAGTGACGTACCTGGAAGGAGGTGTCGCCCACGGTTACGGTGTCGCCGTCTTCCAGCCAGCGGTTCGGGGTAAACGGGCGCGAGGGCGCAAAGCCCATCATCTGCGCCTGCTGGGGCAGCATGTCGATCCAGAACTGGTCATCCCGGTGTGGCCCTTCAATGGGCAGTGACAACTTGTCCGCCAGGTCCGCCACGGCGCCCACGTGATCCAGGTGGGCATGGGTGACAAGAATCTTTTCCGGCGTGCCGCCGACCTGTTGCAGTGCTTCCAGGATCTTGTCCAGATCCCCGCCGGGATCGACGATGGCCACCTTGTCGGTGGTGTCGCACTTGAGGAAGGAGCAGTTTTGCTGGAAGGGGGTAACCGGCAGGATGGCGTACTTCATGGCTGTCTATCGGGTAAAAAATGTGCCTGCAGTATAGCGGTAAACGGGAATCCGGTTCATTCCCTGCAAAGCGTAAATAATGGCAAATTCCGACGTGCTGCCGCTGAGGGTGGGGAGCGCAGTGCTATTTTAGCCGCTTTCACACTCTGACAAAGGAAGGGAACCATGGAAATGGAACAGGTGCAGCCTTATCTGGACAAGGCCATCGAGCTGGGCATGAGCTACCTGCCCAAGGTGGTGCTGGCGATCATTACTCTGATCGTGGGCTTCTGGCTGATCGGTCGCATCATCAAGGGGCTCAATCGGGTACTCGGCCACAAGGCCGTGGATGATACGCTGCAGAAGTTCATGACCAGCTTCGTGGAGGTGCTGCTCAAGATCCTGCTGCTGGTGGCCGTGGCCGGCATGGTCGGGGTGCAGACGACCTCTTTCATCGCCATGCTGGGCGCCATCGGCCTGGCGGTGGGCCTGGCCTTGCAGGGTAGTCTGGGCAACTTTGCTGGCGGCGTACTGATCCTGTTCTTCAAGCCCTATCGACTGGGGGATATCATCGAAGCCCAGGGACACATGGGGCGGGTTCATGACATCCAGATTTTCAACACCATCCTGATCACCTATGACAACCAGCGCATCGTGATCCCCAATGGCCCCATGTCCAATGGCTGCATCAAGAACGTGTTCTGCGAGCCCCAGCGACGGGTGGATATCGAATTCGGCATCAGTTACGACGACAGCATTGCCGATGCCCGGGCCGCGATCCAGTCGGTGATTGATAACGATGACCGGATTCTCAGCGGCGGCAAGTTCGATCCCAATATTTTTGTCTCCGCCCATGCGGACAGCAGCATCAATATGCTGACCCGGGTGTGGGTGAATTCCGAGGATTACTGGCCGGTGTACTTCGGTCTCTTTGAGCAGGTCAAGCTGGCCTTCGACAAGGCAGGCATCACCATCCCGTACCCGCAGCGGGATGTGCATCTTTATCAGCAATAAAGACAGCGACTAGCGGCTAGCTGCCAGCTTCGAGTAAAAGAACAAACTCGTAGCTGGTAGCTAGTCGCTGTAGGCGAAGCCGTGCTGGTCTATCGCTTTTCGATTGTCACCGGCAACCCGTCCTTCGGCATGATCAGTGGTACCTGTTGAACCGGCATCTCGTAGCCCGGCTTGATGCTCACGCGATATCGTTGCAGGAAATGGAACAGGAAGGTCTTGGTCTGCAACTCGGCAAAGTTCAGTCCCAGGCATTTGTGGTGGCCGCCGCCGAAGGGTACCCACTGGTAGAAATGTGTCTTGTGCTCCGCGCGGGCATCACTGAAACGTTCCGGATCGAACGTGTAGGGGTTGCTCCAGTATTCCTCCATGTAATGGGTGAACAGGGGGGAGACGTTGATCAGGGTGTTGCGCGGCAAGGTGTAGCCCTGGAAGGTCACGTCCTTCACGGTGCGCCGCGGGAAGGTGGTCAGCGGCGGGCGCATGCGCAGAGTTTCGCGGAAGACCCAGCCGGTTTTTTCCAGTTTGCCCAGGTCGTCATAGTCCAGGTTGTCCTTGTTCATGGCGGCCATTTCGTCGGCTAGCTGGTCCTGCCAATAGGGATGTTTTGCCAGCAGATAAATGAGGGAGCACAGGGTGCTGGTGGTGGTGTCGTGGGCGGCGAACAGCAGGAAGATCATGTGGTTCATCACGTCCTGGTCGCTCAGGCCACCTTCCTCGTCGGCAGCCTTGCACAGCTCGCTGAAGAAATCCGGGGTGTCGCTGGCGCGTTTCTGTGGAATCAGCCCGGTCACGAATTTTTCCAGGTAGCGGCGACCGGCCATGCCCCGGTACCACAGAGTACCGGGAATGGGCAGCCGGACTACTGCCAGGGAGGCATCCGCGGCATCGATGAAGGACTGGTTCACCTTGTCGGATTCCGGGCCCATGTCCAGACCGAAGAAAATCTGTGCGCCCGCTTCCAGCAGCAGTGCCTTGATATGCGCAAAGAAGCTCAGGGTGCCGCCAGTCTGCCAGAGCGGGATCTGGCTGCTGATGTGGGTGTTCATGCGGTCCAGATAGCTGGCCAGTGCCGGTTTCTTGAAGGCCTGCTGCATGATGCGGCGGTGGAATTTGTGGTCGGCGAAGTCGCGCAGCATGAGCCCATCGGTGAATAGCTTCTCCAGGAACGGGTTCCAGGCCGCACGGCTGGAAAATACGTGCTCCGGGTCCTTGAAGACAAACTCGTTGGCCTCCGGCCCCAGCAGGGTCACGCCGCGCTGAAACAGGACCGATCCCTTGGAGACCAGGCCATATTTTTCCGCACGGCGGGTAACCAGCTTGTGGTAGTCCTTGAGAAAGGGAAGGGTGTCGCCCAGTAGCGGCGTGCCGTAATCCCCGGGAATAGGGTCCAGCTTGCGTTGTGGCAGACGCGGCAGGCGGGCGGCATCCTGCTGGGCGGTTTCCATGCTGCTGCTCATTGTCAGCTCTCCCGATAAACACGTTGTATAGCGTCAATGTACGGTGAGCAAACTGCGTCGAACAGAGGGGTGTTGGCAACGGTCAATCCGGGATGTGCTGTCCAGCCACCGTGGCATGGCTCGTGCTAGCATTGGCGCCAACAGCAAGGAGAAACCTATGTCCAAGCCCGCGGCAGCCTTTGAGCCCCTGGCCCTGGCGGTATTGACCGTCAGTGATACCCGTACTCCCGATAACGACACCTCCGGAGACCTGCTGGTGCACCGTCTTGAGGAGGCCGGGCACCACCTGCAGGCCCGCAAGATTGTCAAAGATGACATCTATCAGCTGCGCAAGGTGGTGTCGGACTGGATCGCCGACCCTCGTATTCAGGGCATTCTGACGACGGGTGGCACCGGCTTTTCCGGGCGTGATTCCACGCCGGAGGCGCTCAGTGTGCTGTTTGATAAACACATTGAAGGCTTTGGGGAACTGTTCCGCCAGGTCAGCGTGGACGATATCGGTTCGTCCACCATCCAGTCCCGGTGTCTCGCCGGCTTGGCCAATCGCACGGTGATCTTCTGCCTGCCGGGGTCCAACAATGCCTGCGCTACCGGCTGGGATCGCATCATCCGCGACCAGCTGGATGCCCGCTATCGGCCCTGCAACTTTGTCGCCCAGGTGCGTCGATGAGTGGGGTGCCGATGGCGCTGATGCCGGTGGAGGAGGCCCTGGCCCGCTTGCTGGACAGCGCCGTGCCGTTTGCCCGTGTGCAGGACATCGACCTGGGTGAGGCTTGCGGTCAGTACCTGGCCCAGGACGTGGTGTCCCGGGTGGATGTGCCGGCCTTTGATAATGCGGCCGTGGATGGCGTGGCCCTGCGCTATGCCGACCTGGACGAGCCGGGTCTTACCCTGCCCATGCCGCTGCGCATCGCCGCCGGTGATCCACCGGGCACGCTGATGCCGGGGCAGGTGGCGCGCATCTTTACCGGCGCGCCGGTGCCCGCCGGGGCGGATACGGTATTGATGCAGGAAGACTGCGAAATTGCCGATGGCCGGGTGCGCCTGCCGGCACAGGCGTCGGTCAGCGAAGGGCAGAACATTCGTCCGGCGGGTCAGGATGCCCGGCTGGATCAGGTGGTGGTGCACGCCGGTCAGCGTCTGACGCCCCAGGCTGTGGGGCTGGTTGCCTCGGTGGGGGTAGCCCGGGTGCGGGTGTATGCCCCCCGGGTGCTGGTGTTGACCAGCGGCGATGAGCTGCAGGGGCCGGAGGAAAGTCCGCTGCCGGGGAAAATCTACGACAGCAATGGGCCTCAACTGGCGCAGCTGCTGATACAGAGTGGTTTTGCCGAGGTGCGGCGCGAACACCTGCCCGATGACCCGGCCATTATTCGCGCTACGCTGACCCGGGCGCTGACGGATCCGCAGCAGCGCCCGGATGTGATTATTTCCACCGGCGGCGTGTCCGTGGGCGAAGAGGATCATCTGCGGGCGGTGCTGGAACAGCAGGGCAAACTGGATTTCTGGCGCCTGGCCATCAAGCCGGGAAAACCGTTTACCTATGGCAACGTGGATGGCATCCCATTCTTTGGTCTGCCAGGCAATCCGTCCGCCGTACTGGTCTGTTACCTGATGCTGGTGTTGCCCGCCTTGCGCTGCCGCTGTGGCGCCGATCCGGTGCTGCCGGAACCTTTCCGGTTGCCCGCGGATTTTTCAGTAAAAAAAGCGGGCAAGCGGCAGGAATATTTGCGTGTTCGTTGTGTGTCGAAAAAGGGAAATCTGGTGCTTGAGAAACACCCCAATCAGAGTTCCGGCATGTTGAGTTCTGCGGTATGGGCGGATGGGCTGGCAATGGTGCCAGTGGGGGAGGCGGTGCCTGACGGCGCGCCGCTGGCATTTTTTTCGTTTGCTGATTTGTTGAAATGATGGACCGATGACAATCTATTTTTGGCGTTTATTTTTTATTGGTACAGGACTGCTGGTTTGTGTCGGTGGCGGAAAATATCTGGCTGAAGATTTTGTCTATCTGGTCAGCGAAGTTCTGTTGCTTGATATCTTTGACCATCTGATTCCCTTTCTGTTGCTGGATCTTGGTGTGTCAACGGTTTTCTACGGCTTGGGTGGCGTGATTGTCGGATACGCGAATGTTTTTACGGCGAGACTGGACGGGGCCTTGCTTGCCTTGGGTTATGGGGGTGTCACCGGATATTTGCGCTATGTAGCGGAGACGGGGTGGCCGGTCTGGTACGAGGTGGCAGTTGTCGTGATGATCCTTGCGGGAGTGATGGTCGGTGTGGAGATCGGTCGAAGACTGTATCTCAATGCGCACTCGGAATTTTTTAATCGCTGACGCGTAAAATTTTCTCTTTACCTGGATATTGTTTCAAGAAGCGCGCCGTTCTTTCCGTTTCGCATTGTTGTTGCCTGTATACTCGCCGGCATACTGATGGAGTAAATAATGACCCTGGAATCCACCCTGCTGGCACGAGCCGGCTCAACCTGTGAACTGTGCGGTGCCGGTGAGGCGCTGGCGGTGTATCCGGTGCCGCCGGACAGTGACGGCACCGCAGCGCAGAGTGCGTTACTGTGCGAAACCTGCCGCTTTCAGATCGACCAGCCCGGCAACGAGGATATCAATCACTGGCGTTGTCTTAACGACAGCATGTGGAGCCAGGAGCCGGCGGTGCAGGTGCTGGCCTGGCGCATGCTGACCCGATTGCGGGCGGAAGGCTGGCCCCAGGATCTGCTGGATATGCTCTATCTGGAGGAGGAAACGCTGGCCTGGGCCGAAGCCACCGGCGAAGGACAAAGCGAGGAAGACAAGGTTGAGCACCGTGACAGCAATGGTGCGGTACTGGAAGCGGGTGACAGTGTCACCCTGATCAAGGATCTCAATGTGAAGGGCGCCAACTTCACTGCCAAACGGGGCACGCCGGTGCGTAATATCTCGCTGGTACCGGATAACCCGGAACAGATTGAAGGCCGGGTGGAAGGTCAGCGCATTGTCATTCTTACCCAGTTTGTGAAGAAAAATTGATGGTGCATTCCCTGATTCTCGGTGGCATTCGTTCCGGCAAGAGCTCCCTGGCGGAGCGGTTGGTCGCCGAGCAGACCGACCCGGTGGTGTATGTGGCCACGGCCACGGCCGGGGATGGTGAAATGAGTGATCGCATTCGCCGCCACCAGCGACGGCGCCCGGCGAGCTGGGGGCTGGTAGAGGAACCTGTGGAGCTGGGAAGTCTGTTGAACCGTCAGGCGACCCTGTCACCGCCGCCGTGTGTTCTGGTCGATTGCATGAGCCTTTGGGTGAGTAATCTTCTGCATGCGGGGGACACGGTCTTTGTGCGCGAAAAGGAAAGTTTTCTGACCGCCTTGGGTGCGTATCCGGGGGCCGTGGTTATCGTCAGTAACGAAGTGGGATTGGGCACCATCGGCATGGACCCGCTCACCCGTCGCTTTGCCGATGAGCTGGGTTGGCTGAATCAGGCACTGGCAAAACGCTGTGACAGGGTGGTGTTGTCGGTGGCCGGTCTGGCGCAGACGTTGAAGGGGTAGGCAGTTTCAAGTTGAAAGTTTCAAGTTGCAAAGCGCGGGCGAGGCCTTGGGATATGGCACAGGCCCTGCCCGCGCAGCCTGTGTGTATACGCGAAGACCCATACGTTCAGCCACAACTCCCTGGTTCCGCGTTGTAACTTGAAACGTGTAACTTGCGTCTTCTCTTATCCGTGCCTCACCAGACACCGCAAGGTGCCATGCGCGGTGTCATCAATGCGCACCTGGGAGCGGCAGGCGAACGGTACCTGGAATCCTGCCATGGCCCGGCTCGGGCTCATTCCCAGTACATGGCTCAGCACCATGCGGATCACGCCGCCGTGGCAGACCAGTAATACCCGCTGCCCTTGCATGGCTTGTTGCCACAGTGCCCAGGCGTCGCCGATGCGCTGGTGAAACGCCTGAATGGTTTCGCCATTCACGGGGGGGTAATTTTCCGCATCACGCCAGAAGTTGGCCTGGTGATCACCGTATTCCGTGGCCACTTGCTCCCGGGTTTTTCCTTCCCAGTCGCCGAAGCTGATTTCCTTGAAATCGTGGGCCACGGTGAAAGGAATATGCTGCTGTTCTGATAGCGCCGCGGCGAATTCCCGGCAACGCAACAAGGGCGAGGTAAGAATGTGATCCCATTGATCGTCCGCCTGGATGGCAGTGTGCATTTGCTGCCAGCCCAGTTCACTGAGCGGGTCGTCCTTGTGGCCGCGATACATGTGGCCGCCGGCGGGTTCGCCGTGACGGATCAGATCAAACAAGGTGGTGGTCATGGTTTACTCCGCACTGTTGACGCCGGCATCGGCAAAGGTAGCCATACCGTTATGCAGGGCGCAGGCGCTGCGAATGATCGGCACGGCCACCGCCGCACCGCTGCCTTCACCCAGGCGCATGGACAGGTTGAGAACCGGCTCGGCATCCAGCGCCTCAAGCAGTCTGGTATGGCCCGGTTCCCGGGAATGGTGGGCGAACAGCAGCCAGGCACGCAGTTCCGGGCGAAGCCGCACGGCGGCCAGGGCGGCCACGGTGACAATAAAGCCATCCACCAGGACGGGAATGCCCCGGGCGGCACAGCCAATCATGGCACCGGCAAGCGCGGCAATTTCAAACCCGCCCAACGACGCGAGGACCGCCAGCGGCTCATGGTTGTCACCGTGTCGGGCCAGGGCCCGTTCGATCACGGTCACCTTGTGGCTGACGCCATGGGCATCTAGGCCGGTACCGGGCCCGGCCAGTGAGATTGCTGGCTCGGTCAGCAAGGCGCAGGCCACGGCGCTGGCACTGGTGGTGTTGCCGATACCCATTTCACCACCGATAAACAACTGGGCCTGCTGGTCTGCGGCGCGCTGGGCGGCACGGTCGCCGGCGGCCAGAGCCTGTTCCAGTTGTGTTGCCGACATGGCCGATTCGCAGGCCAGATTGGCGGTGCCGTTGGCAATGTGCTCATCAACAACACCGTCTGTGGTGGGCGGCGGGGTCGCAGTGCCCAGGTTGATCACTTCCAGCGTCGCGCCCAGATGGTTGGCCATGACACTGATGGCCGCACCACCGGCGACAAAGTTGGCAATCATCTGCCCGGTGACCGCCTGCGGAAAAGCGGAAATGCCCTCGGCGCAGACGCCGTGGTCAGCGGCAAAGACCGCGATGCTGACGCGCTCGGCCAGGGGCGTGTCGGTCCGCTGCAGTGCGGCCAGTTCCACCGCCACGGATTCCAGCACGCCCAGTGAACCGGCGGGCTTGGTGAGCTGCCCCTGGCGGGCCAGCGCCCGCTGTCGGTGCGTCTCACTGGGGGTGGATAGGGGGTGTTGCCAGGGCAGAATGGGCGGCACGAAGAACTCCGGAAAGCAGGCGGCGAGGCCGCAAAGCGGCAAATCCTCTGCCCCGATGCCGGGAGTGTCAAGTAGACTGCGCCCCTGGATGCGATGCAAACGGGGCAACCATGCTCTCTTTTTTTTCGTTCACTGCCCTGCTTGCCGGGGTGTTACTGGACCACTGGTTGGGGGAGCCACGCCGTTGGCATCCGCTGGTGGGATTCGGACGTATGGCCACGGTGGTGGAGCAACGCCTTAACCGGCGGGGCACAGTGACTGCCGGGGCGCTGGCGGTACTGATAACGGTGGCCCCCTGGGTACTGGCGGTGACGTTGTTGCTGCAGGTGTTGCCAACCTGGGCAGACTGGGCGTTGCAGGCAGCGGGGCTGTGGCTGGTGATCGGTGGGCGCAGCCTGAGTGAGCACGGCCGGGCGGTGAGGGTGCCATTGCAACGTGGTGATCTGGTCATCGCCCGGGAACAGGTGGGGCGAATGGTCAGTCGTGACACTGCTGCGCTGGACGCCCGGGGCGTGGCGCGGGCCGCCACGGAGTCGGTGTTGGAAAACGGCGCCGATGCCCTCTTTGCCAGCCTGTTCTGGTTTGCCGTGGCTGGCTTGCCGGGCGCGCTGCTGCATCGCCTGGTGAATACCCTGGATGCCATGTGGGGCTATCGCACGGATCGCTTCGAGCGTTTCGGCAAGGTGGCGGCCCGGTGCGATGACCTGCTTGGCTGGGCGCCCGCACGGCTGACGGCGATCAGTTATGCCCTGTGTGGCCGTTTTGCTGCGGGGTTGCGGTGCTGGCGGCAGCAGGCGGGCGCCTGTGAGAGCCCCAATGCGGGCCCGGTGATGGCCGCCGGGGCCGGGTCCCTGGGGGTGCGGCTGGGCGGTGGGGCGCCCTATCACGGAGGCTGGAAAGACAAACCCTGGTTGGGCGAGGGGGCGGCGGCCAGCGCTGACAGTATTGCCGCTGCCATTGCCCTGGTGCAGCGGACCCTGGGGTTGTGGCTGGTGATGTTACTGGGAGCCAGTCTGTGACGCATCCGGTCCGTGAGCATCACGGTGGCCGCTTGCTGCAGGCGGCTCGGCGATGGGGAATTCCCGCCGGTAACTGGCTGGATCTGTCCACGGGCATCAGTCCCTGGTCCTGGCCGGTTCCCCCGGTGCCTATCTCCGTGTGGCAACGGCTTCCTGACGAAGACGATGACCTGGTCGCGCGCTGTCGGGAATGGCTCGACGTGCCGGAGGGCGCGGGTTGCCTGCCAGTGCCGGGGTCCCAGTCGGCGCTGCAGCTTCTGCCGCAATTGCGCCCGGCCTGTCGGGTGGGGGTGCCGTCACCGGGCTATCGCGAACACGCTGTGGCCTGGTCGCGAGCCGGGCATGCGGTGATATCGCTGTCCCCGGATCAGATCGATGCGGCAATGGCCGATCTGGATGTGCTGGTGTGCATCAATCCCAATAACCCCACAGGTCAGCTTTACGCGGCAGATACCTTGTTGCGTTGGCATCAGCAGTTGGCGGCGAAGGGGGGCTGGCTGGTGGTGGATGAGGCGTTTCTGGATGCCAGTGAGGGGGCGTCGCTGGCGTCTCTCTGCGGCAGGCCGGGACTGATTGTACTGCGCTCTCTGGGCAAGTTCTTCGGCCTGGCCGGTGTGCGGGCGGGCTTGGTGTTGGGCGCCGGGGCGCTATGTGCTGCGCTGGAGGCAAAGCTGGGACCCTGGGCGCTGAGTCACCCGGCCCGGTGGGTGATGGCGCAGGCGGTGCAGGACAACAAGTGGCAACAACAGCAGCGGCAGCGTTTGCGTCAGGCCAGGCAGCGGCTGAATGGGCTGCTGGATCAGGCCGGGCTGTTGCCACAAGGCGATAGCGATCTGTTTGCCTTGTGCTGCCATGATCAGGCGCAGGCATTGCTCGATGCCTTGGCGCGTCAGGGTATTCTGGTGCGGCATTTCGAGCAGCTCGGTGCGCTGCGTTTTGGTTTGCCGCGGAATGAATCGGAAGAACAACGTTTGTTGCTGGCGCTACAGACGTTGCCGGTTTGATCCTGCCTACAGGCAGGGGGCGTGGCAGAGTATTAGATCGTCTCAACTAACCCTGAGCTTTCCTCAAGTTGCCCGGTTCCGTTTGCTTATTGCCGCCGCCGTTGGTAATTTCGCGCCACCTTCCGGTGCCCGCCTGTCCACACACAGCCGGGTTAAACGGGAAGTCGGTGAATGATTACCTGTCCGTAATCCCCAATCCGACGCTGCCCCCGCAACGGTGATTGAGTTAACCGCGTTTCGTAGTGCCACTGTGCTGATACCCGAGAGGGTGCATGGGAAGGCGAACGCGTCGAGGTAACCCGCCTCGCTCATCAGCCCGGAGACCGGCCAGAAGGTGAAACTTGGCGTCGCGGTGGGCGATGGCGGGGAGTGACGGTGTCTTGTCGGGCGCCGGTATCCCTGTTGTGTTCATGGCGGCTGAATCCAGGCCGTGCGGGTGGGCACGGCAACAGGGGATCCCTTCATGTCTTTGCGTTTTCTGGTGGCGCCAGCCGCCCTGTCCTTGTCTGTCTTGCCGTTAGCCGTTCAGGCTGACGACGCTTCCTCTCAACAGGTCGCCATGCTGGATCCGGTGGTGGTCACACCGGCGCTGGTCAGCCGTACCACCGAGGCGTCCCTGTCATCGGTGACGGTGGTGGACGAAACACAGCTGCGTGAGCAGCAGCCGGTGGATATGGCTGACATCCTCCGTGGCCAGCCCGGTGTGGATACCACCAGCAATGGCTCTTTTGGCAAGAATGCCAGCGTGTTTGTGCGGGGGACGTCCAGTGATGCCACCTTGTTGCTGGTTGACGGTGTGCGGTTGCGCTCTGCGACCGCCGGCAGCCCGGCCTGGCAATACCTGCCCCCGGCCATGCTGGAGCGGGTGGACGTGGTGCGCGGGCCGCGCGGGTCTCTCTACGGTGCCGATGCGGTGGGTGGTGTGGTGCAACTGTTCACCCGTGATGACGGTAGCTGGCTGGATTTCGGGGCCGGCAGTTTTGGCACCATGAATGCCGGTGCCGGGGTGTCCGGCGAACAGGGGAGCACGCGCTATACCCTGGGTATCAACCGGTTCCGAACCAATGGCATCGAGCTCCGTGAGAACAGCGAGGAACGGGGTTATGACAATACCGCGGGTATCGCCAGGTTGAGCCACCGTTTCGGTGATCGGGGGGAAATCGGTGTATTCGGTTTTCATACCCAGGGCAATACCGAATTCGAAGGCAGTGCACCGGAAGATGACAGAAACATCGATTACGCGCTGGAAGTGGCTGGCCTGAAAGGGGAGGTCATGCTGACGGAGAGCTGGCAGACCAAGGTGCTGATCAGCCAGGCCAAGGATGAAAGTGAAGATTTCGCCAACCATGTCAGCAATGGCGTGTTTGATACCCGCACCCGCACCGCCAACTGGCAGAACGTGTTCGTGGCGGGGGCCCACCAGTTTGTGCTCGGCGGTGAGTATCAGCGTGACGAGATTACCAGCAGCAATGACTATGATGTGACCGACCGTGACAACAAGGCCGCGTTCGGTCAGGCGTTGTTGCACTTCGGGCCAGTGGATGCGCAGGGCAGCCTTCGCCACGATGATAACGATGCTTACGGCAGCAAGGTGACCGGGGCGGCGGCGCTGGGCTACAAACTGGATAGCGATCACCGGGTGCGGGTGAGTTACGGCACGGCCTTCAAGGCGCCCACCTTCAATGACCTCTATTTCCCGGATTCTCCGCCGTTTTATTTCAGCAATCCGAACCTGAAACCGGAATCCTCGGAAACCGGCGAACTGGGCATGCGTGGCCATTATCAGCACTGGTTCTGGGATGCGGCCGTCTACCGCACCAATGTGGACGATCTGATTGCCTACGATGCCAGCAAAGGCTCCTCTTTCAATGTGAACAAGGCCAGCATTGAAGGGGCGGAGCTGGCCCTGGGGATGGACTGGCAACAATGGCGGGTGCGGGTGGCCTTCTCTGCGCTCAAACCGGAAGATCGCGACAATGACACCGTGATCGCGCGCCGCGCCCAGCGCCTTGGCCGTCTGGATGTGGATCGGCAGTTCGGTTCGGTGACACTGGGCGGGACCGCCAGTTTCCAGGGCCACCGTTACAACGATGCGGCCAATACCCAGCGACTGTCCGGGTTCGGCCTGCTGGATCTGCGTGCCGGCTGGCAGTTTGCGCCCGAGTGGTCCACCCACCTGGTGGTCAAGAACGTGCTCGACAAGGAATATGCCACGGCCCGTAACTTCAGCGGCTGGAACTATCTCAACGCCGGACGTTCCGTAATGGTAAGCCTGCGTTACGATGTGCAGTAACTGATCACCGGAGTCCGTCATGCCGTTTGCCCGTTTGCGAAATTGCCTGTTGCCTGTATTGACCCTGGCGCTATGCCTGGGGAGCGGGCCGGGACGGGCAGCGGTGTGTGTGAGCGATGATGCCGATCGACAGGTCTGTCTGGATCAGCCTGCTAGCCGCATCATTGCCCTCTCGCCCGGCGCCACGGAATTGCTCTTTGCTGCCGGTGCGGGTGAACAGGTAGTGGGCGCTGTCAGCTTCAGTGACTACCCGCCGGCGGCCAAACAGCTGCCCCGGGTCGGCAGTTACAAACGGCTGGATCTGGAAGCGGTGCTGGCCCTGGCGCCGGATCTGGTGATTGCCTGGTCCAGTGGCAACCCCATGGAACAGGTGGAACGGCTCCAGGCCCTAGGCGTGCCGGTCTACATCAGCGAGCCGCGTCGTTTCGAGGAGATCAGCACCACGCTGGAGCGTCTGGCGATCCTGGCCGGCACCGAGGCGGTGGGGCAGGGGGCGGCAGATGCCCTGCGTAGTGGCCTGGAGTCCCTGCGCCAGCGCTATGCCGAAGCGGCCCCGGTCACCGTGTTCTATCAGGTTTGGGAAGAGCCGCTGATGACCATCAACAACGCCCACCTGATCAGCGAAGCCATCCGGGTCTGTGGTGGCGTCAATGTGTTCGGCGAGCTGGGGGCGCTGGCGCTGAAGATCAGTCGGGAAGCGGTGCTGGCCAAGGACCCGGAGGCCATCATTGCCGGTGGCATGGGGGAGGAGGACCCCGCCTGGCTGGACCCCTGGAAGCAATTCCCGTCCCTGCGTGCGGTGAAGCACGACAACCTGTTCTTTGTCGCGCCGTCTTCTCTGCAACGTCCCACTCCCAAGATGCTGGCGGGCACGCGCACCCTCTGTACTCACCTGGATACCGTGCGTGCCCGTGATTAGCGCCCGGTCGGTCACCGCGCTGCTGCTGCTGACCGCCCTGGGCGGGTTGTCCCTGTTGCTGGCCATGACGCTGGGTAGTGTCTCTATGGGCCTCGAGGCGTGGTGGCGAGCGATGACCGGGACGGGTGACCCTCTGTTTCGTGAGCTGATCTTCTCGCTGCGGGCGCCGCGTGCCTTGGCCGCGTTTGCCACCGGTGGTTTGCTGGCCCTGGCCGGCGCCCTGATGCAGGTGCTGCTGCGCAATCCGTTGGCGGACCCGTATGTGCTGGGCATTTCCGGGGGAGCGGCCGTGGGGGCCCTGGCGTCCATGCTGCTGGGGCTGGGGACCGCGATGGTATCCGGCTCAGCCTTTGCCGGCGCCTTGCTGTCGACCCTGCTGGTGTTCGGGTTGGCACAGGGCAGAGGCAGCTGGACGCCTACGCGCCTGCTGCTCACCGGAGTGGTCATTGCCGCCGGTTGGGGGGCAGTGATTACCTTCATGTTGTCCCTTAGCCCGGCAGACCGTTTGCCCGGCATGCTCTACTGGCTGATGGGCGATCTGAGCTATGCGCGTTCGCCCTGGCTGGCCTGGTGGGTACTGGTGCCGGTACTGGTGCTGACGGTGCCACTGGGGCGCAGTCTCAATGTGCTGGCCCGCGGGCCGCTGCAGGCGGCGGCACTGGGTGTGGCGGTGAAACCACTGGCCTGGCTGGTTTATGGACTGGCCAGCATTCTGACCGCTGTTGCCGTGACCACGGCAGGCAGCGTGGGCTTTGTGGGGCTGATTGTGCCGCACATGCTGCGGCTGGTGCTGGGCAATGATCAGCGCGTCATCCTGCCGGCCAGTGCCCTGGCCGGCGGCGCCCTGCTGACCGTTGCCGATACCCTGGCGCGTACCCTGTTGGCGCCGGAGCAGTTGCCGGTGGGGGTCATCACTGCCCTGCTCGGCGTACCTACCTTCCTGTTTCTGCTCTATCGGAGTCGCTGATGACGGTGCTGGAAGCCAGCCAACTGGTCGTGGACATCCCTGGCCGTGCTGCCGGACAACCCTTTTGTGCCCGAATTCTGCCGGGGCAGCGTTGGGGGGTGTTGGGACCCAATGGCGCCGGGAAATCCACGCTGCTGCATACCCTGGCAGGGCTGCGTCCGCCACGCAGCGGACAGGTGTTGCTGGACGGTGAGCCGCTGGCGCAATGGCGACGCCGGGACGTGGCCCGCAAGTTGGCGGTGGTCTTTCAGGAACGTCAGGACAGCTTTCCTGCCACCGTGCGGGAAACCGTATTGATCGGGCGCCATCCTTTTCTCTCGCCGTGGCAGCGGGAAACCGCCGCGGATCTGCGGCTGGCCAGCGAGGCCCTGGACGCTCTGTCGCTGGGCCTGCTCAGTGATCGCCTGGTCAGTACCTTGTCCGGAGGCGAACGACAGCGGGTCGCCATTGCTACGGCCCTGACCCAACAGCCCGCGATCTGGCTGGCAGATGAGCCTACCAATCACCT
>JAZAJX010000213.1:0-16375 GCA_036230225.1 Pseudomonadota bacterium | reverse complement strand
ACAAGGTAGTTCGCCAGAACCATGTGGGCGACTGGGGCACCCAGTTCGGGATGCTGCTGGCCTACCTGGAGGAACAGAAGCATGAAGAAAGCGACGCCGAGCTGTCCCGGGAACTGAGCGACCTGGAAGGCTTCTACCGTGCCGCCAAGCAACGTTTTGACGAATCCGGGGACTTTGCCAACCGCGCCCGCTCACTGGTCGTGAAGCTGCAGGCCGGGGACGAGGACTGCCTCACCCTGTGGCGGGAATTCAACAACGTTTCCCTGAGCCACTGCCAAGCTGTCTACGACCGCCTTGGTGTCAGCCTGACCCCGGCGGATGTCCGTGGCGAAAGCGCCTACAACGATGACCTTCCGCAAGTAGTCGCCGACCTGAATGCCAAGGGCCTGCTCAGCGAAGATCAGGGCGCCCAGTGCGTCTTTATGGATGCCTTCAAGAACAAGGAAGGCGCGCCACTGCCAGTGATTGTGCAGAAGGCGGATGGCGGCTACCTCTATGCCACCACCGACCTGGCGGCGCTTCGCTATCGGGCCGGCACGCTGGGGGCAGACCGCATGCTCTACTTCGTGGATCAGCGCCAGGCCCTGCATTTCCAGCAAATGTTCACCCTGGCCAAGCTGGCCGGCTTCGTGCCCGAGGCAACGGCACTCGAGCACATGGGCTTCGGCACCATGAACGGCCCGGACGGCCGCCCCTTCAAGACCCGCGACGGCGGCACCGTCAAACTGATCGACCTGCTCAACGAGGCAGAAGAACGGGCCTACACCCTGGTCAAAGACAAGAACGCCGAACTCAATGAGGACGACCTGCGCACCATCGCCAGGGCTGTGGGTATCGGGGCAGTAAAATACGCGGATCTCTCCAAAAACCGCAGCAGTGATTACATTTTCAACTTCGATCAGATGCTCAGCTTCGAAGGCAACACCGCTCCGTACCTGCTCTACGCCTACACCCGGGTGGCCAGCGTCTTCCGCAAGGCCGGCCTGGACATGGCCGAGGTGAGCGGCGACTTCCTGCTTCAGGAAGAGGCCGAACAGGCACTGGCCGCGCGTCTGGTACAGTTCGGAGAAGTGCTGGAGAGCGTGGCCGAGAAAGGCCTGCCGCACCTGCTATGCGCCTACCTGTATGACGTGGCCGGATTGTTTTCCTCATTTTACGAGCATTGCCCGATTCTCTCCGGCGACAATGAGGCCCTCAGACAGAGCCGCCTGAAGCTGGCCGCCCTCACCGCCCGCACCCTGCAACAGGGGATGGCGCTGTTGGGCCTGAGCCCACTGGAACGGATGTAGCCCGAGGAACCCATGGCAAAGAACACCAACCGACGCGGGGCCAGCCGCAGCCCCGCCCGCAAGAAGACCGCCCAGCGCCAGGTCCCGGGCTGGGTCTGGCTGTTTACCGGCCTGATGGTGGGACTGTTCGTGGCCTTCCTGTTTCACCTGGGCAAAACCCAGCTGGCACAGGGCAGCAACGACAAGGTTGCAGAGCAACCGCAGCCCGAAAAGAAAGCGCCCGCCAAGCCGCAACCTGCCAAGGACAACGGTGAGGAAGCGCCCCAGTTCGATTTCTATGCGGTACTGCCAAAAATGGAAGTCATCGTGCCGCAGAACGAAAGTGACACCGGGCGCCGTGACACCCGCAAACCGGTGGAGGAAAAGCCGGCCAGTGAACGGCAACCGGACACCAGCACCCGCAGCAATGAGCGCTATCTACTGCAGGCAGGCAGCTTCCGCCGCAATGAGGATGCCGACCGGCGCCGGGCAGAACTGATCCTCAAGGGATTCGAGGCCTCCATTCAGTCGGTGAACCTGGAAAGCGGCGACAGCTGGCACCGGGTCATGATCGGCCCCTACGACAACCTCAACGCCATGCACCGTGCCCAGGACCAACTGGCCAGCAACGGCATCGAGACCCTGCCGATCAAGATGAAAAAATAAGACACCGGGAGCCTGATGCAACCCCACAGGCCAGCCCCAAGCACCGGCTTCGAGTCGCGAAACGCCATATTTTTCGCTTCTCGAAACCGGTGACACCCCCTCCCCAACCACGGGTGCACGCCCCACCACCTCTCAGCCCACTCCCGAACCAACCGGCGCCGCTATTAATCACTATTAACTGCCTTGTAACGCCTTGAATCCCTCACCACCAGCCCCACATCTCCAGAATCACTGAGAAAGGAGCTTAACGTGACCACTATCGTATCCGTACGCCGCGGCAACAGCGTTGTGATTGGCGGTGACGGCCAGGTGTCACTGGGGAACACCGTCATGAAGGGCAATGCCCGCAAGGTACGCCGGCTTTATCACGGCAAGGTCATTGCCGGATTCGCAGGCGGCACCGCCGATGCCTTTACACTTTTCGAACGTTTTGAGGCGCAACTGGAAAAGCACCAGGGTCACCTGGTCCGGGCCGCGGTGGAGCTGGCCAAGGACTGGCGCACCGATCGCGCCCTGCGTCGTCTTGAAGCGCTGCTGGCAGTGGCGGACAAGGAAGCCTCGCTGATCATCACCGGCAATGGCGATGTGATTGAGCCCGAGGACGACCTGATTGCCATCGGCTCCGGGGGCCCCTTTGCCCAGGCAGCCGCCACCGCCCTGCTGCACAACACCGAGTTGAGTGCCGGGGATATTGTCGAAAAGAGCCTGACCATCGCCGGCGATATCTGCGTCTACACCAATCAACAGCAAACCATTGAAGAATTGAGCTGGTAATCCGATGCCAAACCTGACCCCGCGCGAAATTGTTCATGAACTGAACAAGCACATTGTCGGCCAGGAGCCGGCGAAAAAATCCGTTGCCCTGGCCCTGCGTAACCGCTGGCGGCGCATGCAGCTGCCTGAAGAAATGCGTGCCGAGGTAGCCCCCAAGAACATCCTCATGATCGGCCCCACCGGCGTGGGCAAGACCGAAATTGCCCGCCGCCTGGCCAAGCTGGCCGACGCCCCCTTTATCAAGATTGAAGCCACCAAGTTCACGGAAGTGGGTTACGTGGGCCGCGATGTGGAGTCCATCATCCGCGACCTGGTGGAAATGGCCATCAAGATGCTGCGCGAGAAGGCTATCGCCCGGGTGGGCAGCCAGGCCGATGATGCCGCCGAGGAACGCATTCTCGATGCCCTGCTTCCCGCCGCCCGCGGCGAGGAAGAGAGCAAGACGGACAGCAGTACCCGCCAGATCTTCCGCAAGAAACTGCGTGAGGGTGAACTGGACGACAAGGAAATCGAGATCGAGGTGTCCAGCAATCCGGCCGGCGTGGAAATCATGGCGCCTCCCGGCATGGAAGAGATGACCAGCCAGCTGCAGCAGATGTTCTCGAAAATGGGCGGCGGCGGCCGCAAACGCAGCCAGAAGCTGCGTGTGCGTGAAGCCTACCGGCTGATCCGCGACGAGGAGGCCGCGCGCTTCGTCAATGAGGACGAGTTGAAGGTGCAGGCCATTGATGCCGTGGAAAACAACGGCATCGTCTTTCTCGATGAAATCGACAAGGTGGCCAAGCGCGGCGAGAGCGGCGGTACCGATGTGTCCCGGGAAGGGGTGCAGCGGGATCTGCTACCGCTGATCGAAGGCTCCACCGTGTCCACCAAGTACGGCATGGTGAAGACCGACCATATCCTGTTCATTGCCTCCGGCGCCTTCCATCTGGCCAAGCCCAGCGACCTGATCCCGGAACTGCAGGGCCGCCTGCCCATCCGCGTTGAGCTGAGCGCCCTGACCCCGGAGGATTTCCAGCGCATCCTTACCGAGCCCAAGTGCTCGCTTACCGAGCAATACAAGGCACTGCTGGATACCGAAGGGCTCAACCTGGAGATCACCGACGACTGCATCCGCCGCATTGCCGAGGTGGCCTGGCAGGTCAATGAGCGCACCGAAAACATTGGCGCCCGTCGACTGCACACGGTACTGGAAAAGCTGCTGGAGGAAATCAGCTACGATGCCGATTCCCTGGCCACCCAGTACCACGACAAGCCACTGGTGCTGGATGCGGAAGCGGTGGATCGCTATCTGGGTGAACTGGCCGATGACGAGGACCTGAGCCGGTATATCCTCTGACCAGTTGCAAGTATCAAGTGACAAGTTGCAAAGCGCGAGGCAGGACTGTGCCAGCTTCATGGCCCTGCCCGTGCTTGCTGGATCCGGATCGCGGGCAGTGTACTTTCAACAACAAACACCCTGCCCCGCGTTTAAGCTTTCAACGTGAAACCTGCCTCTGTTTTTCCTGCTATTATCCCCGCCGGAGGAAATACCATGACCGCCGGCGAACAACTTCAACACTACCTCGACCGTTTCTTTGCCCTGCGTCAGCACGGCGATGATTCCCTTTTTCTGGGGCGTCTGCGGCGATTACAGGACTGGCAGAGCGAGCGCCTCAGCCACACCCACCGCCATCTTCTGGACGACCCGGCCACCGCAAACGGGATCCGCTTTCTGCTCGACGAGGTCTACGGTGGCCGCGAACTGTTGCCAGTGGCCCGGGAAATCCGCCGCGCCCTGCCCAAAGCCATGAAATTGCTGCCGGACAAGGTCATGGCCACCTCTGCCAGCGCACTGGAAGCCGCAATTCTCACCCAGGAACTGGATGAGCAAGTCACCGACACCCTGGGCAATGCCCTGGATGAACCCCTCACGGAAATGATCTATCTCAAGGGTTTCCGCCAGGAAAATCACCGCGAGGCCCGTCAGCGCCAGTTACAATTGGTCGCAGAACTCGGCCATCATCTGGACCGGTATATTCGCTCACGCATGATACAGACGACGTTCCGCATGGTGCGCAAACCGGCCCATGCGGCGGGCTTTGCGAACCTGTATGATTTCATGGATCGCAGCTTCCGGGTGATGAAGCCCGTCCCCAGCGTGGGGCTGCTGCTGGAGCAGCTGGCCGCTCGGGAAGAGACCATCATGCAGAAGGTCTACCATCATCATCCGGCCCCCTTCGAGGACTGACATGAACGACGAGACCAAGGTCACCCACTTCGGTTACCAGCAGGTGCCGTGGCAGGAAAAGCAACAGAAAGTGGCCGGCGTATTCCGCTCGGTGGCGGGCAAATACGATGTGATGAACGACCTCATCTCCATGGGCAGCCATCGCATCCTCAAGCGCATGACCATCGAGCTTGCCGGCGTACGTCCCGGGCACAAGGTATTGGACCTGGCCGGCGGCACCGGCGACCTGGCCATCAAGTTTTCCCGGCTGGTGGGCGAAACCGGCCAGGTCGTGCTGGCGGACATCAATGACGCCATGCTGGCCGTGGGCCGCGACCGCCTGTTCGATGCCGGCTGCAGCCATAACACCCAGGTGACCCAGGTAAACGGCGAATGCCTGCCCTTCGAAGACAACAGCTTCCATTGCATCACCATCGCCTTCGGCCTGCGCAACATCACCGACAAGGATGCCGCCCTGCGCTCCATGCTGCGGGTACTGAAACCCGGCGGCCGTCTTCTGGTGCTGGAGTTTTCCACGCCCACCAACAAGGCCCTGGCCAAGGCCTATGACGCCTACTCCTTCGCCGTCTGGCCCAAGTTGGGCAAGCTGATCGTCAACGATGCCGACAGCTATCAGTACCTGGCGGAATCCATCCGCATGCACCCGGATCAGGATACCCTCCAGGGCATGATGGATCAGGCCGGCTTTGCCCGCACCGAATACTTCAACATGCTGGGTGGCATCGTTGCCCTGCATCGAGGGTTCAAGTTCTGATGAGTTTGCGCGACCAGTCCCGCTCCCCCGGTCTGCTCTCCACCACGGCGCTTGCCACGGTAGAGCGGGCCATCAATACCGCCCTGCGCTCCGATCCGGCCAGCGCCGACAAGCTGGCCGTCCACGCCGGACGTCTGCTGGCCATCGAGGTTTCCCTGCCGCCCCTGGCCATCTATGCCCTGATCGTGGAAGACGGGGTGGAGCTGTATCACCGCAGTGATGCCACTGCGGACGTGACCGTCAAGGGCAGCCCCATGGACCTGGCCTCCCTGCTGTTGAACTGGAACACCCGCCCCGGCGTGATCGGGGGACCGGTAGACATCAGCGGCAACCGGGAGCTGCTGCAGGAAATGCAGCAACTGGCCCGTGAACTGCACATCGACTGGGGTGCCATTCTGGAGCCGGTGACCGGCTCGGAGCTTGCCCAACAGCTGGATTACAGTGCCCGCCGCCTGTTTGGCTGGGCCCGCCAGGCCGCCGGCCGTCTCAGCGAACAGCTGGCCGACTATGTGGGCAACGAATCCGGGCTGACGCCGGGACGCCGGGACGTCTACGAATTCGGGCAGGATGTGGATGAGCTGCGCATGGATGTGGATCGACTGGATGCGCGTATCCAGCGTCTACGTGCGGCTCGGAGCGGCACGAACGATCACGGGAGCACGTCGGACTAATGCTGCCCATTACCCGTATTCTGGTGGTCACCCACGTGGTGTGCCGCTACCGACTGCTTGCCCTGTTGCCTGCTCATCCGCTCCGCAATGTCCTGCTGGGACTGTCTTTCCTGCTGCCCTCCAGCTGGCTGGGCACGGGCAAACTCAGCGAGGGGGAGCGCCTCCAGAAGGCCCTGGAACAATTGGGTCCCATCTTCATCAAGTTCGGCCAATTGCTGGCCACCCGTCAGGATATGCTGCCCCCGGAATGGACCGCCGCGCTGGCCCGCCTGCAGGACCAGGTGCCGCCATTCGACGGGCAACAGGCTCGGGATCTGGTGGCAGCCAGCCTCAACCAGCCTTTTGAGGATGTGTTCCGCGAGTTCGATACCACCCCCATGGCGGCAGCCTCCGTCGCCCAGGTCCATGCCGCTACCCTGCACAATGGTCAGCAGGTGGTTGCCAAGGTATTGCGCCCCACCATCCGCCCGGTGGTGGAACGGGATCTGAAGGTCATGGCCTTCGGCGCGCGCTGGCTGGAGCGGCTATGGCGTGATGCCCGCTACTTCCGCCCGGCCCGGGTGGTGCAGGATTACCGCGACATCATTCTCGGCGAATTGGACCTGAGCGCCGAGGCCCGCAACAGCGAGGCCATGCGTCGTCACTTCCTGTTCAGTCCGCTGCTGTATATCCCGGCGATTCACCTGGCGCTATCCAGCTCCACCGTCATCATCATGGACCGCATCCACGGCATCCCGGTCAATGATATCGAACGCATCAAGGCCGCCGGCATCGACCCCAAAGTGTTGGCCGAACGGGGCGTGGAGATCTTTTTCTCCCAGGTATTCCGCTTCAATTTATTTCATGCGGACATGCACCCGGGCAACATCTTCGTCAATCCGGAGCACCCGGAGTCCCCCCAGTATATGGCGGTGGATGCTGCCATTGCCGGACGCCTGTCGAAGGAAGATCTCAATGTGCTGGGCCGCATGGTCCTGGCCGTCATGCGCGAGGATTACAGCGGGCTGGTGGACGCGGTGATCCGAGCAGGCTGGAACCGGGCGCCCATTGACCGGCCTCGCTTCGAGCGGGCCGTGATCGACCTGGTGGAACCGGTCCGTTCCGCCCAGCTGGATCAGCTGGAATTTGCCCCTCTGGTGATGAAGCTTTTTGATCTGGCCCGCAACTACCATATTGAAATGCCGGTGCAGTACATCCTGCTGATGAAGACCCTCGTACATATCGAGGGGCTGGGGCGCAGCATCTACCCGCAGCTGGACATCTGGAGCACCGGCCGCCCGCTGCTGGAAGCCTGGATGCTGGCCGAATACGGCCCCAGCGCCACCCTGAAAAAACTGCAGAACCGGCTGCCGGAATGGAGCGCACAGCTACCCGACATGCCCGATCTGCTGCGCGATGGTCTGGAAACCTTGCGCGACCTGCCCTACCAGCAGGACCACCTGGAAGCCCGTTTCGAACAGGCGCTGGTGCGTCACCGCCACAAGCTGTTTGCCGGCCTGGCCGGGCTGGGTTGTGCCGGCACTGCCGTCTGGCTCGCCACGCCCCATTTCAGCTGGCCACTGGCCGCGGCGACCGTGCTGCTGGTGAGCTGGAGCTGGCGGCGCTAGACTGTGGGGCCGCTTAGGCGGCACCGTGAATGATTTGCCGGCATCCTGTGACAGCCACCCGTGCCGGCCAGAGAGAAAGTGCGAACGCTATGTCAGATATTCTCAGCCAGCTCCACCAGGTGCTGGAATCCCGCAAGGGCGCCGATCCGGACAGCTCCTATGTGGCAAGCCTGTACGCCAAGGGCCTGAACAAGATCCTGGAAAAGGTGGGCGAGGAAGCGGTCGAAACCATCCTTGCCGCCCGGGATGCTGAAGTCAGCGGCGACCACCAGGCGCTCATCAGCGAAACCGCGGATTTGTGGTTCCATAGCCTGGTCATGTTGGCCAAACTGGGAGAACACCCGGACAAGGTTCTGGCAGAACTGGAGCGTCGCTTCGGCCTGTCCGGCCACGACGAGAAAGCCGCCCGCGGCAGCAAGCACTGACGGGCCGCGACGCCCTAACTTATCGGAGAGAGATAACATGTTTTCCGGCATCAGCATCTGGCAGTTACTGATCCTTCTGGCCATCGTGGTCCTGCTATTCGGTACCAAGAAACTGCGCAATATCGGCGGCGACCTGGGTGGCGCAGTAAAAGGCTTCAAGAACGCCATGAAAGACGGAGAGGACGAACAAGACCAAAAACGTCTTGCCGAGGATGAGAAGAGCGCCAGCGACCAGCAGAAAACCGAAAAGGACAAGGACCAGGCCTGAGGCCTCAGAGCCCCCCTTGCATTAAGAGGTTTCCATGTTCGATATCGGCTTTGCCGAACTGACCCTGATCTTCATCATCGGTCTGGTGGTATTGGGCCCGGAAAGGTTACCCACGGTGGCGCGCACCCTGGGCCACTGGGTAGGTCGCGCCCGCTCCACCTTCAATCATCTGAAGAACGAGCTGGAACGGGAAGCCGTGACCCAGGACATGCGTGAACGCATGGAGAAACAGATGCGGGAGATGGGGCTGGATGAAGACAGTATCCGCGAAGCCAAGGAGAGCCTGTTGAGCCCGGAACAGATCGCCAAGGCCCGCCGCCCCCGTGAACCTCAATCTCAGGTCCAGGACGACAGCGAGAAGAACCAGGATTCCCCGCGCCATGACTGACGCCAGCAACGATTCCGGCCAACCACTCATTGCCCACTTGCTGGAGCTGCGCAATCGCCTGCTCAAGGCCATGGCCGCCATTTTCCTGGTCTTCCTGGGTCTCTTCTACTTTTCCCGGGAACTCTACACCCTGGTCGCCAAACCCCTGATGCAGGCCATGCCGGAAGGCACCAGCATGATAGCCACCGGCGTGGCCGCACCCTTCCTGGCCCCTTTCAAGCTGACCCTCTACCTGAGCATCTTCGTGGCCATGCCCTTTATCCTTCATCAGGCCTGGGCCTTTGTGGCACCGGGCCTGTATCGCCATGAAAAACGGCTGGCCGTGCCGTTGCTGGCCAGCAGCGTATTGCTGTTCTATGCAGGCGCCGCCTTTGCCTACTTCGTGGTCTTCCCGCTGATGTTCCAGTTTTTCACTGCCATCGCCCCGGAAGGCGTCGCCGTCACCACTGACATCAGCAGCTATCTGGATTTCGTACTGGCGCTGTTTCTGGCGTTCGGACTGGCGTTCGAGCTACCCATCGCCATCGTGCTTTTGGTCAGCACCGGCGCCACCACCGTAGAAAAGTTGGCCGGGGCCCGGGCCTATGTGGTGGTGGGCTGCTTCGTGTTGGGCATGCTGCTGACCCCACCGGACGTGATCAGCCAGACGCTGCTGGCGATACCCATGTGGTTTCTGTTCGAGGTGGGACTGTTAGCGGCACGACTGCTTCGCCGGGAAAAGCAGAAGCAGCAAGACGCGACCTGACCCGCGGAGTAGATGAGCCGGAAGGCGAAAATCCACCAGACCAACCTGATCGAGCACTTCTCCCGCCCCTATGGCGGTTTACTGCTTGCCACCTAAATCCACCGTACGCGACACTGTCTATGTCGTGCCCAGCAGCCGGCTTTCGTCAAAACCGGTAGCCATTATTCCCGGCTGGCGCAGGCGGCAACGGCAATGGAGCCGTGCCATCCATGCCGTTATCACGGGCCGGTGGCGTGGGTGCCGGTGCGGCACAACCATTGCTCTGCAGGAAGTTCACCATGCGCTGCTGTACAGCAGGATCCCGGGTACTTTCGATATGTCCGCCGCGCAAACGCTGAAACGTTTTCGGCTCGGCAGCGGCGGCAAACAACCGCTTGCCATGGTCATAGGGAATAATGGGATCATCTTCGCTGTGCATGACCAGCAACGGCGTCGGTGAGAGCCCGGCAATCCGCGCCTCAGGGTCAAGGACCTTGCCCGGCATGGCCGGGACCACCAGCCAGCGCAGAGGCCACAGCAACCAGCTCTTCTTCATGACATCGCTGGTAATACCGCGATAACTGGCGAAGGCTGCCTCAAGCACCACACACTCTGCCGCTCCCTGGTTGCTTTCCCGACCCAACACCGTCGTGGCCATAGCACCTCCCAGGCTCTGACCAAACACGGTCAGCGGCCCCTCCGCCGCTTTCACATTACGTAGCCAGTCCAACCCCAGTTGCACATCCTCCAGCACAGCCGGCAAGGCAGGCTCCCCCTCTGACAGGCCATAACCGCGATAATCGAGCAGGAAGACATTGTAGCCACGCTCGGGCAGCCACTGAACATTAGCCAGATGGGTGCTGATGTTCTGGGCATTGCCGTGCAGAAAATAGACGGTCCCGCGCACATGCCCCTCGCCAGCCGCCGGTAACCACCAGCCATGCAGACGCAGACCCCGAGGATGAATCAGCACCACATCGTCGTATTTCAACCCCTGGTTTTCCGGGTTCTGTACCCAGGGCTCCATAGGGTAGAAAAACAGCTTGCTGCAGCCGGCCAGCCCTGAGAACAGGCTCGCAAGCAGAATCAGTCGAAATACCATCGCCATTGCAGTTTGAACTCGTTAACGCCATCCCCGCGCCAGCCTTCCCGGCTCAGCGACGCCCGAAGACCGTGCTGGCGGGCGAAGGCCCATTGCACAGCCAGTTCCGAGGTATGGCGGTAAGTATCATTGGTAAAATAATGCCCCACACTCCCCACTTGCCACTGCCAGTTGCCGCGCTGGTAGAGCAGACCGGCGTCCAGGCCGGCCCCAGGGGTCAGGAAGGTGTCGAACTCGCTATTATTTTCCATTCGCAGGCTGGTTAACAGGTATGGCTGCCAATTCCCTATGGCCCAGCTGCCACCGGCACCCCCCTGGACGAAACGGACCAATCGTCGCCGCCCCGCCCAGGCCCGCTCCAGGCCACCCTCCACATACCAGCTGAGAGGTTTGCTAAAACGATTGCGCGGCGCCAGTGAGCGAATGCTGACGACATCCAGCGCCTCCAGCTTCGGGTCACCGGACTCCGTGCTACGCAAGGTCAGCCCCATGCCCTCAATCTGCGCGCCCCGCAGAAAACCGTAACCGTTATCCAGCAGATTGTGGTAGGTCAGGCGATAACTCAACTCGCCGAAGTCCCATTCCCCGTCACGCTGACCACCCGACAGTGCCAACATCTGGGTACCGTGTCCGGATTCCGGAGGCTCGGGGTTCTCGGTAACAGGGACGTCCACGGGCGGCAGCTGATTCATTTTTGTCAGCAGGGTGAAGGAGTCCTTGGCCACCTTGGGGTCTCGCGCTCCCTTACGGTTTTGCAGGCGCAGGTATCGGTAGGCCGTGGTCACCATCAGCGCCTGATCCCGCGGGGCAGCGCGCTGGAAGTCATCAGATTCCAGCAGAGCCGGCGCATCTGCCAGCCGCCTGGCCAGTACCTGCTGAGCCGGTGTCATGCTGCGCCGCAGATTGTCCAGCTCCACGGCCTTGGAGGGCCGATAATGACGACCACTCACCAGACCGCGTTCATCCAGGGCACGGATGGTATTGACCGGCACTTCCGCAAATCGCAGCTCGGTCAGCAAGCGGGAATCGGGGCGGGCCACCTCCACCAGTTCCAGCAACCGGAAGGAGCAATTTTCGTCGAAAAAATAGTAATCGAAGTTGATGTCCTTGAGCTCCCACAGGTGCTCAATCAACCAGTCAATTTCCTGCTGATCCAGATCCAGGGTGTACTCCCACATGTCACGATTTTCCATGTGGGAGTATTCCTGAATTTTTTGCACATATGGCACCAACGCAAAGCGTCCCGGGTACCCACCGGCCAGCCCCCGGTAAATATAAAACAGGGAATTGTCTGCGCCGGTGGAAACCGCTCCAAAGTTCACCGCCCAAGACAGCCATACCGCACTGTCCTTTCCCTGGTCCAGTCGCAACAGAGTGTGCCCAAACATGGAAGATGGACTGTTGAGGTAAGCCGCCGGAAAGACCAGAACAACCCGTGACGCCTGCACCGCAGAACGCCACTCGGAATATGCCTCACAATGGCCAAAGGGAGACGCATGCTGCCAGTCGAGATGCTCCGCCAGAAAACGGTAACGGGCAGGAAAACGGCAGCGGGCAGGGGCAGCGGCAGGCTCCAGTGCAGCAACCGTTGCCGTTAATTCAGCCAGAGGGTCCTGCTTGCCATTGTCTGCCAGGAAATAGCTGTCGTCATCGATATAACTTCGCCCTCTGTCACGCAACGTGGCACCGGGGTTGATATGCATCAGCGCTTGCCAGCGCGGGGAATTGGCAAGTTCAGGCAGAGAGTTCGCGGCCAACGCCGGTACGATCCAGCACAGCAGCACACAAAGCAATCCAGTGCGCATGGGGGTTCCGTCATTCGGGCAGGTAGTCAGACAAACAAAGCCCCACCGTTTGGCGGGGCTTGTTGGGAAGCGTAATGAACGCTTTTAGGCCAGATATTTGGACAGGCTCTCGTCCTGCTTCATGACATCAGTGATGCTGGCCATGACTTCCTCTGCAGTCACGTCCTGATGCGGGAAGATAACAGCAAAGTTTTCGTGCATAACGGCATTGAAACGTGCGCGATCACCCGTCTCAATACCCATGGACACCGACAGTGCAGTCAGGGCTTCACCTTCACCGGTAGCCATGTCCTGGGCCACTTCTTCCATCACGCCCGTCATGCCCAGCAGGCTCTGGCCGCTGTAGGTCAGGGAGCCATTGGTGTCACACCCGTTGGTACCGGTAGTCATACCGAAAGTGGCGTTACCGGAGGTGCCGTTCACAATGGTCGCCAGCAAGTGCATGGGCAGACCGGACTTGCCTTCGAACAACATGTTGCCCCAGCCACAACCGGGACCACCCGGAGCAACGGCCATGGCAGAAGTGGAAGCGCCAAGCAGAGCGGCAGCAATAAGCGTCTTTTTCATCCTGAGATACCTCCAAGTTTTTATATATCGTCCCTGGGGATACTTCGCAGCACCGGGCTGGTATCCAGTCCAATAGCAGTGTGACTGCGGGTGCTCTCCCCGTCACCCTGATTCAGGCAACAGACTTCATCATAAACAAGGCGGAGGCCTTTGCAATACAATTGAAAAACCCGTGTCATGATGCGAGAAGAAATGTGACGGGGCCATCATTGACCAGGTGAACCTGCATATCGGCACCAAAGACCCCGCATTCTACAGTGACGCCATGCGCCATCAGCGCCCGGATATATTGCTGATACAATCTTTCGCCCTGCTCCGGCGGTGCCGCATTGCTGAAGCTGGGACGCCTGCCCTTGCGGGTATCTGCAGCCAGGGTGAATTGGGAAACGGCAAGGATATCCCCACCGATATCGCGCACATCCAGATTCATTTTGTCGTCACTATCTGCAAAGATCCGATACCCCACCGTACGCTCTGCCATTCGCACCACCGTGGCATCATCATCCCCCGCCTCAATCCCAACCAGCAACAACAAGCCTTTGCCAATTTGGCCAACACAATCGCCGGACACCGTCACCGATGCCTCGTTGACACGCTGCAACAATACTTTCAATCGTTAATCCTCGTTTCCAATCGTTTCACCGCGTCTACCAATGCATCGGCAATGGCGGGGTCCGAGGAAGAGTGACTGCCTCCCTCGACCCAGTGCAGACGACTCTGTGGCAATGCGCTGTGCAAGGCATGCGCCTGATCGGCAGGGCAGACAAAATCACGGGTGCCGTGCACAATCTCTACCGGCACCGCCAAACCGGCACAGCGCGTCAGCAACGGGGTTGGCAAAAAACCCTGGTGAAGAAAATAATGGGTTTCCTGCATAGCCATGCAAAACTCATCATCACTGGCATCTTCCAGCGGCAGTATGGACGTCAACGCCAGCGTGGATTCCCAGTTACACCAGCTACGGGCATAACGTCGGCCCTCCTCGCCCTGCAACCCCTGATGATAGCGCTGCAGCAAGTTGCCCGGCCCCGGCGGCGCCTGAGCCAGCAAGGCATGCCAGGCATCCGGGAACAATCTGGCCGCGCCGTGAGGCGCATACAGCCAGTCAAGATCCTGTTGCCGACAAAGAAAAACCCCACGCAGTACCATCCCGGCCACCCGGTGAGGGTGCGCCGCCAGGTAGGCCAACGCCAGCGTCACCCCCCAGGAACCGCCAAACACCCGCCATTGCTCGATACCCAGTGTTTCGCGCAAGCACTCCATGTCAGCAACCAGATGGGCGGTAGTATTGTGCCGGGTCGCCGCGAAAGGTTGGCTTTGACCACTGCCGCGCTGATCAAACAGAATAATGCGGAATCGCCGGGGATCGAAAAAACGGCGCATAGAGGGAGAGCAGCCGCCCCCCGGACCGCCGTGCAGAACCACGACAGGAACACCATCCGGGTTACCGCTTTCTTCCACGTAAAGTCGATGCCCCTGCCCCACCGACACCAGAGACTGCCGATACTTGTCCGGCATGGGAAATAACGCCATGAGAGCTGCACTTATCCGCAGAAAGTTTTCAGCATACCTTGTGCTTTTTACCCTGCAACTATTGATCGCAGGCTGCAGCCAAACCCCACCGGAACAAGCTATTCTTGAAGCGCTGGAGGATCTTGAAACGGCCATTGAAGCTGGCAACACCGGGGCGGTACTGGATGCTCTGACCGACCCGGCAGCGGTCCGACACGGCAACCATGATCTGCAACGCGACGAACTGCGGCGCCTGCTGATGGGAACCTTTCTGCGTTATCCGAAACGCCAGATCGCGCTCACCCAGATTGATATTGACGTGGACCCGATCACACAAAGCCATGCCCGCGTCACCTTCACCGCCTTCGCCTGGGGCGGCCAGGGCGTCATGCCCGACAACGCCGACAGCTACAGGGTGGTGAGCGACTGGCGCGAAGACGGCGAGTGGAAGATTGAGGGGCTGACAGCGAACGGACTTAGGGACTGAACAGTGAACTGTCCGCGATTGAGACTCTGTGATTACCAACGCAAGAGGCCGCGCCCACAGTATGGGCGCGGCCTCTTGCGTTGCAGAACCGGGAATCCAGACCCGCGAACTGTTAACTATTCACTGTTTACTGCCTTTCAATCTTCGTCGCCACTGCTCAACTGGCTTTCCATATCCAGTTCCTTGATCTTGCGGGTCAGGGTATTTCGGCCCCACCCCAGCAGGGCGGCCGCATCCCGTTTGCGTCCACCGGTGTGCTGCAGGGCAACATCGATCATAGTGCGCTCGAAGCCCGGCACCGCCTGCTCCAGAATCCCTCTTTCCCCTTGCGACAGGGCCCGATCGGCCCAGTTTCGCAGAGATTTGAGCCAGTCACCGCTGACATCCGGCCCCTTGGCCGCCCCTCCCTCTTTCAGCTCCGGCGGCAGGTCATCCACCAGCACTTCGCGTCCAGATGCCATCACCGTCAGCCAGCGGCAGGTGTTTTCCAGTTGCCGGACATTGCCCGGCCACCCCTGGGCAGAAAGGTATTTCTCGGTATCCTTGTGCAGCACTTTGGGCTCCACACCCAGCTCGTTACCCGCGCGCTGCAGAAAGTAGTTGGCCAGACGGGGAATGTCCTCGCGGCGTTCCGCCAGACGCGGAATATGGATGCGGATCACATTCAGGCGGTGGAACAAATCCTCACGGAAGTCCCCTTCCTTCACCAGCCGCTCCAGGTCTTGGTGCGTGGCCGCGATGATCCTGACATCCACATGGATCGGCGTAGTGCCACCCACGCGGTAAAATTCGCTTTCCTGTAATACCCGCAACAATCGCGTTTGCGCTTCCAGCGGCATGTCTCCAATTTCATCGAGAAACAAGGTGCCACCGTTAGCCTGCTCAAAACGCCCGACCCGCTGGTTGTTGGCACCGGTAAAGGCGCCCTTCTCGTGCCCGAAAAGTTCGGATTCGATCAGGTCCTTGGGGATCGCCGCCATGTTCAGGGCAACAAAATTTTTCTCACGGCGCATGGAATGACGATGCAGGGCCCGCGCCACCAGCTCCTTACCGGTGCCTGACTGGCCATTGATAAGTACCGTCACATTGGAATGGCTGAGCCGGCCGATGGCACGAAACACTTCCTG
>JAZAJX010000212.1:0-5031 GCA_036230225.1 Pseudomonadota bacterium | reverse complement strand
AGCGGCGAGATTATCAATGTGACCGACGCGGACTTCGAAGCCCAGGTCATCAATGCAGACGGCCCTGTGCTGGTCGATTACTGGGCACCGTGGTGTGGCCCCTGCAAAATGGTCGCGCCGATCCTGGAACAGCTGGCCGGCGAGTACGAAGGCAAGCTGACCATTGCCAAGATCAACATTGACGACAACCCGGAAACCCCCAAGAAATATGGGGTTCGCGGCATCCCAACCCTGAGTGTCTTCAAAAACGGTAACGTCGAAGCCACCAAAGTGGGCGCCCTGTCCAAGAGCCAGCTGACCGCTTTCCTGGACAGCACGCTGTAATATCCGGGCACCCCTCTGTAACCCCCGGTCAACTGGCCGGGAGGTTACTGTCAGCCACCTATAGACAGCCCCCTGTCAGAGTGGTAGATTCCAGAACCAGCTCTAAGTCAAGCACCTCCTTTTAGTAAGTCCTTCGGAACCTCTGGTTACCTTTTATTCCTGATGGCCCTCTAGGCTTGCCGGGCCAGATTCCGAAATAACCGGATTTTCATAACAACTGCGGCACCGCAGGTGGTGCATCCTCTCATTCATCCAAGACCAAAACAGACCGCCAATGAATCTTTCTGAACTGAAGCAGAAGCCGATTGGAGAACTTCTGGACATTGCCAAAGAACTCGGCCTCGAGAACCTGGCAAGAACCCGCAAGCAGGACGTCATCTTTTCCATCCTTAAACGCGCTGCCAAAAATGGCTCCGACATTTATGGTGACGGCGTACTGGAAATCCTGCAGGACGGCTTCGGCTTCCTTCGTTCCGCCGAAGGTTCCTACCTGGCAGGCCCGGACGACATCTATGTCTCCCCGAGCCAGATTCGCCGCTTCAATCTGCGTACCGGCGATACCATTTCCGGCAAGATCCGGCCCCCGAAGGATGGCGAACGCTACTTCGCCATGCTCAAGGTCAACGAGATCAACTTCGACAAGCCGGAAAACGCCAAGAACAAGATCCTGTTTGAAAACCTGACGCCCCTGTTCCCCACCGAGCGTCTGGTCATGGAGATCGGCAACGGCTCCACCGAAGACATCACCACCCGGGTGATTGATCTGGTGGCCCCGATTGGCAAAGGGCAGCGCGGCCTGATCGTGGCCCCGCCCAAAGCCGGTAAGACCATGCTCCTGCAGAACATCGCCCAGTCCATCGCCCGCAACAATCCCGAAACCCACATGATCGTGCTGCTCATCGACGAGCGCCCGGAAGAAGTGACTGAAATGTCACGAACCGTGCGCGGTGAAGTGGTGGCGTCCACCTTTGACGAGCCCCCGGCCCGTCACGTTCAGGTGGCCGAGATGGTGATTGAGAACGCCAAGCGACTGGTTGAGCACAAGCAAGACGTAGTGATCCTGCTGGATTCCATTACCCGTCTGGCCCGTGCCTACAACACGGTACAGCCCAGCTCAGGCAAGGTACTCACCGGTGGTGTCGACGCCCACGCCCTGGAAAAGCCCAAGCGCTTCTTCGGTGCCGCGCGAAACATCGAGGAAGGCGGCAGCCTGACTATCCTCGCCACCGCCCTGGTCGACACCGGTTCCAAGATGGACGAAGTGATCTACGAAGAGTTCAAGGGCACCGGCAACATGGAGCTGCACCTGGATCGCAAGGTGGCAGAAAAACGCGTATTCCCGGCCATGAACATCAAGAAATCCGGCACCCGTCGCGAAGAGCGTCTGGTAGGCGAAGATGAACTGCAAAAGATGTGGATCCTGCGCAAGGTGCTACATCCCATGGACGAAATCGGCGCCATGGAATTCCTTATCGACCGCATGAAGCAGACCAAGACCAACCTGGAATTCTTCGAGTCCATGAAGCGCAAATAAGAGGCGCTGGCACACAGCATGCACCTCGCAATATGCAAAACCCCGCCCCGGCGGGGTTTTTGTTTTATTGGCGTCCCGGTGGTCGGTGGTGGCTCGGGAGTGGGATTGTAGGAGCCATGCTTGCATGGCGATCCAAGCCTAGGCGAGGAAAGATTCTGTCTTTGTTTTTTTGTCCGGGGGGAGGCCGTTGGGATTTTTCTCACCCTTTATATCTGGCGGGTTTCTGGATGTGTTTCTGGAATCCCTCCCTCGTTTAGACTCGGATCGCCATGCGAGCATGGTTATTCGCTTCGCTCACCCCTTCGGGGCTGCGCTACGTTCCTACGACGTGCTCAGGTTATTTATTGGCGCCGAACTCAACGATCTGGATGGCGTTTCCGTTCTTCTAAAAAAACCGGAACTATTTTGGGTTTGCCCTTCCAACCAAGCGTAGCTTGTAGCTTGTAGCTTGTAGCTTGTAGCTCACAGCTGAGAGCTGAGAGCTTACCTCCCCACCCTGCTATACTCGCCACACAACCTTCCGGTGCACCCTACCAACAAGGAACGCCATGAAATACCGCGATCTGCGTGACTTCATTACCCAGCTGGAACAGCGCGGGGAACTCAAACGCATCACCGTGCCGGTGGACCCAAATCTGGAAATGACCGAAATCTGCGACCGTACCCTGCGCGCAGGTGGCCCGGCCTTGCTGTTCGAAAATCCGAAAGGGTTCGGCACCCCGGTGCTGGGCAACCTGTTCGGCACCGAACGCCGGGTGGCGCTAGGCATGGGCCGGGAGTCACTGGAAGAGCTGCGAGAGCTCGGCGAACTGCTGGCGTTTCTGAAAGAACCGGAGCCCCCCAAAGGCTTCCGCGACGCCTGGGAAAAACTGCCGGTGTTCCGCAAGGTATTGAGCATGTCGCCCAAGGTGTCCAGCAGCGGCCCCTGCCAGGAAAAGGTCCTGGAAGGCGACGAGGTGGATCTGTACCAGCTACCGATCCAGACTTGCTGGCCCGGCGATGCTGGCCCACTGGTCACCTGGCCGCTGGTGATTACCCGTGGCCCCCACAAGGAACGCCAGAACCTGGGCATCTACCGCCAGCAACTGATCGGCCGCAACAAACTGATCATGCGCTGGCTGAGCCACCGTGGCGGCGCCCTGGATTTCCAGGAATGGCAGCAAACGCATCCCGGCGAGCCGTTCCCGGTCTCGGTTGCCCTGGGCGCCGACCCTGCCACCATTCTTGGTGCCGTCACCCCGGTTCCGGACACGCTCAGCGAGTATGCCTTCGCCGGCCTGCTGCGCGGCTCCAAAACCGAACTGGTGAAATGCATCGGCAACGATCTGCAGGTGCCTTCTAGCGCGGAATTCGTCCTCGAGGGGCATATCTACCCGGATGAAATGGCCGATGAGGGTCCATTCGGTGACCACACCGGTTACTACAATGAAGTTGAGCGGTTCCCGGTGTTCACCGTAGAACGCATCACGCACCGTCGCGACCCGATCTACCACAGCACCTACACCGGCCGCCCACCGGACGAGCCCGCGGTGCTGGGCGTAGCCATGAACGAAATTTTCGTGCCGATTTTGCGAAAGCAGTTCCCGGAAATCGTGGACTTCTATCTGCCCCCGGAAGGCTGCTCGTACCGCATGGCAGTCGTGACCATGAAGAAGCAGTACCCCGGCCATGCCAAGCGCGTAATGATGGGCGTGTGGTCGTTCCTGCGCCAGTTCATGTACACCAAGTTCGTGATCGTCTGCGACGACGACGTGAATGCCCGCGACTGGAAAGATGTGATGTGGGCCATCACCACTCGCATGGACCCGGCCCGCGATACCGTGATGGTCGAAAACACCCCCATCGACTATCTCGATTTCGCCTCCCCGGTGGCCGGCCTGGGTTCCAAGATGGGCCTGGACGCCACCAGCAAACTCCCCGGCGAAACCACCCGCGAATGGGGCCGCGCTATCAGCATGGACAAGGCGGTCAAGGAGAAGGTGGATGCGATGTGGGAGAGTCTCGGCATCGACAGTGAACAGTGAACAGTGAACAGTGAACAGTGAACAGTGAACAGTGAACAGTGAAGGCTGCGCGAGCCGCATAACGTGTCACGTTTTTTCTTTGCTTTTTAACGCGTGAGGCACGCCCCAAATTCACGTCGCGGGCACTTTCATCGCAATAACAACGACGCGCAATCGCGCCGCTGTTCACTGTTAACTATTCACTGTTAACCGCCTTTGTTGTACGATCGTGCCAAATAAGAACAAGGATGGCGCATGGCACTGTTTGATTCCATTGATCGACGCGGTTTTCTGAAGGCGCTGGGTAGCGCGGGTGCAGTGGGTGCGCTGGCGCCCCAGCGACTGATGGCACAAGAGTCCGAGCCCGCTGCCAAGTGGCAGAACTGGTCCGGGAACCAGACCGCCAACCCCGCTCAATTGCTGTTTCCCCGTGATGAAGCGGCATTACGCAACGCCGTCACCGCCAGTGACGCAGGCCTGCGTGCATTTGGTGGCAGCCATTCGTTCAGCGCCGTGGTGCCCACGGACGATACCCTGATTTCGCTGGAAGCCATGGCCGGACTGCGCCAGCAAGACGGCGAACGCTTTACCTGGGGCGGCGGCACCCGGCTGGCCATGGCCAGCGCCCAGGCCCACAGCCTGGGTCACAGTTTTCTCAATGAGCCCGACATCAACCTGCAGGCGCTGGCCGGCGCCATTGCCACCAGCACCCACGGCACCGGCACCGGACTCACCAGCCTGTCCGGGCAGGTGGAGGCCCTTCGCCTGATGCTGCCCAATGGCGACAGCCTGACGCTGGACCACAGTGATGGCGACCGCTTCCTTGCCGCCTGCTGCAGTGTCGGTGCCCTGGGTATTGTTACCGACATTACCTTTCGCCATGCCCCCGCTTACCGGCTCAAGGAGCACACCTGGACCTTGCCTTTGCGTGAGGCTATGGACTTTGTGGAAAAGGAGAAGGATCGCTTTCGTCACATCGAGTTCTTTGCCTTTCCGCTCGGCGAGCAAGCCATCGTCAAGACCATGGAGATCACCGACGACCCCGAGGACAGCCCTGCCAGGGAAGATGATAACGAGCTGCTGGAGCTGGTCTCCAAACTGGCCATGCATGCCGGCTGGCTGACCCCCAGCCTGCAAAAGCTGGTCACCCTGTTTGTGGAAGACAGCACC
>JAZAJX010000211.1:0-19848 GCA_036230225.1 Pseudomonadota bacterium | reverse complement strand
GGCGGCGAGCTGCAGGGCAATCGCTGGCTGGGCATTGCCTTTGGTAAGCAACGCCGCCAGCTGCGCAAGGAAGCCCTGGACATGCTGGAGTCCGTCGGCCTGGGCCAGGCAGCGGATAAGTATCCCCACGAACTGTCCGGTGGCATGCAACAACGGCTGGCCCTGGCCCAGGCACTGATAAAGCGGCCACGCATCCTGCTACTGGACGAACCCTTTGGCGCCCTGGACCCCGGCATCCGGGCCGACATGCACAAGCTGGTACTACGCCTCTGGAAACAACAGAAGCTCACCGTCTTCATGATCACCCATGACATCACCGAAGGGTTCTAGCTGGGCACTCGGTTGTGGGTGTTCGACAACCCCAGGCTGGATCTCCAGGCCCCCGGGGCCTACGGGGCCCGGGTGACCTACGACCTCCCGGTCGGTGACTGTGCCAGCGGCACCCTGAGCAACATCAACCAGAACGTGGGCAAAACCAGCCGCGTTCTCAACGACATCCTGTGACAAACACCTGGAAAACCGAGGACGTCACCATGAGCAAAAGCCTTTACACCACCACCCTGCCCGGCAGTGCCCATTGGTCACTGCGGGTACGCCGCGGCATGCAGCTGCGCTTCACCGATCTGGAAGGTGGCGCCAACCTTTCCATGCTGATGTACAACCCGGAAATGTTGCTGGAGAAATACAACGCGCCGGACACCCTCAAGGGCCAGCACACCTTCAAACTCACCAAAGGTAACTGTCTCTATTCCGACATGGGCCATGTCTTTGCCTCCATCGTGGAAGACGATTTTGGCTGGCATGACACGGTGTGCGGCACCCTCAGTGAAAAGACCCTGAAAGAAAAGTACGCCGTGCGCTCCTACCAGGATTGCCACAATGAATGGACCTTGAGTGGCGAACACAGCTTCCTTACCGAACTGGCCAAGTACGGCCTCACCGAAAGGGACATGGCCGCCAACCTGAACCTGTTTTCCAAAGTCGCGGCGGATGATGCAGGCAATCTGGTGTTCGATCCTTCTTTGGCACGCGCCGGTGCCAGCGTCACCCTGCGCTTCGAAATGGACACCCTGGTGATTCTGCATAGCTGCCCGCATCCGCTGAACCCGGCATCGGAATATCCCATGAAGCCGGTGCAGATCGAGATGCTCAAAGCCGAGCCTGTGACGGACGATGATTTCTGCAAGAACTTCCGCCCGGAAAACGGCCGCGCGTTCGAAAACAATCGTCTCTACCACCTCGGGCTGTAAGAAGCTGCAAGCTACAAGGACAGAAACATGATCAAAGAAAGCCAACGACAACCGGAACAGGCCTGCTTCCGCGAAGTGGTGGCGGCCGGTGATTACTTCATCCGCACCATCAAGAAAGGCCAGACGGTGCGTCTGCTGGATCTGGAAGGCAACCAGGCTGCCGACACCCTGTTCTACAGCGCCGCCGATCCCGCCGAACGCTACAGCGCCATGGACACCATTCGTGAACAGGGCAATGTCTATCTCACCGCCGACACCACGCTGATGAGCAACCGCATGAATCCGTTGCTGGAGATCGTGGCCGACACTTGCGGCCGTCACGATACCCTCGGCGGCGCCTGTGCCACCGAAAGCAATACGGTGCGCTACGATCTGGAAAAACGCTGCATGCACGCCTGCCGGGACAGCTGGATGCTGGCCGTCAACGAACATCCGGAATTTCATCTGGCCAAGCAGGACATCACCCACAACATCAACTTCTTCATGAATGTGCCGGTGACCGCCGAGGGCGGGCTGACGTTCGAAGACGGTATTTCTGCGCCAGGCAAGTACGTGGAACTGACCGCCTGCATGGACACGGTGATCCTGATTTCCAACTGCCCACAGTTGAACAACCCGTGTAACGGCTACAACCCGACCCCCATTGAAGTGCTGGTCTGGAATAACTGAGTCATTGTCATCTCCCCGGGGACGACCCCGGCGGCCAAGGTTAAAAGGCGGGACGACCCGTCATCTGTCCAAGCGGCAGCACCACAAGAGAAGACAGCCATGTTCAACAAGGTTCTGATTGCCAACCGCGGCGCCATTGCCACCCGTGTGGCCCGTACCCTTCAATCGCTGGGCGTAAAGGCCATGGCGGTGTTTGCCGAAGCGGACCGGGATTCACTGCACGTGAGTCACGCTGACGAGGCCTTCTGTCTGGGCGAAGGGAGTGCCCGGGATACCTATTTGAATCAGGAAAAACTGTTTGCGTTGATGGAAGCGCAGGGGGTGGATGCGGTGCACCCCGGTTACGGTTTTCTCAGTGAGAACCCGGATTTTGTCAAAGGCTGTGAGGCCCGTGGCATTGCCTTCATTGGTCCCACTCCCGAACAGATGGATACCTTCGGCCTCAAACACACCGCCCGCGCCCTGGCCGAAAAAACCGGCGTGCCCCTGTTACCCGGCACCGACTTGCTCACGGACAAGGACACGGCCCTGAAAGCCGCTGACGAGATTGGCTACCCCGTGATGTTGAAAAGCACCGCCGGCGGTGGCGGTATCGGTATGCAGATCTGTGAAAACGCAGAGAGTCTGGACAAGGCCTGGGATTCAGTACGCCGACTCAGCGCCAACAACTTTTCCAATGATGGCGTCTTTATCGAAAAATACATTGCCCGCGCCCGTCATATCGAGGTGCAGGTGTTTGGTGATGGCAAGGGCAAGGCCGTAACCCTTGGCGAGCGCGACTGCTCCGCCCAGCGCCGCCACCAGAAGGTGCTGGAAGAAACCCCCGCCCCCAATCTGCCGGACCAGGTAAGAAGCGAATTACAGGACACTGCCCGGGCACTGATGGAAGCGGTGCAGTACCGCAATGCCGGTACTGTGGAATTCATTCTCGACCAGGACACCAATGCCTTTTATTTTCTGGAAGTGAACACCCGCCTGCAGGTGGAACATGGTGTCACCGAACAGATCTTCGGTGTGGATCTGGTGGAGTGGATGGTCAAGCTCGCCGCCGGCGATCTGCCCGCACTGGATTCCCTGGGTCCCTTTACGGCCAAAGGCCATTCCATCCAGGCGCGAGTCTATGCGGAAGATCCCAACAAGGATTTCCAGCCCAGCGCCGGACTGTTGACCGCAGTCAGCTTCCCCGATGCCGATGGCAAGGCACTGCGTATCGATCACTGGGTGGACGCCGGACTCACCGTATCACCACTATTCGATCCCATGCTGGCCAAGGTGATCATCCACGAAGCGGACCGTGACAGCGCCCTGGCTGCTCTTGACCAGACACTGGATGCCATCACCCTGGAAGGCATCGAAACCAACCGGGAATACGTGCGCGCCATTCTCGCCGACCCGGTGTTTGCGGAAGGTCGCATGACCACCCGCTACCTGAACGATTTCCGCTACGCCCCCTTCACCCTGGACGTCCTCGCGGGTGGCACCATGACCACGGTGCAGGACTACCCCGGCCGCAGTGGCTACTGGCCGGTGGGCGTGCCGCCCTCAGGACCTTTTGACAGCCTCAGCTTCCGTCTCGGCAATCGCCTGTTGGGTAACGAGGAAAATGCCGCCGGGCTGGAATTTACCCTCAACGGCCCAACCCTGAAATTCAACCAGGCAACCCGCATTGCGCTCACCGGTGCCGACATGCAGGCCACCCTGGATGGCGCCCCCGTGGCGAACTATCAGGCCGTTGCCGTACAACCGGGCCAGACCCTGAAGCTGGGCAAGGTCCGTGGCGAAGGCGCCCGCGCCTATCTGGCCATCGCTGGCGGTATTCAATGCACCCCCTATCTGGGTTCACGCAGCACCTTTACCCTGGGTCAGTTTGGCGGCCACGGTGTCCGCGCCCTGCGTACCGGCGATGTGCTGCACTTTGCGAAAGACACCGGCAGTAGCCCCGCACCGGCCATCCCGGACAACCTCAAGCCATCACTCGGCAAGCAGTGGACCCTGCGGGTGATCTACGGCCCCCATGGCGCCCCGGACTTTTTCACCGACGACGACATGGCCATGTTCTTTTCCGCGGACTGGCAGGTGCACTACAACTCCAGCCGCACCGGCATTCGCCTGGTGGGCCCCAAGCCGGGCTGGGCACGCAGCGACGGCGGTGAAGCCGGTATGCACCCGTCCAACATCCACGATAACGCCTATGCCGTGGGCACCGTGGACTTCACCGGTGACATGCCGGTGATCCTCGGTCCCGATGGCCCTTCCCTGGGCGGGTTTGTCTGCCCGGCCACCGTGGTACTGGCCGACCGCTGGAAACTGGGCCAACTGAAGGCCGGCGACACCCTGCGCTTTGACGCCATCAGCCTTGAGGATGCCGACGCCCTGGCTGCCGAGCAGGATGCCTGTGTCAGCACACTGCGTGAGCCAAGCATAAAAGTCGAAACCGCGCCCATTACCACCCCGATTCTTGACGCCTTGTCGGAAGACGACGTCGGTGTCGACGTGGTCTACCGTGCTGCGGGGGATCGTTACCTGCTGGTGGAATACGGTCCACTGGTGCTCGACCTGCGCCTGCGTTTCCGCGCCGATGCGTTGATGCTGTGGCTGGAAGAACAGAAGCTCGACGGTGTCATCGAACTCACCCCGGGGATTCGCTCCCTGCAGGTCCATTTCGACCCGCAGGTGCTGCCCCGTGATGCCCTGCTGAAAACCCTGGCCGACGCCGAACGGGCCCTGCAGGAAAAGAAGGATCTGGAGGTCCCCTCCCGTATCGTGCATATCCCGCTGAGCTGGGATGACGAGGCCTGCCATCAGGCCATCGAGAAGTACATGCAGTCGGTGCGCAAGGACGCCCCCTGGTGTCCGTCCAATCTGGAGTTCATTCGCCGCATCAACGGCCTGGACAGCATCGATGAGGTAAAGGAGATCCTGTTCAGTGCCAGCTATGTGGTGATGGGGCTGGGAGATGTGTACCTGGGTGCGCCGGTGGCCACCCCCTATGACCCACGCCATCGTCTGGTTACCACCAAGTACAACCCGGCCCGTACCTGGACCGCGGAAAACTCCGTGGGTATCGGCGGCGCCTACCTGTGTGTGTACGGCATGGAAGGCCCCGGCGGCTACCAGTTCGTGGGCCGCACCCTGCAGATGTGGAACCGCTACCGCAAGACCGAGGCGTTCGACAAGCCCTGGTTGCTGCGCTTCTTCGACCAGATCCGCTTTTATGAGGTGAGCCACGAGGAACTCAACCAGATCCGCCGGGATTTCCCCAAGGGCGAATATCCCATCAAGATCGAGGAAACCACTTTCAACCTGAGCGAGTATCAGCGTTTTCTGGATGACAACCAGCAGGATATTGCGCAGTTCACCGAGGCCCGCAATCAGGCCTTTGATGAAGAGCTGCAGCGCTGGGTGGAAAGCGGCCAGATCCACTTCCAGTCCGAGCAGGATCTGGATGCGAACAACGGCGCAGAGGAAGTCGAGGGCACACCGGTAGAGTCCCCCACCGCCGGCAATATCTGGAAGCTGAATGTGGCTGAAGGTGACACCGTGAAAGAAGGGGATGTGGTCGCTGTTCTGGAATCCATGAAAATGGAGATCGAAATCCATGCCCCGGCATCCGGCAAGGTGATTGCCATTGCCCGCCAGGAAGGCCAGCAGATCAATGCCGGTCAGGCAATCATGGTGCTGGACTGAGGATACCGGGAGACGGCGTCATGCCGCCTCCCGGATTTGACGTAACCAGCCGAGAATCGTCCCGGCAACGGCCTCCGGTGTTCGCACCCAACGGAAGTGGTCAGCCTTGTCACCCAACACCTGGGTGTTGAGCACCCGGTGCTCAACGTCTGCCTGAATGAATTTGTCCGTCACCGCATGCACCGCATCACGGGGGGCAAACGGGTCATCCTGCATGCGCAGGCACAGTACCGGACCGCGATAGGTGGCAATATCGCTATCCAGATCCTCGCTCAACCCGCTGGCCTGATAACGGTTGGTTTTCGCCACGGCCAGCCAGTCGGTCATCAGCGTACGGGCTTCTCGCCCCCCAAAACCTAACTGTTTCCCCGGGTAGTAGCCAAGCAGAGCACAGGCTGGCGGAATCAGCCGACACAGGACCTTCAGCTGGCGTGCCGTCTTGTCACTGAAGCCACCGATCCAGGGGCTGCCGCAGGCGGCCAGGATGACGCCATCCACCTGTTGCGGATAACGACCCGCCGCCATGGCGGCAAAATGCCCTCCCAGAGAGTGGCCCATCAAATATATTGATTGCCCGGGCACAGTTATCCCCAACCATTCCAGCACCGCCGGAATTTCATCCACCAGGGGTTCCCGAAAGCCCCAGTCACACTTGCGGGAGGGACGCCAGGGACTGTCACCATGACCGCGTTGCTCCAACAGGGCCACATTGAGCCCCTTTGCCTGCAGCGCCCGTGCCAGAGGCTGATAGAAACGGGCGCCCATACCCAGCGCCGGCATCAGCACCACCGTGGAAGCAGGTGCAGCCGCCGGAAACCAGTCCAACGGCAGTTGATACCCGGCACCCGCAGGCAGAAAAACCCTCTCACCCTTCTTCATTACTGGCTTCCTGGCGGCGAGGGCGGCGCACGAGTTCCCCCTGGCAGTTCGGGCAGCGACTGCCGTGGATGGTGCAACAGTCCACACAGTAGGTGCACTCATAGGAGCAGATATACGCCTCCCCATCCGGTGGCAGCATGCACTGGCAGGTTTCGCATTGTGCTTTCATTGTCAGCATGGATTGATTCCGAAAGGCGGTGAATCGTGGCGGGTAACTTCCCGGACCCTAACGGGACCCAGCGTATTCAACACCGTCACCTTAATGGGCTTTCACCTTTTGTTTTCCGCAGCGATCGCAGCGATATACCGTCACCAGTTTTCCCTGTTTCACATCAAACTGCTTATCCTTGCACACCGCCCATTTGTGAAAGCCGTGCTGGCACATTCCCTTGCGAGTTTTTTTCTTGTCCGGTTTCTTGAACGGCAGAATGTCGGCCATATCGAAGCTGCATCATTGCATGTGAACCACCGAGGATAACGCAAAATTCCCCTCAACGCGTCAGCAGCCGTGCGGCGCTCAGCACCATCACACTGCGCGAACAGATGCCTGTCAGCAGGGCTGCCACAGCATCACTGGCGAAAACCCCGGATTACCCTCAGAATCTGACGGTCAGGGAAAAAGAACCATTACCTCGGAGGTAATGGTGCAACGACTCGCCGCGGGTCATGCTGAGCGCTCAGAACGAGGAGAGGCGGATGGAAACCGGACAAATACTCGCCGAGCTACGCAAGTCCCGACGACTGAGCCAGATGGATCTGGCCCTGCGAGCCGAGGTGTCCAGCCGCCATCTGAGCTTTATCGAAACCGGCCGCAGCCAGGCCAGCGCTGCCATGCTCAAGCGTCTGGCGCTGGAACTGGAGCTAAGCTGCCGGGATACCAATCGGCTGTTGCTGTCAGCAGGCTATGCGCCGGCCTTCAGCGAGACGGACCTGAACAGTGACACCATGGCCCCGGTACGCCAGGCACTGGAGATCATGCTGGTCAATCACAACCCCTATCCTGCCGTCGTGCTGGATGCACACTGGAATGTGCTGATGGCCAACCAGGCCCAGCAGCAACTCATGGGGCTGATGATGCAGGAGCGAGGCCCGTTTCCCGAGACGACCAATGTGGTTGAGCTGGTGTTCCACCCCCAGGGCTACCGCCCCTTTCTGGCTAACTGGGAAGAGGTAGCCGGCGTTCTGCTGCGCCGCCTGCACCGGGATACCCAGGCACGCCCTGATCCGGCGCTCACGTCGCTGCTGGTACGTCTAGAGGAACTGGCCGACGTGGACACCTTGCTGCACCGGGCACCGGCCAGCGATCGCAGCGAACCCATGCTGGCACTGGACATCCAGGTGGCCGGGCAACGCCTGCGTAGCTTCTCCACGCTGGCCAGCTTCGGCACGGCCCTGGACGTGGTCATGGAAGAACTGCGCATCGAACACTTTTTCCCTGCCGATGACGCCACCCGGCGCTGGTTCCGGCAACAGATCCAGTAGGTGGCGCTGCCACGGGCCGGGTTGATCGGCGTTAACGTTTGCCCATCGAAGGAACCGCCGCAAACCCGTATAATTCGCCCCCCAAGAAATAACCGGCAGCGACAATGACTGATTTTACCCCCGGCCAACGCTGGCTGAGCGAATCCGAAACCGAACTGGGCCTCGGCATCATCAAGGAATTGGATTACCGACTGGTCACTGTGGAATACCCGGCGGTAGAAGAAGAACGCACCTACGCCATCAACAATGCCCCCCTGTCCCGGGTCACCTTTGACAGTGGCGACACTATCCGGACGGCCGATGACCTGGAACTGGTGGTCAGCGAGGTCAACGAGCTCAACGGTCTCAAGGTCTACATGGCCCATCCGCCGGAGCAGCCCGACGATGTGCAACCGGTGCCGGAAACCCACCTGGGCCACAAGCTCCGACTGACCGCTGCCCTGGATCGCCTGCTGTCCAACCAGCTGTCTTCCAACCGCTGGTTTGAACTGCGCGTGGATGCGCTCAATGCCCATTGCCAGCAGCAACAATCCACCATCAAGGGTCTGCGCGGTCCGCGAATTGACCTGATCGGGCATCAGCTTTACATCGCGGATCAGGTCGCCAATCGCTTTGCCCCCCGGGTGCTGCTTGCCGACGAGGTCGGGCTCGGCAAGACCATTGAGGCCGGCCTGATCCTGCATCAGCAATTGCTCAGCGGCCGGGCCAAACGCGTACTGGTCGTGGTCCCGGCGCCGCTGGTCCACCAGTGGTTCGTGGAGATGGTGCGTCGCTTCAACCTGCACTTTTCCATTTTTGATGCAGAACGGCTCAATGCGCTGCAGCCGGAAACCAGCATCAAGGACATGCTGGCGCAGATCATTGAAGAGGAAAAAGCGGCCGAGAGCGGACAGGAATCGGAGGCGGCTGACAACGCCACGACACAAGACAATCCCTTCCTGAGTGAACAGCTGATCCTGTGCAGCACGGATTTTCTCAGTGAGTGCGACATTGATCAGTTGGCGGCGGCGGACTGGGATTTGATGGTGGTGGATGAGGCCCACCACCTGGAGTGGGCGCCGGACGCCCCCGGCGATGATTACCAGCGAGTGGAAACCGTTGCTCGTCAGGCACGGGGGCTGCTGCTGCTGACGGCGACCCCTGAGCAACTGGGTCTGGAAAGTCACTACGCGCGCCTTCGGTTGCTGGACCCGGATCGCTATCCCAGCCTGGAAGCCTTCCGTGAAGAGCAGTCCCACTATCAGGAAATCGCTACCCTGGCCGGTAAGCTGCATGACGAGACCGACTGGTCTGCAGATCTGAAGACCGAGGCTGCCCGCCTGCTGCCCGACATGACCATTGACGTATCCCAGCGCGATGCCATTCTGACCGAATTGCTGGACCGCTCGGGCCCCGGCCGGGTCATGTTCCGCAACACCCGCCATAACATTGCCGGCTTCCCGGCCCGCCATGTTCATGGAATCCCGCTGGAACTGCCGCAGGAATATCAGTACGACAGCGACGAGGAACTGGAAGGCCATCTGCATCCGGAAACCCTGTTCCACGATGACCGCTGGTGCACGCTGGACCCACGGGTGACCTGGCTGGAGCAGTTTTTCAAACAGCACCGCAATGACAAGGTGCTGGTGATCTGCGCCAACCGCCATACGGCCACCGACCTGCACGCCCACTGCAACTACAAGCTGGGCATGAACGTGGCCATGTTCCATGAGGACATGGACCTGATTGAGCGGGACCGCGCGGCCGCCTTCTTTGCCGATGATTTTGATGGCGCCCAGGCGCTGATCTGCTCCGAGATTGGTTCCGAAGGCCGTAACTTCCAGTTTGCCCACCATCTGGTGCTGCTGGATCTGCCACTGAATCCGGACCTGCTGGAACAACGTATTGGCCGTCTTGACCGTATCGGCCAGAGCGAGGACATCCAGATTCACGTCCCCTACTTCGAAAGCCATGCCCAGGAAGTCCTGTTCCGCTGGTACCACGAGGGCATGAATGCCTTCGAACACACCAATCCCGCCGGGCACGATATCTATCTGCGCAGCCGAGATGCCCTGGAACCCCTGCTGTGCAGTGATCCGGAGTACACAGCCATCGATGCGCTGGTGGCTGACACCCGCGCCATTGCCGATGAGCTGCACACGCTGATGGAGACCGGGCGCGACCGGCTGCTGGAACTGAGCTCTTTTGATGATGCACGGGCCGAGCAGCTCAAGGCGACGCTGGCGGAATCCGATCAGGATAGCCCGCTGCCCTTCATGCAGCGGATCTTCGACCGCTACGGGGTCGATCAGGAAGATCATTCCGAAACCGCCGTGATCCTAAAGCCCGGTCCACACCTGCGTGATGCCTTCCCGGGCTTGCCAGAAGAGGGGGTGACCATGACCGATGACCGGGCCACGGCCCTGGCGCGGGACGACATGCAGTTTCTCACCTGGGAACACCCCATGGTCACCGGCAGCCTGGATATGCTGCTGACCGACCACCGCGGCAAGGCCGCCGTAAGCCTGCTCAAGAACCCCAAAATCAAGGCTGGCACCCTGCTGGTGGAAGCGATTTACACGATTGATGCGGTGGCCCCCAAGCACCTGCAGGTTGACCGCTTCCTGCCTACCACCGTGGTTCGCCATCTGCTGGATGCCAACGGCAAGAACATCAGCCAGGCCATCAGTCACGATGGCCTCAGCCAGCAATGCCACAAGATGGACAAACCGCTGAGCCGCAAGATTGTCGGTAGCCAGAAGCCGCTTCTGGAAAAACTGCTCAAGGCCGATGAGGCACTCGCTGCCGAGGAAGCCCGTAGCACGATCGAGGCCGCGCTGAACAAAATGCGCCAGGAGCAGGACCACGAACTGGCGCGTCTGAAGGCCTTGCAGGCCAAGAACCCGGCGGTGCGAGACGAAGAAATTCAGGCCCTGGAAGCGCAGACCGAGGCACTGGAGAAAGTGCTCGGTGACGCCCGTTGCCAGCTGGAAGCGGTGCGTGTCATCGTGGCTGGCGGCGCCTGAGATCACCGCCAACGTCCGACAACCCAGAGGGAAGGCAGACCATGAGCGAACTGTTGCAGTGCGTGGAAATCGAACCGGCCGGTGACGCCACCGCCAGCGTCATCTGGCTGCATGGCCTGGGCGCCAGCGGCCACGACTTCGAGCCCATCGTACCGGAGCTGCGGCTGCCCACCGACCTGGCGGTTCGCTTTGTCTTTCCCCATGCTCCGTCGATACCCGTCACCGTCAACGGTGGCATGGTCATGCCCGCCTGGTACGACATCCTGGCCATGGATATTGATCGCAAGGTCGACGAAGCCGGCGTTCTGGCCTCCGCGGACGCCGTGGACGCTCTGATTCAGCGGGAAATGGAGCGCGGCATCCCTGCCGAGCGCATCATTATCGCCGGCTTTTCCCAGGGCGGTGCCGTGGCATACCAGGTAGCGCTACGCTATCCAAAACGATTGGCAGGGCTGCTGACGCTCTCCACCTACATGGCCATGCCCGTCACCCCTTCAGCCGCCAATGCGTCCCTGCCCGTGATGGTCTGCCACGGTACCCATGACCCGGTCGTGCCGGAAAGCCTCGGGCAACGCGCCGTGGCCACGCTCAAGGAACTGGGTCACTCACCGGCCTACCACACCTACCCTATGGAACACATGGTCTGTCTGGAACAGATCCGCGATATCGGTGCCTGGTTAGGCGAGCGGCTTATATAAAGCTTTTTTGATATCCGGTTCGACCCGCTGCCGCAGGCCATCTGCTCCTGCTCCGGTCGCCAGACCGGACGTATTACCCATTTTTACGCTTTGCGTCTCCTCTTTCGCAACATTAGGCCTTTTCATGTTGTCCAATGACCAAGAAAAGCCCGTAATGTGAGGAGCGCTTATGACCATGCCCCGTTTCCCCAAGCTGATACTGCTCGGCGCAACCCTGAGCTTGCCACTGGTCAGCTTGGCACAACCCCCGGCCTGGGCCGGCAATGGCAAGGCCAAGGCCGCCGTGGAACAGGACCGCTACGACCACGACAGAGATCGCGATCGAGACTATCGTCACTACCGCTACACGGAGCGTGAGCGCAATGCGCTACGTCGCCATTTAAGTCGGCGAGACTACCAGTCCCTGCCCCCCGGCCTACAGAAAAAGGTGGCCCGGGGCGGTGACCTGCCTCCCGGCTGGAAAAAGAAACTGCAGGCGGGCCATAGATTGCCGAATGATATTTACCACCATGGCCAGCGTCTCCCCGTCTACGATGGTATTCGCCAGATCCATGGCGTGTCCGATGTGGTGATCGATAATGAGGTTGTCCGCGTCCTGGACGCGACCCAGACTATCGTGGATGTATTCGGCATTCGCTAAAGCCGGTGAACGTTTCACGTTCACAGTGAAAACGCGGATCAGGTCAGCAGATTTTGAATGCTGTGTCCGCGCTCCCCGGTAATGGCGCGGGCACAGCGTTCCATGTCTAAAAGCGCTCAGCCGCGCCTTTTCCACTTTACACTTTGAACTTTCAACTCAAAAAAAGCCGCGCCCCTTTCGGAGCGCGGCTTTTTCAGTGTTGCGTGATGCGTGCAGCGTTTCTTAGAGCCAGTACACGGTCACGAACAGGAACAGCCACACCACGTCCACAAAGTGCCAGTACCAGGCACCCGCTTCCCAGGCAAAGCAGTTATCCGGACCGAAATGCCCCTTGATGACACGAATCAAGGTCACCAGCAGGAAGATGGTACCGATGGTCACGTGGGCACCGTGGAAGCCGGTGAGCAGGAAGAACAAGCTACCGTAGATGCCGGCATCCAGTGTCAGGCCCATGTCATAGGCGTGCACATACTCCAGAGCCTGCAGGCCCAGGAAGATGGCACCGAGGGCCACGGTGATGGCCTGGAAGATGATCAGCTTGCCACGCTGGTTTTCCAGCAGCGCATGATGGGCGATGGTCAGGGTAATGGAACTGGCCAGCAGGATCGCGGTGTTGATCGCAGGCAGCCCCCAGGCGCCCATGGGCGTGGTGGTGGTGCCATCCGGCGTGACAGTCAGCGGCCACATGGCCTGGAAACCCGGCCACAGCAGCTCGTGGGTCATGGCGTTAGAGCCTTCCCCGGACAACCACGGAATGATCAGCCAGCGGGTATAGAACATCGCGCCAAAGAAAGCGGCGAAGAACATCACTTCGGAAAAGATGAACCACAGCATGCCCTGACGGTAGGAGCCGCCCAGCTGGTTGCTATGCAAACCACCCACGGATTCCTTGATGGTGTCGCGCCACCAGGCAGCGATAACCAGCAGCAACCAGGCCAGGCCGATGAAGAACAGCGGCTTGCCGAAGAAGGTCGGCTCCATGGTTTCCATCGTGCTCTGCTGGATGAACTTGGCACCGCCAATGGCGGTCAGGAACAAGCCCACGGACGCGGTCAGCGGCCAGGGGCTGCTCTCGGGAACGTAATACTTTTCAGTAGCCATTCAAAAATCTCCTCTACAACCGGCTGTTATCAGTTCACAGCCACGCTGTTGTTTTTACCGGCGACCCGCTCTGTCACGTCAAAGATCGTGTAGGACAGAGTGAATTGGTTGATGTGACGGGGAATGTCCGGGTCCAGATAGAAGATCATCGGCATATCCTTGCGCTCACCCGCTGCCAGCGTCTGCTGATCGAAGCAGAAACACTGAGTCTTGTGCAGGTAGCGCGCAGCCTCCCCCGGTGTCACAGAGGGGATACTCTGCGTCACCATGTCGGAGTCTCCCGGATTACTGGCATAAAAGTGCACCAGGGTAATCTCGCCGGGATGAACCTTGACCCGCTTGGTCTCAGAGGTGAACTCACCACTGATGCCATCGCCTTTCTGGGTAATGAACTCCACCGTCACGGTACGATCCGCCACCACCTTTTCCGGTGCATCGGTGGCGGCCGTACTGGATGTCTTGCCGTTTAGACCGGTGATATCACAGATAACGTTATAGAACGGCACCATGAGAAAGGCGAAGCCAAACATGGCCACTGCCCAGATCAACAGCTTTTTCAGCGTACGCTGGTTGCGTTCTTCCACGCTGAGCTGTTTTTCGCTCATGGTGCCTGCTCCTGTCCGCTATCGGGACGCTTACTTGACCACCGGCGGGGTGTCGAACGTATGGAACGGCGCCGGAGACGGCACTTCCCATTCCAGACCTTCGGCGCCATCCCACGGCTTGGCCGGGGCTTTCTCGCCTTTCTTCATGGCGCACAGTACCGCTACCGCCAGGAACAGTACCTGGGACAGACCGAACCAGAAGCCACCAATGGAAATCCAGAAGTTGTAGTCCGCAAACTGCAGCGCGTAGTCAGCGTAACGACGCGGCATGCCGGCCAGACCCACGAAGTGCATTGGGAAGAACAGCAAGTTGGCGGAAATCAGGGAATTCCAGAAGTGCAGCTCACCCAGCAGCTTGTTGGGCATCACGCCGGACCACTTCGGCAGCCAGTAGTAGGCAGCAGCGAAGATGGAGAAGATAGCGCCGGTCACCAGTACATAGTGGAAGTGCGCAACCACGAAGTAGGTGTCGTGATACTGGAAGTCCACCGGAGTGATCGCCAGCATCAGGCCGGACAGACCGCCACAGGTAAACAGGATCACAAAGGCAATGGCCCACTTCATGGGCAGTTCAAAGCTCATGGAACCGCGCCACATGGTGGCCACCCAGTTGAACACCTTCACCCCGGTGGGGACGGAGATCAGCATGGTCATGTACATGAAGAACAGGGTACCGGCCAGCGGCATGCCCACGGTGAACATGTGGTGCGCCCATACCACGAAGGACAGCAGCGCAATGGACGCGGTCGCGTACACCATGGAGGCGTAACCGAACAGCGGCTTGCGGGCAAAAGCCGGGATGATCGCAGACACGATACCGAAGCTCGGCAGGATCATGATGTACACCTCGGGGTGCCCGAAGAACCAGAACACGTGCTGGAACAGGACCGGATCACCACCACCGGCGGCATCGAAGAAGCTGGTACCGAAGTGACGGTCGGTCAGCATCATGGTCACCGCACCGGCCAATACCGGGATAACCGCGATCAGCAGGAAGGCGGTGATCAGCCAGGTCCATACGAACAGCGGCATCTTCATCAGGGTCATGCCCGGGGCACGCATGTTGAAGACGGTCACGACAACGTTGATCGCGCCCATGATGGAGGAGATACCCATCATGTGAACGGAAAGGATGAACAGGTCGGTGGAATCCGGGCCGTACTTGGTGGACAGCGGGGCATAGAACGTCCAGCCGAAGTTCGGCGCACTCGGGTTGCCGTCACCGAACGCACTCATGATCACGGAGCTGATCAGGATCGCGAAGGCGAAAGGCAGGATCCAGAAGGACCAGTTGTTCATCCGTGGCAGCGCCATATCCGGCGCACCAATCATCAGCGGAATCATCCAGTTGGCCAGGCCAACCGTGGCGGGCATCACCGCACCAAACACCATGACCAGGCCGTGTACGGTGGTCATCTGGTTGAAGAATTCCGGATCGACAAACTGCATGCCGGGCTCGAGCAGCTCGGCACGGATCACCATGGCCATAAAGCCGCCAGCGAGGAACATGGCGAAGCTGAACCACAGATACAGGGTACCGATATCTTTGTGGTTGGTGCTGAACAGCCAACGTTTCAGGCCGGTCGGGGCGTGGTGATGATCGTGGTGATCATCATGGGTTGCAGCTGCAGTAGACATTGCTATCCCCTCCCTTATTCGTGGTCGTTAACGTCGGCGGGCTGAATCAGATCGCCGGTGTCGTTGCCGAAAGCGTTACGCTCGTAGGTGACCACCGCCGCAATCTGGCGCGGAGTCAGCTGAGCCTTGAATGCGGGCATGGCAGCACGGCCATTGACCAGCACATCGATATGTTCGTTCAAGTGCTCCGGCTTGGTCGCGAAGTCCGTACCGGCAAACGGCAGGCCAATACCGCCTTCACCATTGGCGCCGTGACACAGAGCACAAGCGCTGGCATAGACCTGTTTGCCTTCTTCCATGGCCTGGTCCAGACCGGAGAACGGGGTCAGGTCAGGGCCGGAAGCCGCCTTCTCTTTTTCTTCCGCAATCCAGGTCTTGAATTCGTCCTGGCTCACGACTTCCACCGCAATGGGCATGAAGGCGTGGTTCTTGCCACACAGTTCCGCACACTGACCGTAGTAGGTACCTTCCTTGCCTTCCGGTACCAGTGCCCAGGTCTCGTTCACGAAACCGGGGATGGCGTCTTTCTTGCCACCGAAGTCCGGCACCCAGAAGGAGTGAATCACGTCGTCGGAAGTGACCAGGAAACGCACTTTCTGGCCTGACGGGATGATCAGCTTGTTATCCACTTCCAGCTGGTAGTTGTGATCTTTCTCGGGAGCTTCTTTGCCGACCAGGTCTTTCGCGGTGCCGTAGGGGAACAGACCACCGGACAGAACCGGGTTGTTGTACTGCTCCGGCGGCGTGGCCAGGTTGGAGAAGAAGGACACACCAATATCGTTGTCATCTTCGTAGGTCAGGTACTCGTAGCTCCACTTCCAGCGATAGCCGGTCACCTTTACCGTGAGCTCGGATTCAGCACTGTCATCAAGCTGAACCAGAACACGGGTGGCAGGCACTGCCATGGCGATCAGAATCACGAAGGGAATCACGGTCCACAGCACTTCCAGGAAAACGTTTTCGTGGAAAGTGGCCGGATTGGGGTTCTTGGCGCGGCGGTGACGGATCATGGAATACACGATCAGGCCGAACACCAGCAGACCGATAACGGTCACAATCCAGAGGACGGTGGTGTGAAGATCTTGAATCTCCTGACTGACCTGGGTCACCCCCGGTCGCAGGTCGAGGTCGGAACGTTCGGTCCAGTCGCTGGCGAAGGTCATGCCACTGATCATCAGTGACGTCAGACCGACCGCCGCGCGGTGGAACAGAGTTGACTGCATGCGTTTGCTCCCTGTTTTCCCCAGCATGGCCTCTTTGGGCACGCTTGTTCTTTGCCGTCACCGGCACCTGGAAAGCGAAGTTTCAGGATGATGCGGTGGGGCCGCCGCCAGCGCCTTGTCCCGCAGATCGCAGCGACCAAGGGGGCGGCCGCCAACAGGGATCATGCGGAAGGCAAAACCCAATAAAATCAAAAAGCTAGAAACCAGCCCCATCGATTTCGTCAGATTGCCACAGGTGCGGCAAATTGCCCCACTACATATATGGGCGCCAACTCTAGTCATTCGCATGGCCAAAGTCCAGCCGAAACGTAGGGTTTATCAAGCCTTTCAGGCAGATACGAACCCTGCGCATCGTGCTAGACTCCGCACCCATTTCCCTGCATAGCATGCCCACTATCCATGTCAAAACGACGTCAAATCTACCGGGTGATATTCCATAATCAGGGCCAGATATATGAGGTCTATGCCTCACAGATATATCAAAGTGACCTTTACGGCTTCATCGAGGTGGAAGAATTTCTGTTCGGAGAACGGGCCAGCCTGGTTGTTGACCCTGGTGAGGAGAAGCTGAAGCGGGAATTCAGTGACGTGATGCGTTCCTTTATCCCCATGCATGCCATCATCCGCATTGACGAGGTGGAAAAGGAGGGGGTCGGCAAGATCATGGCCTCCAGCGGCGGCAATATCACTGCCTTCCCTCTGCCGCCCGGCCCAGGGGCGCCCAAAAAATAGGGCACAACAAAAAAAGAAGGGCGCCAGTCGTAGCTGTACGCCCTGAGGGTTGCCTGATGTTTCAAGAGGAGAAAACGTGTCTTGCTTATGGGGTTAGTCCGGCGGTTTCCGCAAAGGTTCCGGCAGCGAACAAAAAAATAGCCGGGATCAGGTTCGGGAGTTTGTCGGTAGCGACTCAGCCCCATTCAGAGCCACCTGCTCGGCTCGGGCCAGCAGACGCACGATCAGGACTACCATCAGACGGGTTATCCATTCCATAACGCAACCTCCAGACAATTCGGGGTGGGGTGAAGCGCATCCTGCTCCCTGGCCTTCCCTGTAATGGCCCTTCACCACGCGTGCCCGCACCCGGCGGGCTCGACAGGTGAGAGGCCAGCGGCAGGGAGAAGTTCTCGCGCAGCCCCCGGTTTTACCGGACTTTTACAGTCCCCCCTCCCCTATTCCGCAGGAGCGGTCTGCTCAATCGGCTGGCCGTAACGCTTGGTGGGATTCACATCATGGGGCTGAATCCAGCCCATCATCATGCTCAACAGAATGAAGAGGAAAATCGCCGCCGAGATGCCAACCCGCCAGGCCAGGGCCCGCATGGTCTTGCCGGATCGCCCTTCGTCCTTGACCAGCGACATCAGCGCCCGTCCCAGGGACACCACCGCCGCAATCAACAGCACAATGACAATCAGCTTTACCCACCACATAATTTCACTCCATCACGACTGCCCCTTCACTCCCGGTTGGCGGCAAATCGGGTTTATGTACAATGTGCCGCCATTGTAATGGCCGTCCCGGCCAGTGCACGCATATTCTGGCGGCTCGACACCCGTGAATGCTGCCGCTGCAAGAGCCAAGATCATGTCAAACATCAGGAATCGGCGCCCGATTCTATCCTGGGTCGCGCTTCTGGCCATGCTGACTGTGGTTGCCGTCTGCCTGCGTCTGAGTTGGTGGCAGCTGCAGCGCGCAGAGGAAAAACAGCAGTGGCTGGCCACGCAGGAAGAAAAGGCGAACCAGCCGGCCGCCGACCTCCCTTCCCTGCTGGCAGACCCGGCCCCGCTGCATCGCCAGGCACGGATTTCCGGGGAACTGGACAACACCCGTAACGTGTTGCTGGATAATCGTATTCGTAACGGGGTGGCCGGCTACCATCTGCTGACCCCGATGCAGACCCGGGAGAATCACTGGGTACTCATCAACCGGGGCTGGTTACCACGTGGCCTGCGCCGGGAGCAGCTCCCCGAGATCCCCGTCATCCGGGGCAGGGTCACGGTGGAAGGCAGCGTGTATCGCCCTTCCCGGGAGACCTTTGTGCTTCAGGATGCGCCATTGCCAGACAATCAATGGCCTTTACGGGTCCAGAAAGTGGATTTTGACGCCATTGGCGAAAAACTTGGGGTAGAATTGGCGCCTTTCGAAATCCGGGTCCGCCCGGAACTGGCGCTGGGCGGACAGTTACCCCTGCCTCGCCCCTGGCGGGACGTGACCCCGATGGGTCCGGAAAAGCACAAGGCCTATGCGCTGCAGTGGTTAGCACTGGCATTGGCGGCCCTGCTGATATATGTTGCCGCCGCCGTTAGACGCCGACGTACAAAGCGAGACTATCGCTAGAGGTTTTGTCATGTCCCCACGGACCAAAAACATTGCCACACTGGTGGCGATCGTTGCTCCTTTTGTCCTGTTCTTTCTGGCAGGCCGCTTCCTGATCGATCCCTGGGAGTTGCCCCGGGAAAACAAGGGCCAGCTGCTGATCCCCCATATCGACATGGCCACGCTGAATGCCTCCGGAGAAGATGGCGAGCCCTATACCGGCGAGGACATGGCCGGACTGTGGACCCTTCTTTATGTGGCCGGCAGCGATTGTGACACCCGCTGCAAAAACGGCCTTTATTATCAGATGCGACAGGTTCGCCTGACGCTGGGCGAAGATGTGGACCGGGTCCGCCGGGTGATTCTGCATACCGCACCCGCTGATACCGAACTCCAGACATTCCTGAATAACAATGTGAAAGGCATGGTTTCCATTCATGCCCAATCACAGACCGTCAACGATGCCCTGGCCCCAGCCTACGAGGCCACTGGCGGCAAGCCGATGGGCGATATTTTCCTGGTCAGCCCGGATGGCCAGATTTTCATGCGTTATCCCACGCACGAGAACATGGATGCCACCCTGGAAGAGGCGGAAAACATCCGCGTCGATCTCAAACGCACCCTGAAAGGGTCTCTGATCGGTTAACGGAACAGTGAT
>JAZAJX010000210.1:0-14655 GCA_036230225.1 Pseudomonadota bacterium | reverse complement strand
TGACGGGCCAGGAAGTCCTTGGTGAAGGCCTTTGAGCCTTCCAGCTGGGCGGCAGCCTTGCTGGGGCCAAAACATTTCAGGCCGTTTTCCTGAAAGGTATCGACCAGGCCTTCCACCAAGGGGGCTTCCGGGCCAACGATGGTCAGATCAACGCCGTTGTCCTTGGCGAAGGTCAGCAGCGCCGGCTGATCCAGCACATCAATGGCCACATTTTCCAGCTTGGCTTCGCGGGCGGTGCCAGCATTGCCGGGGGCCACGAAGACCTTTTCTACCTGCTCGGCCTGAGCCACTTTCCATGCCAGCGCATGCTCGCGGCCACCGCCGCCAATCACCAAAACCTTCATCTCTACCTCAATCTTGTGTTGCTGGGACCCAGGTGATCGCAATTTTCACCATTCGGGGGCAGCAAGTTGCAAGGGGCTGGGGTGTCCTTGCAACTTGTATCTTGAAACTTGCAACTGATCAGTGACGGAAATGACGCATGCCGGTGAAGACCATGGCCATGCCGGCTTCGTCGGCGGCGGCGATGACTTCTTCGTCGCGGATCGAGCCGCCCGGCTGGATCACACAGCTGATACCCACCTTGGCGGCATTGTCGATGCCGTCGCGGAACGGGAAGAAGGCATCAGAGGCCATCACGGAGCCTTCCACCTGCAGACCCGCGTGTTCGGCCTTGATGGCGGCGATGCGCGCGGAGTTGACGCGGCTCATCTGGCCGGCACCCACGCCCACGGTCTGGCGGTTCTTGGCGTAGACGATGGCGTTGGATTTGACGAACTTGGCCACCTTCCAGGCGAAGATCAGGTCGTGCATCTCGGCTTCGGTGGGGGCGCGCTTGGTGACCACTTTCAGGTCGCCTTCGGTGATCATGCCGATGTCACGATCCTGCACCAGCAGGCCGCCGTTAACGCGCTTGTAGTCCAGGCCGCCTTCGGTCGGACCGGTGATTTCGCCACAGACCAGCACGCGCACGTTTTTCTTGGCGGCGGTGATGGCCAGGGCGTCGTCGGTGGCGCTGGGCGCGATGATCACTTCCACGAACTGACGATCAACGATGGCCTTGGCGGTGTCCGCATCCAGCTCACGGTTGAAGGCGATGATGCCGCCAAAGGCCGATTCGGTATCGGTTTCGAAGGCCAGATCGTAGGCCTTGCCGATGCCGTCCAGGCTGACGGCAACACCACAGGGGTTGGCATGCTTGACGATCACACAGGCAGGCTTGGTAAAGCCTTTTACGCACTCCAGTGCGGCGTCGGTGTCGGCAATGTTGTTGTAGCTCAGTTCCTTGCCCTGCAGCTGCTTGGCGGTGGCGATGGAGGCCGGGGCGGGGTTGCGCTCGGTGTAGAAGGCCGCTTTCTGGTGCGGGTTCTCGCCGTAGCGCATGTTCTGGGTTTTCTCGAAGTTCAGGTTGATGGTGCGCGGGAAATCGTCATTGTTCTCGCCCACCTTCTTGCCGAAGTAGTTGGCAATGGCACTGTCGTAGGCGGCGGTGTGCTCGAAGGCCTTGATGGCCAGATCGAAGCGCAGGGTATCGGACAGGGCGCCGCCGTTGGCGTCCATGTCGTCCAGTACACGCTGGTAATCGCCCGCAGCGGTCACGATGCCCACGTGGGCATTGTTCTTGGCGGCGGAGCGCACCATGGTCGGGCCGCCGATATCGATGTTCTCGATGGCGTCTTCCAGGGAGCAGTCCGGGTTGGCCACGGTGGCCTCGAACGGGTAGAGGTTCACCACTACCAGGTCGATGCGGCTGATGGCGTTATCGGCCATGACCTGATCGTCCTGGCCGCGACGGCCGAGGATGCCGCCGTGCACTTTGGGATGCAGGGTTTTCACCCGACCATCCATCATTTCCGGGAAACCGGTGTAGTCGGAGACTTCGCGCACCGCGATGCCGGCCTCCTGCAGTTTCTTGAAGGTACCGCCGGTGGACAGCAGTTCCACGCCCTTGTTGGCCAGGGCCTGGGCAAATTCAACGATACCAGTCTTGTCGGAAACACTGATCAGTGCACGTTCAACGGCTTTGCTCATGGGGTTTCACCAATTTGCGAGTCAGGAAAAATCAGGTAGCTAGAAACAAAAAAAGGGCAGTGTAATAACTGCCCTCCGGGTCTTCGGCCGTGATTACAGCAGGCCGTACTGCTTGAGCTTCTTGCGCAGGGTGCCGCGGTTCAGGCCCAGCAGCTCGGCAGCTTTGGTCTGATTGCCACGGGTGTACTCGAGCACTTTCTCAAGCAGCGGAATTTCCATTTCCGCCAGAACCATCTGGTACAGCTCGCTAACGGGCTCGCCGTCCAGCTGGTTGAAATAATCGTTTAACGATCGACGCACACAATTACGCAGGGTGTCATGAGTCTCACTGCGCGCAATGGTGAGGTGCGGCTTTCGTGCTTCAGCGGTGTTCATTTCAGTAAGTGTCCGTGCAGCGGCTGTGTTAACTGAAGAGAGGGTCATGCGGCCAAGGCTCCGTTTTTCTTCCGGGCAGACACCTCGCCGTAACAACCGAAGCGAACCCGGTCGGTACTGGCGTTGATCTGTTGGAAAAACTGCTCGATTGCCACGCGTTGATCGGTGGCATTTTCCAGTGTGTTAAATCCGCGCCGGAAGTCTTCCCCTCCGGGCAGGTTTTGCGTGTACCAGCCCAGATGCTTGCGTGCGATACGTACCCCCATGAACTCACCATAAAACTGGTGAAGTTCTTCGAGATGCTGCTGCACGCAATCATGGACTTCCGTTACTAACGGCGCTGCGGGCAGCGAGCCGTGCTCGAGGTAATGCAGGGTGTCCCGGAAGATCCACGGGTTCCCCTGTGCAGCGCGGCCGATCATGATACCACCCGCGCCGGTGGATTCCAGTACCCGTTTAGCTTTTTCCGGGCTATCCACATCACCGTTAGCCATAACCGGAATATTCACCGCGTCCACCACCCGGGTGATGGTGGCGTACTCGGCGTCGCCATTGAACTTGTCGGCACGGGTGCGGCCATGGATGGCCAGCGCCTGAATACCCGCCGCTTCGGCGATCCGGGCGATCTCTACCGCGTTGCGATGATCACGATCGGGGCCGGTGCGAATTTTCAGGGTCACAGGCACGTCCACGGCTTGAACCACTGCATTGAGGATGCGGGTGACCAATTCCGGGTCAGCCAGCAGTGCAGAGCCTGCGGCACGCTTACACACTTTTTTTGCCGGGCAGCCCATATTGATATCAATGATTTGGGCGCCATGATCCACGTTGGCACGGGCGGCATCCGCCAGCATGCCGGGTTCGCCCCCGGCAATCTGTACGGAAATCGGCCCGGGTTCGCCATGGTGGTCAAGCCGTTGACGTGACTTTCGAGAGTTCCACAGACGGGTGTCCGAGGTGACCATTTCCGACACCAGCAGACCCGCGCCCAGATCCCGGCAAAGGCGCCGGAACGGGCGGTCCGTGACGCCGGCCATGGGGGCCAGAATCAGCGGGTTGGGCAGGGTATATGGGCCGATCTGCATAGGGTCGGAATGGGTGCGTCAAAAGGGGGGGTAATGATAGTGAGCAGCGGCCGGGTATGAAAGGGTGGAGAGTAAAAAATGTGCAATGGACGCTCGCATCATGATCGGGTCAGCCTGACCCGCTCATGATGCGAGTGTGCTGCCCTAGCGCTGGCTGACCTGGTCCTGGGCATCCAGAGCCGGTAGCAGGCGCAGGTTGTAGTTCACGGCCCGGGCGCCAGGGTCGACGATTTCCAGGGAGATATGCAGGGGCGTATTCACCGGCATGGTGTCCATATTGGTCAGGTCCCCCTGCAGGTATTCCGCCGGGCTGAAGCGGCGACTGGCGACGGCTTCACCGTTCAGGGCGCTGAAACTCAGCTCCAGTTCCGGAAATGGCTGGGGATAGCGGGCTTCGTTGAAGAGGATGGCGTCCACGATCAGGGTGTTGGTGTAGTCGGGGTGGCTACGCACCACCAGGTTGGCGCCTCTCAGTTTGCTGATATCGGTGCGGTTGGGCAGGCGGCAGCCGAGCAGGTCACAGGCTTGCTGGTAGAACGGGCGCCATTGGGGGTTGCGGGCCTGATCGTCAAAATTGAAGTAGGCATATTGGCCGACCAGGACCAGCAGAGCCAGTGCCGACAGTGCGCTCCATTTGAGCCAGCCTGACCAGTCCCGTTGCTGGCGGAAGGGGGCGTCCCGTTCGCGAACGGGGTGTGACAGGGGGACCGGTTCATCGGTGAGATCATCGCCGACCAGGTAACGGCCGCCAAACGGGCCCGCGGCTTATTCTTCCCGCGCCTGTTGGGGGGCGGGTTTTTTTGCGGGGGGGGCGGGCGGGGCGGGGCTGATGGGCTTGTTTGTCTGGCTACTATCCCGGGGGGCGAAGCTGGCAGGCGCTGGCTTTTGCGGTGCCGGGGACGCATCGTCCTCGTCTTCCAGTTCCTTGAGCAGGGCCTCTGCCCAGGCTTCGTCCGCATTTTCGTTGTGGGTAGAGCGACCCGCGCCCTGCATGTCGGAAAAATCTTCGCCAAGCCCGGAATCCGCTGCTCCCTCATCCAGGTTCATGAACGAATCGCTCAGCTCCATTCCTTCGATGTTGGGGCTGGATGCGGTGGTGCTGTCATCGTTTTCCCGGGAATCCGCCTCATCATCAATCAGGGCGTTGCTCTCGAGTGCACCGGCCCAGCGGTCCCCGGCATTTTCCGGGCGGGCTGCAGGGGCGTCGATCAGGTAATCACTGGCCTGGAAAATCTGCAGACAGGAACCGCAGCGAACGGCGCCGCGCGCCTGCTTCAGGTGTTCTTCGGTGATCTTGAACTGGGCTGCACAGTGCGGGCAGCGGGTCTTGTATTGGGCGGCCATGGCTTTCGCCTGATTGTTATTGGATGAGACGCAACGACGGCACGCAACCCCGTCATGCCGATCATGCGTGCCGTTGAGTCAGGTATGTTTTACAGAAAAAGCGTGACAGGTCGCAAGGACCTGTCACGCAGTTTTACGACGAACTCCGTCGATCCGTACCCAGTCACCCTGCTGGGTGGTGGGATTGAGGTCAAACCAGTGGGCATAGGCGGTGCGGACGGATTCTGCCTGCTCAGCCAGAATGCCGGAAAGCGCCAGGCTTGCACCGGGCCGGCAATAGCCAGCGAGCTGGCCGGCCAGTTCCACCAGTGGGCCGGCAAGGATATTGGCCACCAGTACATCACAGCGGTACTCCGCTGGCAGGTTATCTGGCAGATAGAGGCTGAGGCCGTCAGACACGCCATTGTTGCGGGCGTTGTCCTCGCTGGCGGTGAGAGCCTGGGGGTCGATATCGGTGCCGGTGGCATTGCCTGCGCCGAGCAGCAGGGCAGCAATCGCCAGCACGCCGGAGCCACATCCGAAGTCCAGTACGCTTTTACCCTGTAGATCGGCCTGATCCAGCCATTCCAGACACAAGGCGGTGGTTTCGTGGGTGCCGGTGCCAAAGGCCAGGCCTGGGTCCAGTTTCAGGTTCACGGCGTCAGGGTCGGGCGCCTCGCTCCAGCTCGGTACAATCCACAGCCGTTCACCGAACCGCATGGGGGCGAAGTCATCCATCCACGCCCGTTCCCAGGCTTGGTCTTCCAGGGTTTCGTGATGGTGGGCATCGGCTGTCAGCCCCTGTTGCGTCAGGGCGGCAATAATGTGGCCCGGGTCCCGGTCGGACTCGAACAGGGCGCTGACCACGGTGTTCTGCCACAGTGGCCGCGTGCCTGGCGGTGGCTCAAAGACTGGCTGATCGGCGCCGTCGGTGAGAGTGACCGCGCAGGCGCCCATCTCTTCCAGTGCTGACTGGAAGGCGTCTGCTTGTTTCTCGGTGGTAGCAAGATGGAGTTGCAGCCAGGCCATGTTCGTTCGCTCAAGTTAACAATGAATAGTGAATAGCTGCGCGGAAGGCGCTTGATTGGCTCAAACTCCGAGCGCCGCGCACGCACTCTTGGTGCAATTGGGCAGGGATGATAACAGTTAAGACACGCTGGATGGTTATGGGGGGAGCTTTTCTTGGTGTCAAATGCACGAAGCCGCGCACAGTATCTGTGCGCGGCTTCGGCGATGGGAGCAGCAACCAGCAATAATCGCGAACGGTTAATGATTAACTATTCACTATTAATGGCTTTTCAGCTGCTGCCCAGTTTCTTTTCCAGGTGGTGAATATCCACGCCGCCGGCGATGAAAGCCTTGTCCTTGAAGATCTTGTCGCGGTGCAGTTCCACATTGGTCTTGATGCCTTCCACCACGATCTCGTCCAGCGCATTCTTCATGCGGGCGAAGGCGATGTCGCGGTTCTCGCCCCACGTGATCAGTTTGCCGATCAGGGAGTCGTAGAACGGCGGGACGGTGTAGCCACTGTAGATATGGGAATCCACCCGCACACCGTTACCGCCGGGGGCATGGAAATAGCTGATCTTGCCCGGGCAGGGGGTAAAGCGTACCGGGTCCTCGGCATTGATCCGGACCTCGATAGCATGCCCCTGAAACTTCACGTCGGACTGTTGCAGTTGCAGGCCTTCGTCGCTGGCGATGCGCAGCTGTTCCTTGACGATATCCACGCCGGTGATCATTTCCGTGACCGGGTGTTCCACCTGGACACGAGTGTTCATCTCAATGAAGTAGAAGCGCTCATCTTCGTAGAGAAACTCGAAAGTGCCTGCGCCTCGATAATTGATTTCCTTGCAGGCGTTGACACAACGCTCCGCCACCTCGTCCTTCAGATGCTGGGGAATATGCGGTGCGGGGGCTTCCTCCACCACTTTCTGGTGACGTCGCTGAAGGGAGCAATCCCGGTCTCCCAGATGGATGGCATGGCCGGCACCGTCTGCCAGTACCTGCACTTCCACATGGCGGGGTTTCTGCAGAAACTTTTCCATGTAGACGGTGGCATCACCGAAAGCGTTCTTGGCTTCGGAGCGGGTCAGGGTAATGGCGTTGAGCAAATGTTTGGCTTCCTCCACCACGCGCATGCCGCGCCCGCCGCCGCCGGCAGCAGCCTTGATGATGACCGGATAGCCGATCTGTTCCGCCATGGCCAGAGAGGCATCGCCGTCATCGCCGAGCGGGCCATTGGAGCCCGGAACGGTGGGTACGCCGGCCTTTTTCATGGCGTCGATAGCGGCCACCTTGTTGCCCATCAGGCGAATGGTGTCCGCCTTGGGGCCGATAAAGGTAAAGCCGGACCGTTCCACGCTTTCGGCAAAGTCGGCGTTTTCCGCGAGGAAGCCGTAACCCGGATGGATAGCATCCGCGTCGGTGACTTCAGCGGCACTGACGATGGCCGGGATATTCAGATAGGACTCGGTGGACGAGGCCGGGCCGATACAGACTGCCTCGTCGGCCAGTCGTACGTGCATCAGGTCCCGGTCGGCCTTGGAATAGACCGCCACGGTGCGAATGCCCAGCTCCTTGCAGGCGCGAAGGATACGCAGGGCAATTTCACCGCGGTTGGCAATGACAACCTTTTCCAGCATGAGAGGCCTCCGTTAAACGATGGAGAACAGAGGCTGATCGAACTCAACCGGTTCGCCGTCTTCCACAAGGATGGCATCAATGGTGCCGGACTTGTCTGCCTCGATCTGGTTCATCATCTTCATGGCTTCGACGATGCACAGGACGTCTCCGGCTTTCACTTTCTGGCCGACTTCCACGAAGGAGGAGGCGCCGGGTGACGGAGAGCGATAGAAGGTGCCGACCAGGGGGGAGCGGACCAGGTGGCCGCTGGGGGTGTTGTCCTCGGCCGCCGGTGCCGGCTCGGCGGGAGCCGGGGCTGGCGCGGGGGCGGGTTGCTGAGGCGCAGCAGCGTCATGGGCCACCGGGGCGGCGGCTTGCCGGCTGCCGCGGCTGATGCGGACCGATTCTTCGCCTTCACAGATCTCCAGCTCTTCAATGCCGGATTCTTCCAGTAGCTCAATCAGTTTCTTGATCTTGCGAATATCCATGTCGTAACCATCCAGATGTTCAGGGAGCCAATTGTTCTAGGGCGGCGGTGAGAGCAAGGCGGTAGCCAGTGGCGCCAAGCCCGCAGATCACCCCCCGGGCGATATCGGAAAAATAAGAGTGGTGGCGGAAAGATTCCCGGGCGTGCACGTTGGACAGGTGCACTTCAATGAAGGGAATGTCCACCGCCAGCAGGGCGTCACGCAGGGCCACGCTGGTATGGGTGAACGCCGCTGGATTGATAATGATGAAATCGATGCCTTCGGTGCGGGCATCGTGGATCCGCTCAACCAGTTCGTATTCTGCGTTGCTCTGCAGGTGCTGCAGATGGTGGCCGGCATCGCTGGCCTGGCTCTGCAATTGCTGGTTGATGTCGGCCAGGGTGGTATGGCCGTACTTGTCCGGCTCGCGGGTGCCGAGCAGGTTCAGGTTTGGGCCGTGTAAGACCAGAATGGAAGCCAAAACAGGTCCCCCTGGGGAATTTGTCGTTATCTGCCGTGAACGTGCAGGAAATGCGCCGGTTATCCCGGTGTTTCTGGCACTTGTGCAATACTAGGGGGAAATCATGACAGAAAAAAGGGTTTTACAACATTCGTTACAAGTTGCCGGAAGATGCCGTGCAATCGGGACTGTTTCACGATTTTTGTTTGGGAGCGAGCGATAAGCGGCAAGCTTCAAGCTACAAGGCGCGGGATGAGGCTGGTGGTTGATCCAGGGCCGTGCCCGCGAAAACGAGTTGAAAGTTCAAAGTTGAAAAGGAAAAGCAAACCCTGATGGCGCAGACACGTTCTTTTCGGCAGTAATGGCAGCAAGCTTCGCCGCAGAGGGGGCAGCGGTGACTGGGTAAGGTGATTTTGACTCAGTGATCTCTGTGCCCTCTGTGGTGAACCTGCTTTTGGCTTTAAAGCTGCGGCATGACCCTGGCATTGAGGTGCTCGATAAAGCGCTCCGGGCCCATTTCGCCCAATACCCGGGCCTTGGGGACTTCCTGGCTGTCGGGATCGAAGAACACCAGGGCCGGCAGGCCGAGGATATTGTACTGCTCCATGATGGCCTGGCTGTCGGCATTGATTTCGGTGATATCCACCCGGTAAAGGTCGAACCCGGTCATTTCGGCGAGTACGGCCTGGTTGCTCAGGGTTTCCTCTTCCAGCACCTTGCAGGCCACGCACCACTCGGCAAAGAAATCCACCAGAACCGGTTTGCCGGCCTGCCGGGACGAGGCTAGTGCCTGCTCAAGCTGGGCCTTGCCGACCAGGGTCTGCCAGGGGCCGTGGTCCTGCTGTGGTTGACTGGCACTTTGGGTTGGGGCGGTCTGTCCGGTGAGCGGTTGCAGGGGCTGCAGCGGGTCTGTACCGCCACTGAGGGCACCCACAATCATGACCGAGCCATACAATGCCAGCACCAGTGCAAACCCGCGCTTCAGGCGGGCCAGTCCTTCTCCGGCGGCGTCCAGGGCGCCAAGCTGGACCCCATAAACGGCGCACAGCAGACCATAAAGCCCCAGGGTAATGGTGTCGCTGATGATCCGGTCCAGCAGCCAGATGGCAACACCAAGCATGACCACACCGAAGAAGCGCTTGATGTCATCCATCCAGTGTCCGGCTTTGGGCAGCACACTGCCCCCGCCGGTGCCGGCGATGATCAGAGGTACGCCCATGCCGATGGATAGCGCAAACAGGGAGGCGGCACCGGTAAAGGCATCGCCGCTGGCGGCCACATAGATCAGAGCCCCGGCCAGAATTGGCGTGACGCAGGGGGAAACCACCAGGGCAGAGATGGCGCCCATGATGGCGGCACCCATCAGGCTGCCGCGCTTCTCTGCTCCGGGCTGATGCAGCCTGTCGCGCAGAAAGTGGGGGAGCTGCATCTCATAGAGGCCAAACATGGACAGGGCCAATGCCACAAAGATGACCGCGGAGGTAATGATGGCCGCGGGCTGCTGGAGCAGGAATTGCAGATTCAATCCGGCCCCGAACAGGGCCACCAGCAACCCGGCCAGGGTATAGGGGACGGCGACACCCAGCACATAGGCACTGCTGAGCACAAAGCCGCGACTGGCGCTGGGGTTGTCTTCGCCGGCGATGATGCCGGAGAGAATCGGCACCATGGGGAAAACGCAGGGGGTAAAGGCCAGCAACAGCCCGCCCACGAAGAACAGCCCAACGATCAGGGTGATGGACTGGTTTTCCATCCATTCATTAAAGGCGTTGGCGTCATCGGATTGCAGGGTGTCGAGAAAACCGGTGCCGTCACTGGCGGGAATGGCCGCCGTGACGGCCGGCGACTTTTTTGTCGGTTGGGGGCTGCTGAATTCGAAGGTTTTGCGGGTGGGCGGATAGCACAGGGTATCCTCGATGCAGCCCTGGTATCGCACTTCCAGCACCGTATCCACCAGCGGCACGCTCTGCAGCGGCAATGTCAGGCCAACGCGATGAAAGTAGACGATCACATCGCCGAAGATTTCGTCGGTCTTGGGTTTGCCTTCCGGCAGGGTGAGGTCGTCGAAGGTTTCCAGCACATTGCCATTGGTGTCCTTCAGGGTGAAGTCAAAACGGTGCTGGTACAGGTAGACATCGTCGATCAGTTCAAAGTCCAGCAACAGCTGCTGATTGTCCCAGTCCGCATCGGTGACAAGCTGGATGGCCTCGTCCACGGTGGGCAGGGGGTCGTCTCCGAAAAGGCCATTGGCCTGCGCCCAGATCGGGAAAAGCGCAATGATAAAAAGTAGCGGGTGCCACGCTGGTCGCATGCCTGTCTCCTCTTAAGCCACTGCTTCGATGCGTCAATGCGATGAAAGTTTCACCGCGGATCGCGCTTCCTGTGGCATGGGCCGGCTATTCTCGCCAGAGTACGAGCGGAAGGCAAAGGCACAGGTGCAGATGGTGGCAATTTCCGGCTGTATGATGTGTTTTCACTATAAGCCGGTTTTATATACTCTGAGCTGATGTTTCCGGTTTCGGCGCCGGCTTGTCAGGGGGGGGTTGCCAAATGGGCACTGTGACCGGATTCCTCCACGCTGAAATCACGGATTCAGGGTATAGTGACTGGCAGATCAATCTTGGGAGTGATCATGAGTAACGATAAATTCAGCGAAAGGATGGGGGATGCCATGCTGGACCCACGCAATAATCGGATCTGGAAAGGCCTGCTTTGGCTCCTTGGTCTGTTGCTGCTGGTGGATGTGTTACTCAGCTGGTATTGGAGCCAGGAGCCTGAGCTGCGAGCGGTGCCCAAGCGTGACAATGCCGTGGCCGGGGAAACCACCACGCGTGAGCTGATTTTCGTCGCCGATACCTTGTTATCCAAGCCCGGTGGCTACCTCAGTAACGATATTCTTCCCCACCGTTTGTGGATGGATAACATGCCGTCCTGGGAATACGGTGTCCTGGTTCAGGTGCGGGATTTTACCCGGGTGCTCCGTCGGGACATGAGCCGTTCACAGTCCCAGAGCCAGGAGGATCGTGACCTGGCCGTTGCAGAACCCCAGTTCAACTTCGATGCGCAAAGCTGGGCCATGCCGGCAACGGAGAGCGAGTACCGCCGGGGTATCAAGGCCTTGCAGCGCTACCTGGACCGTCTCACCGACGCGGATGAGGGAGATGGCAAATTCTATGCTCGTGCTGACAATCTCAACTACTGGCTCAACGAGGTGCAGAACCGTCTCGGTGCACTCAGCCTGGGGCTCAGCCAGAGTGTAGGGCGCAGTCAGCTCGACCTGGATGTGGCAGAGGCTCTGTCACCCCAGGAGGCCACCGATGAAGAAGAATTCGTCAAAACTCCCTGGCTGAAAATTGACGATGCTTTCTATGAGGCCCGCGGGGCCACCTGGGCGCTGACTCAACTGATGCGTGCCGCGGAGGTGGATTTTGCCGACGTGCTTCGCAAGAAGAACGCCACTGTCAGCTTCCGCCAGATGGTGCGAGAACTGGAGGCGACTCAGGAAACCTTGTGGAGCCCGCTGATTCTCAACGGCGATGGCTTCGGCATGCTGGCCAATCATTCTCTGGTGATGGCCAACTATGTGTCCCGTGCCAATGCGGCGCTGGTGGATCTACGCAAGTTGCTGCAGGAAGGGTGAAAAGAGCAATTAATAGTTAACAGTTAATAATTCATAGCTGCGCGTGCAGCGTCAGTGATGATTGAAAGCAAAGAGGCCGCGCTCAGGTTGAGCGCGGCCTCTTGCGTTTAAGGCAAAATAGACAGGGTTCGCGACGTTATTAACTATTAATTATTCATTATTAATGGGTTTATGCCGCGTTCTTCCCCTTCGGCTGCGGCAAACTCGAACGCCATTCCTCGATCAGGGCGCTGTTGTCATCGTCCCAGGGGTGAAAGCCGGGTTTCAGGTAGCTGAACCAGGCGGGGATGATGCCGCTGATCACGCCACGGTAGCCGAAACCTTTCCACAGGCCTTTTGCCAGTGTCAGCGGCTTCTTGTGGACCTGGTCGCGCTTGAGCATCTGCCAGGTGAAGTAGCTGGAGAAGCCGATCAGGTAGGCGGTGCTGGACAGGAACAGGCGTTGGCGCTCCAGATAGGTGCCGCCCACGTCCTTGTAAAGGTCATGGGCCACTGCCTTGTGTTCGGTTTCTTCGATGGCATGCCAGACCCAGAGATCGCGAACGGCCGGGTCCATTTTCTGGATCAGGTCAGGACGACGCAGGATGGCATCGGCGAGGATGGCCGTGAAGTGCTCCAGCCCGGCGGTGGCGGCCAGCTGCTGGCGTTTGCTCATGTACTTGCGGGCGCCGGCCAGCAGTTTGTTGGTGACAGCAAGCGCATGCGAAACGATATCGTCGTACTTGCCGTCGGCAATCAGGTCGTTGAACGCCTGATGTTCCAGCGAATGCATGGCTTCCTGGCCGATAAAGCCGGAAATATCCTTCTGCCGCTCTTTGTCAGTGACCTGGTCACGCAGGGCTCGCACCGAGTCGACAAAGAAGCGCTCGCCGTCCGGAAAGGTCAGCGAAAGGATGTTGAGCAGATGAGTGAGGACCGGATCGTTGTCGAACCAGTAATCATCGTGGCGGATGCCGTCAAAGGAAAAGCCCATACGGCGGGGCACGATGGGGACAACCGGGGCTTTCGCCCTTTTTGTCAGAGTCAGTTTCATGGTCGCTCCTGGCGTTAATGCCATTGATGGCATAACTGAATGCCAACTACTATGCGAGGTCTTGCAGTCAAGGTCTTGTTGCGGAGGGCCAACAAATGGTGAGTTCGGGCCGCCCCTGGGGAAATGCCGGCATACCCGGGATTTATGTGGTACTGCTCTATGATGTGCTGGCAAGCATGGAGCTGGATGCCCCCTCCCTGTTGGCAGGTCTGGGTGTGACCCGTGATGAGCTGCTGGCCCCGGACCGGCGGGTTTCCATGTCCCTGGCCCAGACTGTGGCTGAGCGGGGAGTCGCGCTGGCCGGAGATCAGGGGTTGGGGTTCCGATATGCCAGGGCCATGAGCATCACCCTGCATGGCCCGGTGGGGCTGCTGGCCCTGTCCAGCGCCAGTGCCCAGGATGCCCTGGATGCGGCGTGCCGTTTTCTGGGGCTGCGGGCCCCGTTCCTGGTGATTGATCAGACCCGTCACGGCGATCTCGCTCATCTGCAATTACGCAGCACGGTGTCCCTGGGCGTGGCCCATGACTTTGTCATTGAGGCCATGCTGGTGGGTCTGGTCTTCATGATCGAGCAGCTGCTGGATTCGCCACCGCAAGGTCTGGAGATTCGTCGCAAAGGGCCTGCCCCGGCCTGCTCGGCAATGCTCAAGCAGGATGTGGCTGTGCCCGTGTCATTTGACCAGGCTGAAGATGCACTGGTATTTCCCGTGACAGCGCTTGCTGCCCGGCCACGTCTGGCGGATCCGCAGGTGGCGGCACTGGCCAGGGAGCAGTGCGAGCTTGAATTTCGCCAGTGGCGCACCGGGGAGGACGGGGTGATGGCCGAACGGATTCGGGGAGCCTTGCAGGACCGGCCAGCGCCGCTGCCCTCCCTGGAAGCGATGGCGGAGAAACTGGCAGTGTCTCCGCGTACCCTGAAACGGCACCTCCAACAATCTGGCCTCAGTTACCGTCAGCTGCAGGACGAAGAGCGGTATCGTCAGGCCCAGCGCCTGCTGGGCAAACCGGATAACAGTATCAGCGAAGTGGCCTACCAGCTGGGGTACAGCGATGTGGCAAATTTCTCCAAGGCCTTCAAGCGCTGGAGTGGGGCAACGCCACGGGCCTATCGGGAGCAGAGATAGAGCAATTGCAAGTTGAAAGTTTCAAGCTGCAACGCGCCATATCGTTAATAGTGACTGAAAAAAAGAGGCCGCGCTCAGGGCATGGGCGCGGCCTCTTTATTTGCCGATAATTTCACCGGCAGGGCGCGTTGCAACTTGCAACTGCCCTTTAGCCTTACGCTTTCTCGTAGGCTTCCACGGACTTCAGGATCTCGGCCTTGGCGGCTTCTGCGCCGTCCCAGCCATCGACCTTCACCCATTTGCCGGCTTCGAGATCCTTGTAGTTCTCGAAGAAGTGCTTGATCTGGGCCAGCAGCAGCTCGGGCAGATCGTTGATGTCTTTCACGTTGTCGTACAGCTTGGTCAGCTTGGTGTGCGGTACGGCTACCAGCTTGGCATCTTTACCGGCTTCGTCGGTCATGTTCAGGATGCCAACCGGGCGACAACGGATCACGGAACCGGGAACCACCGGGTACGGTGTCACGACCAGCACGTCCAGCGGGTCGCCATCTT
>JAZAJX010000209.1:0-52664 GCA_036230225.1 Pseudomonadota bacterium | reverse complement strand
GGACCTGCCCCCCGGCTACAGCGTGGACATCGGCGGCCAGTACGAAAACCAGCAGCGCGCCCAGCAACGCCTGGCTATGGTGGTACCCGTGGCCGTCGGTCTTATCGCCCTGTTGCTCTACTTTGCCTTCGGCTCCGTGGCCCAGGCCGCACTGATTCTGGTGAATGTGCCGTTGGCGCTCATTGGCGGCATCCTCGCCTTGGCCCTCAGCGGCCAGTACCTGTCCGTGCCAAGCTCCGTGGGCTTTATCACCTTGTTCGGCGTGGCGGTGCTCAATGGCGTGGTCATGGTAGAAGCCATCAACCACCGCCTTCGGGATGGGGAAGCATTGGAGGCAGCCATCTTCGAAGGCGCCGTCTCCCGTCTTCGCCCGGTACTGATGACCGCGCTCACCTCCATGCTGGGGCTGATTCCCATGTTGCTGGCCACGGGTGTGGGCAGCGAGGTGCAGCGGCCGCTGGCGGTGGTGATTGTGGGTGGGCTGGTGTCGGCCACGGCGTTGACGTTGTTGGTGTTGCCGAGTCTTTATGGGGTGTTTTCGAAGGGTAAGGTTGAGGATTTAAAGCGATGACAATGGGTTGGTCGTTTGGACAGTGTTATTGGTCTGGGCAAACGGAGAGGTCAAGATATTGGATCATGCGACCGACATGTGATTTGTAACATGCTGAGATTTATGGTTTTCTTCTTCATTATGCAAATTTAGCAATTGTGATAGGAAGCCGGCGCGTTCATTGGATATTCGAGCCGGCTTCCTAATACCTGTTAGCTCTTAAGGAGAATGTGTGGCCGTATTTGGCGTGATAGTTACCGTAATTTATATTGCGACTATTTTGATATTAAGGTGGGGAAGTCTTCCTTCACTTGAAACGATGCCTTTGAATGAGTTTGGTGATTTCTTTGCTGGCGTATTCGGTCCGTTGATGCTTTTTTGGTTGATTCTTGGATATATCCAACAACAAACTGAGTTGCGACAGAATACGAAAGCTCTTGAGTTGCAAGCAGATGAGTTAAAAAAATCAGTAGAGCAACATAAAGAGCTTGTTAGGGCGACACGAGAACAAGTTGAGGCAGATCTTAAGGCTCTAGAGATTGAGGAGATAAGAGCTAAGAGGGAGGCTCATCCTAATTTTTCTATCACCAACGCGGGGTGGCGATCAAAATCGGGGGCTAAGGTTTCTTTTGAAATTGGTTTGATCAACTCAGGAAAGCCTGCCTCAAGCGTTAGTTTTAGTACAGTTCCAGAGATTGAACAGATAAGCCCGAAGAGAATCATTCACTATTTTAACGAAGGCCAATCTCACGTTATAAAATGGGATACTGAGACAAGCGGCGAGGCGCCATCTGAATTGAAGCTGATAGTAAGTTGCAAAGATGCTAATGCCAATTCATACAATAAAATTTTTGACTTGGTATTAGATGAAAAGAATAAATACCATGTGCAAAGCGTTTCGGAGTCAAGCTAACAATGCCATGCATGCGACAAGCGCATGATGGCGGGCGTTAAGCAGGAAGAGATGGACCACACTAAATTCCAGGCATTGGTGAAGGAACTCTACTCCACCGTTAATAGGCTGGAGGAAATGTTCCCTGGCCGCCATTTCACACCAGACGGCCATATGGTTGGGAGCATTGGAGAGTGCCTGGTGGCAGATGCCTACGGCCTAGAACTAATGACCGCATCAAACAAAGGCTTCGATGCTCTATCTGGCTGTGGCAAGCAAGTAGAGATCAAAGCAACTCAATCTAAGTCAGCTGCATTTCGTAGCGAGCCGGAGCATGCAATAGTGATTCAAATAGCTCCCGATGGCTCATTCACAGAAATATTTAACGGGCCGGGCAGCGTGGTCTGGAAGCAATTTGAGGGCAAGCCACTTCCTTCAAATGGTCAGCACCAGATTTCCATAAATCGGCTTATGAAACTAAACGAGGCAATCCCAAATGATCAGAGAGTCGAGAGGGTTGCTTAACAAGGCTGAACACGGTGATTCGGGGTCAGGTCTTGCCCCGTGCGCTCCGCACGCACGAACCAAGCCCTAACCACCCATCCTTACTACATATACGTCTCAAAGAACCCCGGCACCGTCTCCGGATGACGACCAAAGGGAACGGCGCTGGCGACACGCAATTGGCTCCCTCCGACCTGTCCCCCTGATCCCGCCAGTGGAACCATGAGTAAGCGGAATAAGAATAGTTGCCCAAAGGAGAGGCCATGAAAGCGGTTGTCTGTCACCACGGAGATTTTCAGGTTCAGGATGTGGCCGAGCCGGAACCCGGAAAGGGTCAGATACTTCTGAATGTGTTGCGCTGCGGGATCTGTGGGTCGGACCTGCATGCACGGCACCACGCGGATGAGCTGGCGGAAGCTACCGAACGGGTGGGGTATCCGCACATCATGCGCAGCCATGAACACGTGGTGCTGGGGCACGAGTTTGTCGGCGAGATCGCGGACTACGGCCCCAAGACCCATCGTCGCTGGAAGTCCGGCAAGCGCATCGTGGCCATGCCCATGCGACGTAACAACGGCGTGGCGCACCTCACCGGTCTGTCTACCCAGGCCCCCGGCGCCTATGCCGAGCGGGTGCTGGTGGAAGAGTCGCTGGCCTTCCCGGTCACCAATGGGATTTCCGATGATCATGCGGCGCTCACCGAACCCATGGCGGTGTCCCTGCATGCGGTGAACCGCTCCGGGGTGAGCCGCCGGGACACGGCTATCGTGATTGGTTGCGGGCCCATTGGTCTGGGGGTGATTGCCATGCTCAAGGCCAAAGGGGTGCGTCATATCGTGGCCAGTGATCTTTCCCCCACCCGCCGCAAGCTGGCCAAGGCCATGGGGACCCATGTGGTGGTGGACCCGACCCAGGGCAGCCCCTATGACGGCCTGGAAAAGCGGGGTTTTGTGGTGAATGCGCCGCAGCTGTTCGACATGGCCCTGGATGGCATGGCCATGTTGCGCATGACGCCGTTGCCGTGGGAGCCCCTGTGGCGGGCAGCGGAGGTGGCCGGTGTGACCAATCCGAAACGGCCGGTGATCTTCGAGTGTGTGGGCATCCCGGGAATGATCGAGAGCATCGTGACGGAGGCGCCGCTGCGCTCCTGCATTGTGGTGGTCGGGGTCTGCATGAAGCAGGACCACTTTTTCCCGGTGAATGCCATCAACAAGGAAATCGATCTGCGTTTCACCCTGGGCTACATGCCCATCGAATTTCGCGATGCCCTGCACATGATTGCCGAAGGCAAGGTCAATGTGGAGCCGATGATCACCGGCACGGTGGGGTTGTCCGGGGTGGATGACGCCTTCAGCGCACTGGGCAATCCGGAGCAACACGCCAAGATTCTGATTGATCCGGGCCGGGCGTAAGGCGCGGTCTTAAATGAGAGACAGATGCTGATCGCATGGACAGTATCTGTGATAGGCTTTCCCGGACTCATTCATCAGAAAAAAGGTGTGACATGATCCAGGGAAGTTGTTGTTGTGGGGCGGTGCAATTTGAGCTGACGGAGGCGCCGGGCATGTTGGGGATGTGCCATTGCAGTCGCTGTCGCAAGGTGGGTGCCAGTGCGCTGGCATTCGTGAAAGCGGAGCAGTTCCGGCTGGTTGCCGGGGAAGACAGGATCACTACCTTCAAGGCGGTGCCGCCCTACCAATACAATCGCACGTTCTGTTCCGTCTGCGGGACGGCGCTGGGTGAAGTGCTGTCGGGCCTGCCGTCCTTTCCCATCAATGCCCATTGCATCGATAGTGACCTGCCGCTGGAAAATGCCTTCCATGAATTTGTCTCGGAAAAGCCTTGCTGGTTTGTGATCGGGGATGAGGCCAAGCAGTTCAGTGAGCACCCGCAGGAATAAAACGCAGCGGTGTGCGGTATTGGCTGGGCCCGTTTTTCCGGTTGGATATCAGCCACGTCATTACCTCACAGGTAATGGTATGCCCGCGTCAACGTCATACACTCATGGTGTACGGGACGACTGGAAGGTGAGGCTTATGACAGTGTTTCGCAGTTTGCTTGTCGCCATGGTCGTGATTCTGTCCGTCTACACGGCGGTTGTGGTGGCGAATCACGGCATGGATTTGCTGACGGTGTTCTTCGCCGATATGGCGGCGATGCAGTGGCCCGGCCAGTTCAATCTGGATTTCATGTTCATGCTGGCGTTGTCGGCACTGTGGGTGCTGTGGCGGCAGGGGGTATCTGCGGTGGGAGTGGTGCTCGCGCTGTGCGCGTTTTTCGGTGGCGCCTTGTTTCTGACGCTCTATCTGCTGCTGCTCAGTGTGCAGACACAGGGGGATGTCCGAAAAATGCTGCTTGGCAGACACATGCCCGCTCATCCATGAGCGGGTGTGTCGCTGGCTTGAGAATGCGCCAGCCTTGTCGGTTTGACCGGGGTTAGCCCACCCGGCTTTTCCCGCGAATCATATCCACCGCTTTTTCCGCAATCATCATGGCCGGCGCATTGGTGTTGCCGCCGATCAGGGTGGGCATGATGGACGCATCGATGACACGTAAGCCTTCGATGCCATGAACGCGCAATTGCGGGTCGACCACCGCCTGTTCATCGGTGCCCATTTTGCAGGAGCCCACCGGGTGGTAAACGGTGTCGGCGCGCTGGCGGATCACCTCGCGGATCGCATCGTCGCTTTTCACGTCGGCGGTGAACATGTCTTTCTTCATCCAGCGCTTGAGTGACGGGGCTTCCATGATCTGTTGGGTGATCTTGTAGCCGGCCACCATGTCTTCCAGATCCTGGGGATCGTCCAGGAAGGCCGGGTCGATCAGGGGCAGGTCATCCGGGTTGGCGCTGGCCAGTTGGACGCTGCCGCGGCTGCGGGGACGCAGCAAACAGACATGGCAGGAATACCCCTGGGTAAAGTGCAGCTTGCGGCCGTGATCATCCACCAGGGCGGTGACCATGTGCAGTTGGATGTCCGGGGCCGAGAGTTCGGGTTGGGTTTTCAGGAAGGCGCCGGCTTCGGCGAAGTTGGAGGTCCACAGCCCGCGTCGCTCTTTGCGATAGGTGGCCATGGCCTTGAGTGCTCGCCAGATACCCACCGGCGAGAAGCCGAAGGTGTCCGGGCTATCGGTGGTGTATCCGAAAATGAAGTCCGGATGATCCTGCAGGTTCTTGCCCACGCCGGGCAGGTGGTGAACCACGGGAATGCCATGCCGCTTCAGTTCGGCCTCGTCGCCGACGCCGGAAAGCATCAGCAGTTGCGGAGACTGGAAGGCACCGGCGGAGAGCAGGACTTCCTGGCGGGCATGGACAGTCTTTAACTGTTTGCCCTGTTTGAATTCCACGCCAACGGCCCGTTTGCCATCGAAGAGAATGCGCTGCACCTGGGCGTTGGTTTCCACGGTCAGGTTGGGGCGCTGCATATGGGGGAACAGATAGGCCCGGGCACTGCTCCAGCGTTCGCCGTCTTTCTGGGTTACCTGGTAGACCCCGGCCCCTTCCTGCTCGGCGCCGTTGAAGTCATCGGTGATGGGGATGTCGCATTCTCTGGCCGCATCCAGAAAGTACTGCTGGAACGGGTTGCCGGTGCGGCTGTCGCTGACCCACAGTGGGCCGTCGGTGCCATGGTAGTCGTTGGCAATGCGCTCGTTGTGTTCGCTGAGGCGGAAGTAGGGCAGCACCTCGTCATAGGACCAGCCGGTATTGCCCAGCGCGGCCCAGCGGTCGTAGTCCTCACGGTGCCCTCGGATATAGACCATGGCATTGATGGCTGACGAGCCGCCCAGACATTTGCCGCGGGGCTGGAAACCCTGTCGGCCGTTGAGGCCCTTCTGCGGCACGGTTTCCAGGACCCAGTTGTTGATGGGTTTGGAGAGCATGGCCACGGCGCCGGAGGGCACATTGACCAGCAGGCCATCCCCCTTGCCGCCTGCTTCCAGCAGACAGACTCGGGTATCCGGGTCTTCACTGAGCCGTCCGGCCAGTGCACAGCCGGCGGAACCCCCGCCGATGATCAGGTAATCGAATGCATTGTCCATGCGGACTTCCCTTTGTTGTCAGTTATGGGAGCGCTGTGTTGTCGCGTTGGCAGACCAGAGTAGCACCGCTTTTTTGGTGCGGTAAGTACGGTTTGTGTCACTGGCGGGGCGGCGTCTCCTGTAGGAAATTGGCCATTGTCAGCGTGGGTGTTTCTTTATAGGTTTGATTTTTTTGGGCTCTGGCGATGACGCGGGCGGGGGACCCCATGCCGATATTTGTCTTAACCATGCTGGTTCAGCTGGCGCTGGTGGTGCATGCCATGAAGACCGGTCGCAACAGTAGCTGGGTTTTCATTCTGCTTTTCTTTCCGCTGATTGGCGGCTTGGCCTATCTGATTGTGGAGTTGCTGCCCTCAATGGGACAAAGCCGCAGTGGCCAGCGGGTGCGCCGTAATGTGTCCAGGACGCTCAACCCGGATCGGGATGTGCGTCACGCGGCACAGAATTTCACTGTGGCCAGTACCGCCGCCAATGCTCTGGTACTGGCCGAACAGTTGATGGCAAAGCGAGCCTGGGCCGAGGCGAAAGAACTGCTGGAACACAGCATGACCGGCATTCATGCCAGCGACCCGGAACTGATGATGGCGCTGGCCCGTGCCCGATTCGGCATGCAGGACTACGCGGGCTGTCTGGGGACACTGGACGATTTCAAGCGCCAGAATCCGGATCACACCACCGCCGATGGCCATCTGTTGTATGCCCGCGCGCTGGAGAAGGCCGGGCGTTGCGATGACGCCCGTGACGAGTATCAGGCCCTGGTGGGGTATTACCCCGGTCCGGAGCCGGCCTGCCGCCTGGCACGCTTACTGGCAGCCGCCGGTGATGTGGCGGGCAGCAAGGCCCTGTTTCAGACAGTGCTGGAAACGAGTCGGGTCTCCGGGAAGCATTATCACCGGTTGCACAAGCGATGGATCCAGATGGCCAGGGATGGGGTCTGAAAGAAAGCGCAGGCATTGAGTCAATGTAGCGGTGATCGGGATAGCGTTTTTGTTGGCGAATGTAACGCTGTCCCCGATGCGCTGCCATGGGCGGTGACAGGGGGTTATAGTCAACAGTCCCCTGACAGGAGGATGTGTCATGAGCTCGATTCTCGATACCGCGATGCAGTTCTTTCAGGACTGTGAGAGTGGAAAAGGATGGGCGGTGTGCCAGTCATATTGCCACCCTGATGCCACCTTTTCTTCCCAGACCGTGTCACTGGCAGAGATCACCAGCCTGGAAGGCTATACCGAATGGATGAAGGCGTTGTTCTCTCCGATGCCGGATGCCCGCTACGAGTTGCGCCATCTGGCGCTGGATGATGACCGTCACAGCGTGGCGGCCTATGCGGTTTTTCGTGGCACCCATACCGGGCCGGATGGGCCGGTGGCGGCGACGGGCAATACGGTGGTCGCTGACTACGTCTATGTGATGCAGTTTGATGGTGATCGCATCCGGCACATGGTCAAGATCTGGAACGACATCATCAGTCTGCAGCAGCTCGGCTGGGCGCCCTAGTCGCCGGTCTGCCGCTGATCGGGCGTTGCATGTTACTTGGAGAACGCCAGCCGGGTATCGCCCAGCACCTCGCAGGCCTGCAGAATCTTCCCTTCCAGGGTGATGGCATCGCCCGGTGCCATATCAACCTGAATATCGCCCACGGTGCGACTGTCGCCATGAATGTTGAAGGTGCCGGTCTGGCTGTCGGTGAGCGTCACGCCGTTCACGGTGCGTCTGGCTCGCAACAGATACGTGAGCGGCGTGTAGTTGCCCCGGCAGCTGACTTTCAGGTTGAACGAGTGGGTATCGCCGATGGCGCTGTGCAGGATTTTCAGCTGACAGTCCTGGGGTGTTTCGGCGCTGACCACAGGGGCAAAAAACACGAAAGGAAGCACGAGTAAAAAAACACGAACGGTTGAGGGCATGATCGTTATCGATGAAATTCGGATGATGCGTCAAGCCTATCCTGAAACAGCCTATCCACCCTAGTGCTTCCTTGTAAGGGCCTGGATGGCTTCACGGCATTTCAGCCCCGGTAGCGTTCCGCAACCCTGTCTGCGCCGTTGGCGGCTTGCCCCCGGCGTACCTTGCTGGAGACATAGTTGGCTGGCGGTTCCTCGAAGATGCTCTGATAACTCAGATTGACGATAGACTCGGCGGTTTTCGGCAGCAGGTAGTACATGGCCAGGGCGCCCTTGCCGAAGATGCCCAGTTTGCGTTTGTTCTGGGTAATGATCACATCCAGCATCCAGTCCACGGCGGTCTCCGGGGACATCACCGGCAGGTACTGATAGACCTTGGTGGGGGCAATCATCGGGGTCCGCACCAGCGGGTAATTGATGGAGGAAAAGCGCACCCCGGTATGGGCGAATTCGTTGGCGGCCACCCAGGTCCACCCTTCCAGGGCCCACTTGGACCCCAGATAGGCGGAAAACCGTGCCGGATTGGCCTGCACACCCACCGTGGACACGTTGATGATATGGCCGTCATCCCGGGCCTCCATGCCAGGCAGCAGGTTCATGGCCAGGCGGATGGATGCCAGGTAATTGAGCTGCATGGTGCGTTCGTAATCATGAAAGCGCTGATAGGTGAACTTGATGGAGCGGCGGATGGAGCGGCCGGCGTTGTTGATCAGAATGTCCACACGGCCATGGTCCTGCAGTGCCTGTTCACAGAGCCGGTCACAGGCGTCCAGGTCGGTCAGGTCCGCGGGGTAGACCGCAGCCTTGCCGCCCCGCTGCTGGATGGCATGGGCGATGGCATCCAGCTTGTCGCGATTGCGGGCCACCAGCAGCAGGGTGGCCCCGGCATCTGCCAGGCGATCGGCCAGTTGCTCGCCGATGCCGGAGCTGGCGCCAGTCAGCAGAATGACTTTCCCGGCCACCCGTTCGCGTAATGCCTGGCCCGGGGTGAGGATGCGCTTGGCATTCCAGACCCAGTGATTTTTCAGCCGTGCGGCATAGGGGCGCAGGCGCGGCAGTCGAAGTTTGATGTCGTTGGCCATTGACGGGTCCCCCGGGTGGCGAATGGAAGCAATGCACGCATTCTAATCCGAGCATATACTCGGAAAAACTCGGATTACCGTGCCTTGGAGAGAGACAGATTGATGCGTGCAGGAAAATGGCAACCCGCTGATTTTGCGATGAAAAAAGCGCCATCGCAGGCGCGCTCTCGGGCCTCGGTAGACGCCATGGTGCAGGCCGCTGCTCGGATTCTGGCGGAGCAGGGCTACGCCGGCCTGACCACCAATGCCGTGGCGCGGGTGGCCGGGGTAAGCATCGGCTCCCTGTATGAATACTTCCCCGGCAAGGAAGCCATCGTGGCTCGCCTGGTGGACGATCTGCTGGCGGAAACCCTGGCCATGCTGCATGGCCAACTGGATCTGACCGATAACCGCAACGATCTGTCCGTGGCCATGCGCCACTTCCTGCGAGCACTCCATGGGGTGATGCGCAAACACCGTCGCCTGTTGCGGGTGCTGGTGTTTCAAGTGCCCTATCTCCACCAGTTGCCGGCCACCGTCCAGTTGCAGCGGGCGCTCCAGGATGTGTTGCAACGCGGCCTGGAAAAGGCGCAGCAACATTACCGTGTCAGTATTGGGCCGCACACGCTGTATCTGATGGCCACCTCCACTGGCGGCAGCCTGCTGCATCTGGTGCTGATGGCGCCGCCTTCCATGCCCCACGAGCCGGTGATCGACGCGCTGGCCGACAGGATGGTGGCCTGGTTACTGGAGGGGGAATGAGGCCGAATGGCATGCGCAGCCTTTCGCGGCGCTGCCCGTCGGGATAAGTTAGAGCCTGCCCGCCAAACGCAATATGGAGCCCGCATGGAACGCACACGGATTGCCAACTGGAATGACCTGATTGAAAACACCCCCGTCCACGCCCTGGTCAGCAATGTGGACCTGGTGATCATTCGCTGGCCCGGGGAGGAGAGAGTGTCCGTGCTCTATGGGCGGTGCCGACACCGGGGGGCGTTGATGGCCGATGGCCGCGTTGCCAACGGGCAACTGGTGTGTGGTCTGCACGGCTCCACGTATCGTTACCAGACCGGCAAGAACGTGCATTTCCCCGGTGCGGATCTGAAGTCATTCCAGGCTTGGATCGAGGAGGGCGGTGTCTGGGTGGATGCCCGGGAAATTGCCGACTGGGAGCAGGCCAATCCGCAGAAGTTTCAGCGTGATCGCTATCAGGGCGCTTACGCGGACTTCAAGGGCACGGACGATGAGCCCCACGTCAAGGCGATTCATGCCCTGGCCGACAGTGGCCTGGAAAAGACCGGTCACCATGGTCCCATGGCGGCCATGGGCGTGCCCGGGCGGAGCCTGCCACGCTGGGATGACATCCAGGTGCTGACGGCACAATTGCATCGCCCGCCGCAGCTGGATGAGACTCCGGTGGGCACCGAAGTGGTGATTGGTCCGGCGGCAGCCAGACCGCTGACCCTGGCGATTCCGCTGATGGTCTCGGACATGAGTTTCGGTGCCCTGTCCCAGGAAGCCAAGACGGCCTTGTCCCTGGGCGCCGAGCAGGCCGGGACCGGGATCTGCTCCGGTGAGGGCGGCATGCTGGACGAAGAACAGGCGGCCAACAGCCGGTATTTCTACGAGCTGGCCTCGGCCCGTTTCGGGTTTTCCATGGACAAGGTGGCACGCTGCCAGGCTTTTCATTTCAAGGGCGGCCAGGCTGCCAAGACCGGCACGGGCGGACACCTGCCCGGGAACAAGGTCATCGGCCGCATCGCCCAGGTGCGGGACCTGTCCGAAGGGGAAACCGCCGTGTCACCGGCGCGCTTTCCGGACTGGACGTCTCCGGCGGATTTTCGGGATTTTGCCAATCAGGTGCGTGAGGCCACCGGCGGGATACCTATCGGTTTCAAGCTGTCTGCCCAGCATATCGAGAAGGATATTGATGCGGCATTGGAAGCGGGAGTGGATTACCTGATTCTGGATGGGCGAGGTGGTGGCACCGGTGCCGCGCCACTGTTGTTTCGCGACAATATTTCCGTACCCACCATTCCCGCGCTGGCCCGGGCCCGGGCGCACCTGGATCGTTGCCAGGCGGATCAAATCAGCCTGATCATCACCGGCGGCCTGCGAGTGCCGGCGGACTTCATCAAGGCCCTGGCGTTGGGGGCGGATGCCGTGGCGTTGTCCAACAGTGCGTTACAGGCCATTGGTTGTCTGGGCATGCGAGCCTGTCATACCAATAACTGCCCGGTGGGGATTGCGACCCAGCAGCCGCATCTGCGGGAGCGCTTGTTGGTGGAAGCGGCGGCGGCGCGTCTGGCCCGTTTCCTCACGGCCTCCACCGAACTGATGCAGGTGATGGCCCGGGCCTGTGGCTATACCCATCTGAACCAGTTCAATCGCGACGATCTGACCACCTGGCACAAGGAAATGGCAGAGTTGGCCGGGATTGCCTTTGCCGGGGTGGGGGGATAGCAACGCTGACCGGCCGCGGTAGAAAGAGGGCGCGTGCTTGACCTCGCTTTCACGGCGCTGCTAGATTCAAGGCTCAATCAGCATCAGTCAGACGGTTTGCAATGCACGCCATGTTTTCCATGAAACACAAGGCAAAGAAACGGGCAGTCACTGTCCGGGCCGGGTGCTGCATGGAGAAAGTCTGATCTCACACTGAATTCAGCTTTATCAAAAACCCGGTCGCGGATGCGCGACCGGGTTTTTTTATGCCTGTCGTGCGCGTCGACCCTCAGAAAAGGAAGGATGACGATGTTTGAAGGATCCCTGGTCGCACTGATTACCCCGTTCCGGCACGGCGAGCTGGATTGGGAGGGGGTGCAGCGTTGCGTGGACGCGCATCTGGCAGGAGGCACGCAGGCGCTGGTGGTCGCGGGCACCACCGGTGAAGCCCCGGTGCTCCACAAGTCGGAGTATCGCCAGTTGCTGGAGGCAGTCTGTCAGCAGGTGGCCGGTCGCCTGCCGGTGATCGCCGGCGCGTCTTCCTGCAATCCGGTGGAGGCGCTGACGCTGGCGGCGCTGGCACAAGAGAGTGGTGTGGATGGATTGATGTGTGCCGCCGGGTATTACAACCGCCCGGATCAGGAAGGGCTGTACCAGCACTTCCGTTTTCTGCATGACCGCACCCGGCTGCCTCTGTTGATCTATAACGTACCGCCGCGCACGGTGGTCGATGTTGTGCCGGATACCCTGGCCAGGTTGGCACAGCTGGAACGGGTGGTGGGGGTGAAGGATGCCAGTGCGGATCTGATGCGCCCCATGCTGGAGTGGCAGCAGATTCGTCGGCCATTTTCCTGGCTATCCGGGGACGATGGGACGGCCGTTGCCTATAACGCCATGGGCGGCAATGGGGTCATTAGTGTGCTGGCCAATGTGCTGCCGGCCATGAGTCGTCAGCTGCAGGATGCCTGTCGCCTGAATGATTTTGCTACCGCTCGCCGGTACCAGCGGACCCTGCTGCCGTTGATTCAGGCGTTGGCGCTGTCGCCCAGCCCGGCGGGAATCAAGTATGCCTGCTCCCTGGCGGGCTTGTGCACTGAGGAATGCCGCGCGCCCATGATGCCAGTGACCGCACCGGTGCGTGAGCGTATCGCCACGGCGCTGCTGCCTTTGCTGGAGGGCGGGGTGCGTCAGGCGGGGTGAAGCGCACCGCGGCAGCGCAAGGGCTTCACGGGGGTCTCTGGTATCATGGGCGACAATGACACTATGACTGAGCGGATTGCCTTGCCCATGAAGGAACTTGAACAGGCAGAAGATGCCTTTGCACAAAAAGCGCTGATCGAAGCGGTGGAAAACCAGATCGCCGACGGCCACCCGCGGGAAGCCGGGTTGGTGATCATGGATCTGATTGCCCAGGGCATGGATCGGGACGCGGCGCTGGAAAGCATGGCCGATGTGCTGGCGGCGCATATCGCGCATTCCATGAAAGAGGAGGCCTCCTTCGATGTGAATGCCTATGCCCGCGACCTGCTCCAGCTGCCTGCCGACCAGGGCCCGGACTGAGTCCGGCTGCGGGGCGGGGCGATGAATGGCGTAAAGATCAAGCCCTGACAGACTGTCCGACACGGGCAGTCCTGTCATGGTACTCCCCCCGTATGATGGTAGGCTTGCCCGCTTTGGCCTGCGGGCCGGCGAAAACAGATTGAGGTTATCGTGTCCGATATCGACATTCCGATTGAGAATTTCCGTCCACCGTCACTGCGTACCATGGGGCGGATAACGGCCCTGCAGCGCCGTTACTTCGCGACAACGCTGCGTGGCGCCGACAATGTGGACCCGAAACGTCCCGGTCTGTTTGTCGGTAATCATGCCTTGATGGGCGTGCTGGATTCGCCCTTGTTCGTCTATGAACTGTATCGGCAGACCGGCGTTTTCCCGCGCTCCCTGGGCGACCACTTTCATTTCCCGACGCCGGTGTGGGGCAAGCTGGTAACCCGCTTCGGCGCGGTGCCGGGCACCCGAGAAAACTGTCGTCGTCTGATGGAAAGCGGTCAGCATGTGCTGGTATTTCCCGGCGGCGCCCGGGAGGTGGCCAAGCGCCGCGACGAGATCAACAAGCTGGTCTGGAAGAAGCGCACCGGTTTCGTCTACATGGCGATCGAGCAGGGGTTCGATATCATTCCCTTCGCGTCCCTGGGCTGCGATGAAGCCTATGACATCGTCTATGACGGTAATGATTTCGCCAACAGCTGGCTGGGCAAGAAGTTGCTCGGTAACGACAAGATCAATGATCTGATGCGCGGCGGTGACCTTTTCATGCCGCTGGTAAAGGGGATCGGCCCTACCTTGATTCCCAAGGCGGAACCGTTCCGGTTTGCCATCGGGAAGCCGATTCCGACCCGCCACCTTCAGGGGCAGCAGGATGATCCGGATGTGCTCTGGGCGCTGCGGGAAAACGTCTCCGATGCCATTACCGGCATGCTCTCCGAACTGGATGAAGAGCGAAAAGGGCAAACCCGCCCGCGTTGGCGCAAGCTGCTGGGCGCGCGCAAACATGCCTGACCCCTTGCCTGCGCCGCGAACGGCGGCGCCATGACAGGCAGCTTCGCACTGCACGCATCGCTTGCCCCAATCGATAAGGCCACTTCAGCAGTCGGTTAGTGTGAACCGGTACGGGGTGGCTGTGGGAAGCGATGCTTGCATCGCGAAGGTCCCGAGCGGGAACAGCGCAAACCGCCCTCCCAGGCTCAACCCAGTGTCACAAACGGCAGCACGGTGATGCCCAGCAATACCAGGACAATCACCAACACGCCGATAACACGAACCGGCTGTTCCCGAATTCGCCCGGACAACGTCGGCGCGGTGCCCAGTTGCCGGGCCTCCTCGTAGGCGGCGCGCTGACGCCGCGCCCGTTCCTGCTGATAATCCGCCAGCAAGGCCTTGGCCCGTTCCCGGTCCGCCGGATCGGTGAGCCAGATGCCCCCGGAAGAAATGCCCCACATGCTGGGTTGAGTTTCGTAGAACAGGATGGCGTTGTCGTCCAGCAATGCGCGGACTTCCTCCGCCTCGTCGTCCGGCACGCGTCGCAGATTCAATAGCAGGGTGGTCATGATTCTCCCGAAGCTGTGCCCGGCCGGGTGTCTCCGTGGCGGGGCGGTGATGGATCGGACACAGCATACAGGGTTGCCACCGCGCCGACTTCACTGAATCAATGCCTGGCCGGCCCAGCCGCCCAGGTACAGGCCAACGCCGAAGACGGCATGATTCAGCAGACTCTGTCTCCGGGCCTTGCCGGGATCCGGGGTGCGTGACGCGGCAATGCCGGCGCCCATGCCTGGCTGCATGAGTAGAAAGGGGGCGGCCACGGTTCCCACACCGACCAGCAGGGCCGGCCCGGGGGTCGGGTGTGCCAGCCACTGCCAGCCCCACAAGCCCGGGAGCAGGCCGGCGAAGGCCATGCCGGTCAGATAATGTGCCAGCCAGCCGGTCACTCCCTCAGCGGGCATTGGCGGGGCGTGTCGAATCGCCTCATGGCGGAATTGGCCATGGCGCATGTGCAGTAACCAGCGTCCGACCATGGCGTAATCCGGTGGGGCGATGCCGAGCAGGGTGCGCCTCAACCAGCTCCAGACATCCAGGGTCAGGGTGGCGCCGATGCCGGTGATGACGATACCGGCGATGTGTTCGCTCGTGATATCCATTGCAGTCTCTCCGAGGGTGAATTCATGCTAACGTACGACTTAAAGCTCACTTGAGGTCAAGGCAGTGCTGGATATTACGGAAGTGGTGCAACGCAGTGGTGTGCCGGCATCGGCTCTGCGTTATTACGAAGAGAAAGGGTTGATTGCCTCCACCGGGCGGCGCGGGCTGAAGCGCCTGTTCTCGCCCCGGGTTCTCGACCAGCTGGCGCTGATCGCCCTGGGGCGGGCGGCGGGGTTTTCGCTGGATGAAATTGGCGGCATGTTCGATGCCAGCGGTGAACCAAGCATCGACCGGGCGATCTTGAGGGAAAAAGCGGATGCGCTGGATGCGATGATTAAAAAACTGTCCGCCATGCGCGACGGGTTGCGCCATGCAGCACAGTGTCCGGCGCCAAGTCACCTGGAGTGTGACACCTTTCGCCGTCTGATGACGGTGGCGCTGGCCCGGCGAAGCTCGGAAAGCAAGCGTTAGCTAGCGTCACACGCGTTGTCACACGATCCCGCTTTTGCTGTGGGAAGCGTGCAGGCATCACCAATCAACGACCTTTGGTGGGTGCCGTTGTGCGTTGCGCAAAAGACCGGTGTGCCGCCAGCCGCCTGCACGACAAAGTCTGCCACACCCGGGTAAGCGGTCAGCCGATTGCCTCCCGGGCGTGTCTCTCCATCAGAGAATACCGCTCAGCCATTTCTGCTTCGCTTTTTCCACCAGACCTCGGGCGTCGTGATTCCACGGGTGGAACCTGGGGCTGTAGAACTTGAAGTAGGAAGGCAGCAGCTTGCGGAAGACGCCGGGGCGGCCCCACATGTAGTTCACGGCACCCAACCAGGACTTCATGTTGCCCAGCTGGCCGTCCTCTTTCATCAGTTGCACCAGGTGCACGGCAGAGAACACCGGGAACAGCACACTGACGATCATCATTTCCGTGACGCGGGTGAACTCGCTGCCGCCGATGGCCTTGTAGACATCGAAGGCCACCGCCTTGTGCTCGGATTCCTCGATGGCGTGCCAGGCCCAGATCGGCGCGATGCGCGGGTCCATCTGGTCCAGGGCGTCATACTTGAGCAGGAACTCCTCGGCCATCAGTGCGGTGAAATGCTCCACGGCCACGGTGTGGGCGAGCTGGCGTTCCGGGCTCAGATATTTGCGCATGAGATTCATGAAACCCAGGATTTCCCGCTCCAGGCGGGCCAGATCCACCCCGCGCTCCTGCAGGAAACCATTCATGAGTTCGTGTTCACGGGAGTGATGGGCTTCCTGGCCGATAAAGCCCTTGATGGCTTTCTTCAGTTCCGGGTCGGTGATCTGATCCTGGTAATGACGCACCGAATCAATAAAAAAACGCTCACCGGGCGGGAAACTGGCGGACAGGGCGGCCAGCAGCAGGGTTTTGGCCGGGTCGTTGTCCCACCAGTAGCGCGGCATATCTTCCGCCTCGCTGAAGGCGAACTGGGGGCGACGGACCTTGGGAATCATGTCCTTGGGGGTCTTGGCGGCCACGGTGCGTACGGTACCGATGAGCCCTTTGCGTTTCTTGTCCTGATTGATGGGAACAATGGCATTCATGGTCGTGCTCCTTTGCGGCCGTAGACGGCCCTTTTGTCTCAATATGGCTCATACGGTACTGGTTCTCCGGCGGAGAGCGTGAGATTCTGCCCGGACATAATAATTATCATTGGTGGCCAGATGGTGCACAGTGAGTTGATGGAGGAGACGGACCGGCTGCTGGCAACCCTGCCGCCCTGGACCCGTCAGCCCACCCAGTCCGTCACGTACCCGCATGCCTTTGTGGAGGCGGCGGTGGCGGCGGGGGCGTCACGTCAGGCGGTGCTGGAGAGCGCCGCGCTCTCCCCGGCGGAACTGGAGGAACCGGGGGGGCGGGTGTCATTGCAGTCGCTGATACGTACCGCCGCGGCCGTGCTGATGCATACCGACGATGACGCCCTGGGTTTTGCCTGTGGGCAGCGGATGCCGCTGACCGCCCATGGCCATCTGGGATATGCCCTGATGTGTGCCGACACGCCGCGCCAGGCAATTCATATTCTCGAAACCTACTGGCACCTGCGAGGCCGTGGTGCCCTGTTTGCTGTCCATGATGAAGCGCAGCGGGTGTTTCTGGAGTTGTTGCCGGAAGTGGATTCACCGGCCCGGGTGCAGCAGATGCTGTTCAGTTCCATGCTCACAAGCATGTTCAAGGGCATCGAATTCCTGTTGCCTCAGGCGCCGATGACGGTGGAGTTCTGGCTGCAACATGACTTTCCCCTCCGCCAGGGCACGGCCTTGGCGTCCCTGCCGCCTGTGCGTCTGGGGATGCCACGAGTGGGGATTGCCCTGGAGGGCGACCTGAGCATTCTGGACGCGCCCCTGCAAACGGCCAATCCGGAAGCCCTGAGCACGGCGCTGGCCCAGTGCGAACGGGAAAGTGTGCTGGTGGCGGCCGGCAGTAGTGACGTGTTGCGTCGAGTGCGGACCGCACTGGTACCGGGACCCGACGGCTACCTGTCGCCGGAGGCGTTGGCCACGGTGCTGCACATGACGCCACGCACGCTCCGTCGCCGACTCCAGGAGCAAGGCTATAACTATCAACAATTGCTGGAAGACGCCCGCCGTCGTGACAGTGCCCAGCTGTTGCGTGATCCGGCACTGGAGGTCCGCCGCATCAGTGAAATGCTGGGCTACCTGAACCCGGCCAATTTTACCCGCGCCTTCAAGGGCTGGACGGGACTGTCTCCCCGGGAGTGGCGGCGGCAACGGGACAATGAGTGAGCTTTTCGAGCCATTCGTCCTGAAATGTTCAGGGTTCAGGTACTTGCTTACAACCAGGCAATGCGTTTCGTATCAATGATTACGATTACTCAACAAAGGGGTTTTGCCCGGCGATCTAGCGTCCTATAAATTGAAAAAATGCCATCCATGGTGACGTGTCAGGGTGGAGATTAGAACAATACCGCAGAGGCTCACCGAGTCATCATTTGAAGGACGATCATGCAAACCACCCCGTTTAATTCACTGGACAGTATTTTTCTCAATCTTGATTGCCGTGAAGAACCCTGGAGTGTGCAGCTGGAGGTGCGGGTTCCCGGAACGGTGGATCCGGGGAAGCTTACCGAGGCGATTCGATTGACCACGGCGCGCCATCCCATCGCACGTGCCCGGTTGAAAACCGTCAAGGGTCACCACGGTTCCTATGCGTGGGAGATTCCGGATGTGGCGGAGCAGATACCTTTGGAGGTGGTGGATGCCTCGGCGCCGGGGGCGCTGGAGGCCGCGCGGGCTCGCCTGCAGAGCCATCAGGTCCCGCTGGCGTCGTCGCCGCCGTTTGCGGCCATGCTCGCCCGTCATCCCGAGGGGGATTACATCATGCTCAATCTCAGCCACGTGGCCGGGGATGGGCTGTCTGCCTTTCGGCTGATGACGTCGATTGCTCGCCATTACGCGGGAGCGGAGGACCCGGTGCCGGATTTCGATCCGCTGGAAAAGCGCCATCTGGGCAAGCTGGCGGGTTCCCGTGGCCTGGCGCAACGGGCGCAACGAGCGTCACTGTTGGCAGAACATTTGTGGAAATCCCGCACCCCGCCGGTGCGCGTCAAGACTCGCAATGTGCCTGACGGCGAGGCACCGGGTTATGGGTTTCTCTCACTGGCCTTCTCGGAAGAGGAGACCGCGCAGATCATGGCGCGACGGGAAAAACCGGCCACCATCAACGATATGTTGTTGGCGGGGCTGATCCTGACCGTGCGTGAATGGAATCACCGTGAAGGCGGAGAGGAAGGGCGCGCTTCCATCATGATGCCGGTCAACCTGCGTCCCAAGGACTGGTGGTTCGAAGTGGTCACCAATTTCTCTTCTTACATTCCGGTCTCCCTGACGCCGGATCAGCAAACGGATTTTGTTACGGCAATGCGGGCCGTCTGTGCACTGACGACACGGCTCAAGGAAGAAGGTGGAGCCAGTACACTGATTGATCTGCTTGAGGGGCTGGACGGGCTGCGTCTGCCGGATTTCATCAAGAGACAACTGCGTGCAGCGGTTCCTGCCTTTGAACGCACCTCGATTGATACGGCGGTGCTTTCCAATCTGGGGCGCATGCCGCAACCGCTGGACTTTGGTGAGGCCGGTGAAACGCAGGAAATCTGGTTTTCACCGCCGGGGATGATGCCCCTGGGGATATCGGTCGGGGCGGCGTCCATGCTGAACAAGCTGTTTCTGACCCTGCGCTATCGCAAGGCCCAGTTCGATGCGGCCGCCGCGGAGGAGTTTGCCGCACTGTACCGGAGCATCCTGCTTGGATAAGGCCATGGCCCGACTCGCGGGAAAGGAGACGGTAGGACCGTTGCTTAACAGGGCCCTGTTGCGTGCCGGTGTCTGGACCATGGGCCGGGTGTCCCAGTCGCGGCTGGTGCCGTCACCGGTGCACCGGCCGTTGTTCAAAATGGCAACACGCCTGGGGCAATCCATACCTCCCGGTGTTGTCATCACCAAACGCCGCATTGCCACCGTGCCGGTGGAGCAGCTCTCATACTGTCCGTCAACGTCGGCGGGATGGATCCTTTATCTGCATGGTGGCGCCTATGTGCTGGGGGCGGCGTCGACCCATCGCGGTATCACGTCGCGACTCTGTGCGCTGACCGGGCGGATGGTGGTGACGGTGGACTACGGCCTGGCACCGGAGCACCCGTTCCCCGCGGCAGTGACACAGGCGAGAGCCGTGTATGCGGCCTTGTTGGAGCAGGGCGTGGCACCGCAGGACATCATTCTGGCAGGGGATTCTGCCGGCGGCGGCCTGGCCATCGGCACGGCACTGGCGATCCGCGATGCGGGGATGCCGTGCCCCGCCGCCATCGTGGCCATGAGCCCCTGGGGCAATCTGGATCACACCCTAACCTCATCCGGCCGACCGCATCGCGACCTGATGCTCAACGGTGACTACCTGGCCTCGGCCGCTTCGCGGTATCTGGGCGGCAAGGACCACCTGGCTCGCCATCCCTGGGCGTCGCCGGTCCACGGGGATTTTCACGGCCTGCCGCCGTTACTCATCCAGGTGGATAAAGGGGAGCTGCTCTATGACGATGCATTGCGCCTGACGGCGGCCGCCAGACGGGCGGGGGTGCCGGTGGAGTTACAGTGTTGGCAGGGCCTCTGGCATGTCTGGCAGTTTTTTGCCGGTCGACTGGATGAGGCGGATCAGGCCCTGGAGAGGATTGCCCGTTTTATGGCGTCTCATTCCTCTTCCCCGGCGGCGCCTGGGCATTAGCGCGATATCACGTTGTCAGATGATACCTTGGTCGGCTGGGGTCGGGGTGGCGGCTGACGTATAGTGATGGCGAATGCGCTGCAGGAGCCCGCCATGGCCTTTCAGGTCTATCACCCGCTGCCGTTTGGCATTACCCGTATTGATACGGCCATGGTTCACGACGAACTGGCGGCCTGTTATCTGATGGAAGAGGCGGGTGAATGCGCCATCATCGAGACCGGCACCCACAACACGGTCCCCATCATTCTGGCCCTGCTCGCGGACAAGGGGATCGACCGTCGGCAGGTGAAATTCGTCATTCCCACCCATGTGCATCTGGATCATGCCGGCGGTGTCGGTGGCTTGATGGAAGCGTTACCCGAGGCCACCTTGTTGATCCATCCCCGTGGCGCCCGCCACATGATCGACCCGGCTAAACTCAAGGCCGGGGCCATGGCTGTCTATGGGGAGAAAGCGTTCGCGGACATCTATGGGGAGGTGATCCCGGTGCCGGAAAGCCGGGTGCGGACCATGGAGGACGGAGACCAGGCGGTGGTGGGCGGACGTACCCTGCAGTTTATCGATACCCCGGGGCATGCCCGGCACCACTTCTGTGTTCATGACCCGGTCTCCCGGGGGCTGTTTACCGGCGATACCTTTGGGCTTTCCTATCCCGCCCTGACCACCCCGAACGGGCCCTTTATCTGTCCGACCACCACCCAGGTGCAGTTTGATCCGCCTGCGCTGAAAGCATCCATTCGCAAGTTGCTGGCGCTGCAGCCCCAGCGAATCTATCTCACCCATTACGGCATGGTGGAAAACCCGCAGCCCCTGGGCGAGCGGCTGCTGACCATGGTGGATGACTATGTGGCGCTGGCGGAAGCCGTGGCGGCAACGAACCACGGGGATGCTCTGGAGAAGGCGTTGATGACGGCCATGAGGGAGTATCTGTTTCGTTGCGCCCGGGAACACGGCTGCGAGATGTCCGACGAGCAGCTGGACGCGGTGCTGGGGCTGGATATCCAGCTCAACAGTCAGGGGCTGGCGGTGTGGTTGCAGTCCCGTTCCCGTTAAGCCCGTCGATGAAGACCAGTATTCATGGCGGCATGCTACTGCCTGAAATTTCTTGTAGGCGCGTCGCTGGTGGCGCGAGCCGGAACGAAGTGCATAACCCGACGTTAGCCACCGCGCCGCGAGCGACGCTCCTGGGGAAAGCCGGAGACATGATTCATTAGTGGTAATCGGGTTCTCAGGCGTTCAGTCATCCGATGGTTGCCTGCCATGTTGTTATACTGCGGGCTCTTTTCTCCAAAGCAGGCCTTGTTATGCGCGGTATGAGTCAGGACGTTACCCCAAAGCCCATCGACTGGTCCGTGCTGAAAACCCTGTTTCCCTACTTGCTGGAATTTCGCGCCCGCATTGGCCTGGCGGTGGCCTGTCTGGTGCTGGCCAAGCTGGCCAGCGTGGGGCTGCCGTTTATTCTCAAGCATATCGTCGATGGCCTGGACGCCAAGGACACCAGCCAGTTGATTACCCTGCCGTTGGGATTGTTGCTCGCTTACGGGGTAGTGCGGTTTTCCAATGTGCTGTTCGGGGAACTGCGCGACACCCTGTTCGGGCGGGTCACCGAGCGGGCCATGCGCCGGGTGGGGCTGAAGGTGTTCCGGCATCTGCATACCCTGGACCTGGATTTCCATCTCAATCGCCGCACTGGCGGCCTGTCCCGGGATATCGAGCGGGGCACCAATGGCATCAGTTTTCTGCTGCGCTTCATGGTGTTCAATATCCTGCCCACGCTGCTGGAAATCGGCATGGTGATCGGCCTGTTATTGTGGAATTACGATGTCTGGTTTGCGCTGATCGTGGCGGTGTCGGTGGCGGCCTATGTGGGCTTTTCCGTTTATGCCACGGAGTGGCGGCTGGCGTTTATCCGGGAAGCCAATCAGGCAGAATCCTCCAGCAGCACCCGGGCCATCGATAGTCTGCTCAACTATGAAACGGTGAAATATTTCACCAATGAATCCTTCGAGTCGGATCACTACGACGACAATCTGGCGCGCTGGGAGCAGGCCCGGCGCAAGAACCGCCTGTCCTTGTTTGCCCTCAATGCGGGCCAGTCGCTGATCATTGCTGCTGCCATGACCGCTGCCATGGTGCTGGCGGCCATGCAGGTCACCGACAAGGTGATGACGCTGGGGGATTTCGTGTTGATCAATGCCTTCATGATGCAGGTGTTCATGCCGCTGAACTTTCTCGGTTTTGTGTATCGGGAAATGAAGGGCGCCATGACCAATATTGAAAACCTGTTTGCGATCCTGGATGTGAAGCCCGCGGTGGTCGACCGGGAAGGGGCTGGCGAATTACAGGTGAATGCCGGGGAAATCACCTTTCAGGATGTGCGTTTTGGTTATGGCGATAGCCGGGACATTATTCGCGGCGCGAGCTTTACCGTGCCGGCAAAACAGAAGGTAGCCATTGTCGGCAGCAGTGGCGCGGGCAAATCGACGCTGTTCAAGCTGCTGTTCCGTTTTTATGACACCGACAGCGGCGACATTACCATTGATGGCCAGTCAGTCCGGGCGGTGAGCCAGGTCTCCCTGCGTCGACAGATCGGGGTAGTGCCCCAGGATACCGTACTGTTCAACACCAGCATTTTTGAAAACGTGCGCTATGGCCGGATCGACGCCAGCGACGAGGCAGTGCGCGAGGCCATTCGTCTGGCCTACCTGTCGGACTTTATCGCCTCCCTGCCGAAGGGCGAGAACACCATGGTGGGGGAGCGGGGGCTGAAATTGTCCGGCGGTGAAAAACAACGCGTGTCCATTGCCCGTGCCTTGCTCAAGCATCCGCCCATCATGGTTTTCGATGAAGCCACCTCTTCACTGGACAGTCACTCCGAGAAAATCATCCTCAAGGCGATCCGTGACATCTCCCATCAGCAGACCACCCTGGTGATTGCGCATCGGCTGTCCACCATCATGGACGCGGATCGCATCATCGTCCTCGACCAGGGGCAGGTGGCCGAACAGGGCAGCCACGCTGAATTACTGGCCCGGGGCGGTCTGTATGCCCATCTCTGGGACGTGCAGCAGCACGAGGATGGCAGCCAACCTCATGAAACATAACGCTGGCCGGGGCATCTGAGAGAGTCTTGCCGTGGCAATGATAGAGCGTTGCGGGAAATGACAAACATCACGGGGTAACGGGCAAGACCGGGTCACGGTCACGCGCTACCCTGTGGAAATGACACCTTTGGTAACCGGGAGCGGTTTTTATGTCCGATGACACTTACACCCCACCTCGCGTCTGGCAGTGGGATGAAGAGAGCGGCGGTGCGTTTGCCAACATCAATCGTCCCATTGCCGGGCCGACTCATGACAAGGCCCTGCAGGTGGGCAAGCACCCTCTGCAGCTTTACTCCCTGGCCACGCCGAATGGCGTCAAGGTGACAGTGATGCTCGAGGAGTTGCTGGAGAAGGGCCACCAGGAGGCAGAGTATGATGCCTGGCTGATCAATATCCAGAATGGCGATCAGTTCGGCAGTGGCTTTGTGGAAGTGAATCCCAACTCCAAGATTCCGGCGCTGATGGACCACAGTGTCACGCCCCCCCAGCGGGTGTTCGAGTCCGGCAATATTCTGTTGTACCTGGCGGAGAAATTCGGTGAGTTCCTGCCGCAAGACCCGGCAGCACGCACCGAGACTCTCAGCTGGTTGTTCTGGCAAATGGGTAGCGCCCCCTTGCTGGGTGGCGGGTTCGGCCACTTCTATGCCTATGCACCAGAGAAGTACAAGTATCCGATCAACCGCTACACCATGGAAATCAAGCGGCAACTGGATGTGCTGGATCGGCAGTTGGCCGAAAACGAGTATATCGCTGGCAGCGAGTACACCATTGCCGACATGGCGATCTGGCCCTGGTACGGCGCGCTGGTCACCAACAAGGTGTACGAGGCGGCGGAGTTCATCGAGGCGCACACCTATACCCATGTCTTGCGCTGGACCCATCAGATCGCCGAGCGACCGGCGGTGCAACGGGGGCGGATGGTGAACCGGGCCTGGGGTGATCCGGCCAGTCAGTTGCTGGAGCGTCATGATGCCAGTGACTTCGAGCTGCGCACCCTGGACAAGCTGGGAGGCTAAAGCGGCAAGGGGCGATCCGTGTCGTGCGTCGAGGGAGAGCGCATATGGACAAGGGACAGACTGACCGTTTCCCCCTGGCGCCACTGGCCTGGGCCACCGCCCTGCTGCCCCTGGTCGCCATGCATGGCTGCTACCTCCTGTCTGCCAGTGAGGCGCTGGTGCCCTGGTGTCTGCCCTGGTTTGAGGGCTGCACCAGCATTTCCCGGGCTGCCCGGTCCGGGACGGCCTATTTTGTCTTCAAGGGGCTGATGCTGCCTGCCTGTGTCCTGATGGTGCTGTTCTGGCTGGGGAACCGTTACTGGTTGCGCCAGCAGGGCGGGGAGCCGCGGGTGTGGTGGTGGCTGGGCATGGTCGCGGCGGTCATGCTCGGGTTGTATACCGTGGTCCTGGGGCATATCGGCGAGAGGTTCCACCTGCTGCGTCGTATCGGGGTGACCGGTTTCTTCGGGCTGACCTATCTGGCCCAGCTGGGGTTGAGCGCCGCGTTGCGACAGGTTGACCCGTTATGGGGGACACGCTTGCTGGGGCTGTCTGCCTTGACCCTGTTGGTGGGGATCAGCTCGGTGGTGCTGGATGCCGTCTGGCCGGCCTGGCATGACTCCCTGGAGGATGGCTACGAATGGTCCCTGGCGGTGCTGATCAACCTGCATACCCTGGTGGTGGCATGGCTGTGGCAGCGCAGCAGCTTTGCCATACGCGTTGCTCGTGAATCGGGCTAGCGCGTAGCGCTTCCCCCGTGGGGACGCGATGCTGGCATGGCGAAGGGCCTCGAACCAACGTTGTCATTCGCGAAGCCTGCATCGGTGCGTCACTGCCAGCGCGCCGGGTGCCGCTCGCGTTGCTCCCAGAGCGCTTTCACCGGCGCCGAGAGTTTCTCCGGTCGCCGCGGTGTCACGCTGGCGAAGTAGGCGTAAAGCTGCTGGAAATCCGCCTCCCGGTCTTCGCTCGGGGTCATCACTGCGGTGAAGAAGATGCGCCGCTGTTGGTAATCCGCCACGGCGACCACGATAGGGACGCCTGCCTGGCGGGCAATGTGCCAGAAACCGGTTTTCCATTTTGCTGCCCGGCTGCGGGTGCCTTCCGGCGTGACCACGATATAAAGCGAGTCATGTCTGGCAAACTGCTCCACGGTCTGTTCCACCACGCCCGCGTGGCGGGAACGGTCGATGGGAATGGCGCCGAATCGTCGCAGTAACCCGCCCAGCGGCCCCTTGAAGAGGCTGTCTTTGATCATCAGGTGGGCATCAATGCCAATGGCCGTCTTGCCGGCCAGCCCGATGACACCGTCCCAGTTGGAGGTGTGCGGCCCGCCGACCACGATAGCCCTGGGCACGTCGGGGAAGGGAGCAATCTGCCAGCCGGCGGCGCGCAGCAGTTGCTGGCAAAGCCGCTGGGACAGATGCTGTGGCGTGGGGAAATCGTCGCCCATGACATCTCCTGAAACACGCTTTCCTTGAGTATAAAAGGCTGTTGCGTTGCGGGAAATGCCGGGGCGATCAGGTGCCGCAGAACGTCTGACAGACCCGTTCTTGCGGTGCCGGGGGCTGGCGATAGAGATCCTCCGGCGCACGGTCCGCATAGGGGGCGGCCAGGACATCCAGCAGGGCATGGACCACGGATAGATCGCCCTGCTCGGCGGCCGCCAGCGCGGCTTCCACCCGGTGGTTGCGGGGGATCACCGCCGGGTTGTGGTGGCGCATCAGACACAGGGATGACGTGAGCGGCTTGGGGTTGCGTCCCAGCCGTGCCTGCCAGCGATGATGCCAGTTGATGAAATCGTCATCTTTATAACAATGACCGACGGGGAAGGCGTCGTCCGTGATATCGCGGAAAGTATTGGTGTAATCCGCCTGGTGGGTCTTCATCCATTCCAGCAGATCGGTAATCAGTTTTTCATCCACCGGATCGTCGCCGAACAGCCCCAGCTTCTTCTTCATCATTGCCAGCCACTTCTCGCTGTAGCGATTGCTGAAAGACTGGATGATGGCGGTGGCTTTTTCGATGGCACTGTCCACATCGTCGTCGATCAGAGGCAGCAGGGTTTCCGCAAACCGGCTCAGATTCCACTGGGTGATGGTGGGTTGATTGCCATAGGCATAACGGCCCTGATGATCAATGGAACTGAATACGGTGTCCGGATCGAAGCTGTCCATGAAGGCACAGGGGCCATAATCAATGCTCTCACCGCTGAGGGTCACGTTGTCGGTATTGAGCACGCCATGAATAAAGCCCACCCGCATCCAGTGCACGATCAGGTTCACCTGACTGTCCATCACCGCGTCCAGCAGGGCCAGCGCCGGGTTTTCGGCATCCTGTTTGTCCGGGTAATGGCGATCCAGGGTGTAATCCACCAGGGCGGCCAGCAATGCCGGGTTCTGCCGGCCGGCGGCGTACTGGAAGGTGCCCACTCGCAAATGGGAGGCGGCCACACGGGTGAGGATGGCACCGGGCAGGGCGGTTTCCCGCAGTACCGGTTCACCGGTCTTCACCACCGCCAGGCTGCGGGTGGTGGGAATGCCCAGCGCGTGCATGGCTTCACTGATCAGGTATTCCCGCAGCATCGGTCCCAGTGCGGCGCGGCCATCCCCGCCCCGGGAAAACACCGTGCGACCGGCGCCCTTGAGCTGAATATCCCGGCGCAGGCCATCCGGGGTGAGCTGTTCGCCCAGCAGGATGGCCCGGCCATCACCGAGCATGGTCAGATGGCCGAACTGGTGGCCGGCGTAGGCCTGGGCGATGGGGTCACTACCGTCAATGAGATCGTTGCCCGCCAACAGTGACACCCCGGCGGGGCTGTCCAGCGCGTCCCCGTCCAGCCCCAGCGTATCCGCCAGGGCATGGTTGAACAGCACCCGCTGCGGCGCTGCCACCGGCTGAGGCGGGCAGCGGGAAAACAGCTCTTCCGGCAGGTGGGTGTAACTGTTATCGAACTGGAAACCGAACGGGCGGGTCATTGCGGGTGCTCTGCTGGGAATGAACCTACAGGTTAACAGGGCAAGCCCGGCAGGGTCATGGGCGGTCTTAGTAGTCTTTCCGGTCGCTGCTGGCCTGCCATAAGGCAAAGGCGGCCAGTCGGCGCGGATGGTCGAGCTGCTCGGTGGGCAGGTGGCGCTGCGAGAGCGGTCGCTGGAGTTCCTGGTAAATGAACTGATCATCAAAACCGATGCGGGCCGCATCGGCCTGGCTGTTGAGGTAGAACAGCCGTTCCGGCCTGGCCCAGTAAATGGCGCCCAGGCACATGGGGCAGGGTTCGCAGCTACTGTAAAGCTGGCAGCCGCTGAGCTGGTGGCTGCCCAGGTGGTGGCAGGCGGCGCGGATGGCTTCGATTTCTGCGTGGGCAGTGGGGTCTTGCCGATCCGTTACCCGGTTACAGCCCTGGCCGATGATGATGCCGTCCCGTACCACCAGAGCGGCGAAGGGGCCGCCGCGTCCCTGGCGAACATTGTCCTCTGCCAGAGTCAGTACGGTATCGACCAGTGCCTGATGATCACGGGGGCTTGCCATGGTGTGGGTCCCGAGGTTCTGGCGCCGCCCCGGAGGGTGAGCTAGCGCCGGGTAACTTTGCCGATCACGGTGTTGTCCAGATAATCCGCCCAGGCCTGCAGCATCTCTCGACGCTTTTCCAGGTAGGCCTGTCGGTCAGTTTGCTCGTCGCCGGTCTGGTTGAGCAACTGCGACTGGATCTGTTCTGCCTGGTAGCCCAGCTCACCCAGCGCAGTGGCCGCCAGAGTCCGCAGGTTGTCGGAGGAGACCGGCGAGGTGCGAGTCACTTTCTTGAGCGCGCCGGTGAGCGTGCTGGCGCCCAGGTGCTTCTTGCGATCACGGGTGCCGGGGAAAATATATTCCTGGCGCCCGGTCAGCGGTTCGATTTCCCGCAGCAACTCCACGGCCTGACGGGGCAGGGGGACGGTGATGATCTTGCTGCCGTCCGGGCTATCGGCACTCTTGCGGCGGATTCGCCATTCGCCGGCATCCAGATCCATATCGGACCAGCGTGCGTTGACGATTTCACTGGGGCGGGCCAGCAGCCAGACAGTCAGTTTCAGTGCGGCGGTGGTGGTGGTGCGGCTCCATTGTCCGAGCACACCGCTGGCCAGATTGAAGAGCTGCTCGCGGGTGCTGAGCAGGAATTCCGGTTCGGTGCCGGAACCGGTGAGCCGACGACGCAGAGCGGCGCTCTGCTGGTAGCCGGCCACGCCGGTATCGCGGGCATGGGTATAAACGCGTTTGGCGATACCCAGTACCCGTTTGCCCTTGTCGATGTGCCCCTCGGCTCCCAGGGCGGCGGCCAGGGATTTCAGATCCTCGGGCGTCACTTCGCTGACCACGCGCTTGCCGATGCTGGAAATCAGATAGTTTTCCATTTGCCGCTTGGTGCGGCGGAACTGTTCTTCAGAGACTTCAAACCGGTAGACACGCTCCAGCCAGTCCCGTGCCACCGCCTCGAAGGTTTCCACTGACGGGCTGAAGACTTCCCGTTTTTCGCAGCGGCTGATGGGATCAACACCATCGGCGATCAGTTCCCGGGCCTCATCGCGCAACTGGCGTGCGAAAGTGAGGGAGACATCCGGGCTGGGGCCGAGGGTGATTACCTTGTTGCGACCGTCGAACCGGTAGCTGAATTTCCAGGTCATCAGCCCGCTGGTTTCCACCAACAGGTACAGCCCCTTGTCGTCGTGGAGTTTGTAGTCTTTCTTGAGAGGTTCGGCGTTGCGGACGTCCGCGGAAGTCAGGGCCATAGCTCGCTGCTGGTCAGTGTTATTGTGAATCTGCTTGCTAATAAGCTACCCAGCTTTGCGGGCCCATTCAATTGTCCTATGGGCATGGGGGGATCGCCCCGCGGCCGCAGGAGGGGATGCAGGGCGCCCCCGGCTGGAGGCCCCGTCGCTGTGTTCCGGTGAGAAAAATCAGGAGCCGGTCGCGTTATTGATGGTGGTATAGGCGCCGTCAAACAGCACCTTGACCTCGCCGCCGGCCAGAACGATGGTGGCGATGGCCACCATGGCAATCAGCGATGCCAGAATGGCGTATTCCACAACGGTGGCGCCGCTTTCGTCCTGAAAAAAAGCGTTAATGGTGTGTCGCATGAGCTGGCCCTCCTGGCAGCACGGTTATCCGTCTTTGTCAGAATAGCACGGTAGTCACAATGCTCCGGCGCCTTTTCTCTATGCAAAAAAGGCGTCATGCGAATGAGAGGTGTTGGGGGTTCTTGCACCAAGTGCCGGTTTTTTATCGAGTTTCATGAAACGGAAGAATCATCAGAGATTCGGGCTTTTGTAGGCTTATTGTAAGTTGCCACTTGGGGAGGCGTGATGGCCATGTGGCAGACCACCGTAGCGGTATGTCGTAGGTCAATTTGTCACATCGTCATTGTGCAAGGATGTGCTAGCCTGAACACGAATCACAAGAGGCTCCCCAACAGACCGAAACAAGGGAGGATGTGTCTGTGGACTTTGATCCGTTCCTGCTGGCCCGGCTGCAGTTTGCGGCCAATATCAGTTTTCATATCCTGTTTCCCACCATCACCATCGGCCTGTGCTGGGTGTTGTTTTATTTCCGGTTGCGTTACACCTTTTCCGGTGACAAGGCCTGGGAATATGCCTACTTCTTCTGGGTCAAAATCTTTGCGTTGAGTTTTGCCCTCGGGGTGGTGTCAGGCATCACCATGAGTTTCCAGTTCGGCACCAACTGGCCGGGTTTCATGGAACGGGCGGGCAATATTGCAGGTCCTTTGCTGGGTTATGAAGTGCTCACCGCGTTCTTCCTGGAAGCCTCGTTCCTGGGCATCATGCTGTTCGGCAAGGACCGGGTCTCCAATCGTACCCACCTGATTGCCACCGCCCTGGTGGCCATTGGCACCTCGTTTTCCGCCTTCTGGATTCTCAGCCTCAATTCCTGGATGCAGACTCCCACAGGCTATCGCCTCGAAGACGGGGTGTTCTTTGTGGAAAGCTGGTGGGCGGTGATTTTCAATCCGTCGTTCCCGTATCGCTTTGCACACATGTTCAATGCCTCGTTGCTGACGGCCGCTTTCCTGATCATGGGGGTGAGCGCCTGGCGGGCCATGCGCGGGGTGGATGGCCCCGCTACCTGGAAAGTCATGCGTACCGGTGCGCTGATGGCGGCGGTGCTCGCGCCGCTGCAGGTGTGGATCGGTGACTTGCACGGGCTCAATACCCTGAAACACCAGCCCGCCAAGATTGCGGCCATGGAAGGTGTCTGGGAAACCGAAAAGGGCGCGCCGCTGACCCTGTTCGGCTTTCCCGATGAGGAGCAGAAAACCACCCACATGGCCATCAAGGTGCCGAACCTGGCAAGCCTGATCCTGACCCATGAGTGGGACGGGGAAGTGCTCGGACTGAATGAGTTCGAGGGGGCCACGCCGCCGGTGGCGCCGGTGTTCTGGTCGTTCCGGGTCATGGTGGGGGTGGGCATGCTGATGGTGCTGGTCGGCTGGTGGGCCGCCTGGCGCCTGTTCCGTAACCGGGATGAAAATCGTGACACCCAGACCTGGCTGTTGCGGGCCCTGTCAGTGATGACGTTCTCCGGCTGGATTGCGGTGCTGGCGGGCTGGTATGTCACCGAAATTGGTCGCCAGCCCTGGATCGTGGATGGTCTGCTGCGAACCTCGGAGGTGGTCGCGGACCATAGCAGTGCCACCCTGGCCGGTACCCTGTTCGGTTATATCCTGCTGTACCTGTTCCTGCTGGTGTCTTACATCGCCACCCTGCGGTACATGGCCACCAAGCCGGCGCGTTCCCTGTCGCTGATGCCGCAGCAGCGAGCCATGAACGACGCCAACGTTGCCGAAGGAGATGCATGATGGATCTGGGATACTGGCTTCCGTTGTTCTTTGCCGGCGCCATGGGCCTGGCGTTGCTGATCTATGTGATTCTGGATGGCTACGATCTGGGAATCGGCATGTTGCTGCCCTTCGCCAGCGATGACGAAAAGGATGTGATGGTGGCAGCCATTGGTCCGTTCTGGGATGCCAATGAAACCTGGATCGTGCTGGGTGTGGGGATTTTGCTGATTGCCTTTCCGCAGGCGCATTCCATTGTGCTGACGTCCCTGTATCTGCCGGTGACATTGATGCTGATGGGATTGATCCTGCGTGGTGTGGCGTTCGATTTCCGGGTTAAAGCGGGCGACAAACACAAGGCCAAGTGGAACCGTCTGTTCGCGTTCGGCTCCCTGGTGGCGTCCCTGTGCCAGGGCTGGATGCTGGGTGCCTTCGTTACCGGTCTCACCGGTGATGCCACCAGCACCTTGTTTGCGTCCCTGATCGCGGTGGCGCTGCCGGCGCTGTACATCATGCTCGGCGCCGCCTGGCTGTTGATCAAGACGGAAGGCGAGCTGTTCAACAAGGCCGTACGCTGGGGGCGGTTGGCGGTGTGGCCCATGGGCGGGTTCCTGTTGCTGATTTCCATCGCCACGCCGCTGGTGAGCAGCACCATTGCCGACAAGTGGTTTACCCTGCCCAATGCCATTGGCCTGATGCCGATTCCCATTACCACGGCGTTGGCCTATGCCGGACTGATCTGGGTGTTCAACAGCAAACAGATCCTGCACAACGGCTATGGCTGGCTGGCCTTTGTGGCGCTCATGGTGGTGTGCGTGCTGGCGAGTATCGGGCTGGCCTACAGCCTGTTCCCGGATATCGTGCTGGGGCGGATTTCCATCTGGGAGGCTGCCTCGGCGACCGAGTCCCTGCTGTTCACTTTCTGGGGTGCCATCATCGCCCTGCCCATGATTCTGGCCTATACCGTGTTCATTTATCGGGTGTTCCGGGGTAAGGCCACGCACCTGAGTTACGAGTAGGGTTGGCCGGATGAACAAGGCTCCAGCCGCAATGGTGTGAGGTTGGAGCCTTGCCTGCCGGGTGAGGCATCATTGCTGAAACAGCGCTTTCTCTTTGAGAGTGCGTTCCAGCGTTTTTCTCTCTATCCCGGTCATATTGATCGCAAATACTCCCGCCAGTAAGTCCCATAATTCGTCCACGGAGCTGAGCGTGTGTTTCTCGCTGCGGCCATCCGGAAAGCGGACCGTGTAAAGATCGTTCAGCAGGGTGTGGCGACGGTCCTCGGTGGTCCGTACGGCAATCAGGTTGTTGACGAATTTGGAGTCCGGGTGGCAGGCCACGTACCAGTTGGCCATGTCGAAATCGACCGGTTCCTGTCGCATCAGGTCGAAGCGATAAAGCAGCCGCCATTGCGACCCCAACTGGACCCACAGGCTGTCATGGTCGCCATGCTGCTCCACCCGAAACGGCTCCAGGTTCGTGCTTTGCGGGTGCGGCGCCAGGCGCTTCAACGGGGTGGTAGGCGTCATGCCACCGAACCCCACATCGCTGAGGTAATCGTCTCCCTCGATGGTCACCAGTAGCAGCATGTGAGAGCGGGCAGGCCAGGCATCGTCGGGCTGGTTCCAGTAAACCCGGCCGGTAATGCCACGGGCCTGGAAACCCAGCTGGGTGAGTACCTCCAGAAACAACAGGTTGTTCTCGAAGCAATAGCCGCCGCGATGCTGGTGAATCAGTTTGTCCATCAGGGCATGACGTTCCAGTGACACCGGCATGCCGAGCAGGGGATTCAGGTTTTCAAAGGTGACGGCCTGCAGGTGCAGGCGTTGCAATGCCCGCAGGGTTGTCAGGGTGGGCTGTCGTTCTCCCTGATAGCCCAGGCGCTGCAGGTAGGCATCAATATCCAGCGACATCGTTTTTTTCCAAACTGGCAAATGGTGATGCAAGCATAAAACCTCAACCGAAGTTGATGTAAAGTTTCCGAGTCAAAAAGAATAAAGAGAGAGACGATGAGAGTGATCCTTGGTGTGGTATCCGGGTGGCTGGTGATGGTGGTCGTGACCTCCTTGCTGTCGGGAGTGGTAAAGATGGGAACGATTTTCTATGTCACTCAGATTAACGCCAACAGCATCCCGCCAGAAGAAAAAGCCGCGTGGTTGGCAGGCTATGTAGAGAAACTGTCGAATTTCTGGCTCATCGATTTCCCCAGCTGGGGGATCGGCGCCTTGCTGGCCGGATGGGGCTTCATGCTCATTGCCCGCTCGGATAACGGGTTTCTGGCGGTGGCAGTGTCGTTGTTGATGGGGGGGTATGCGGGCTTGCTGTATTGGGGATGGCCGGAAAGTGTTGGGCCATTTCTGGTGGTCTCCGTATTTTTCTTTGCGGGGGCATTCGTCGCAGATCTGCGTCGCCAAAGGCAGCAACATGACCCTGCCGAAGGCGAAGACGTCCTCGTGGAAACGGACTAATATGGGGAGCATCCTTCTTCTGTGGGACGGGATGCTCGCATCGCTTCCCATAGCAAAATCAAGGATGCTGGAAGGCACAGAGGACAGTGTGCCCGGGATAGATATCAGGAACCGTTATGAAGGTTTCAGTGGCAACGGACAGGCTGACATTTTCCCCGCTGACGGAAGTGGATTTGCCGTTGCTGCACGAATGGCTGGGGCGCGAGCATGTCAGCCGCTGGTGGGGGCCGCAACGTAGCCTGGAAGAGGTGGTGCGTGACTACCATCCGGCACAGCGCTGTTTTGGTGGCCCCATGTTTTTCCTGATTCGTCTGGATGCCGAGCCGCTCGGGTTTATCCAGCGCTATGCGCCGATCGAGCATCATCACGAAGGCTGGTGGCTGAACATCAATGATCCGGGCGTGCGCGGGGTGGATGTGTTTCTGGCCAGGGAAAGTCATCTGGATCATGGCTTTGGCAGCCAGGCGGTGGCGGCGTTCGTCGGAATGCTGTTCGAGGATCCGCAAGTCACAGAGATTATTGCCGACCCGGCGCCGGATAATCTGCGTGCCATCCACTGTTTCCGTAACGCGGGGTTTGCGGCTCGCCAAGTGGTGAAGACACCGGATGGTCCGGCACTGTTGATGGTGCACCCGCGCCCCTGAGCGGCCGGCGAGGCTCTCGCCAGTCGGGCGTTCTGACACAATGACCGAGTTCCTCCCGGGAGTCGCTGAGTGTGGTTGATCTTCCTTCCCTGAACCTGTTGCGCACGTTTGATGCGGTCGGACGGCACATGAGCTTCCGTGCCGCTGCGGAGGAATTGCACATCACCGCGTCGGCAGTGAGTCATCAGATTCGCGATCTGGAAGAGCAGCTGGGGCTGCCATTATTCGTGCGCGGCGGCCGCCAGGTCAGCTTTACCCCGGAAGGCCAGCGCTATCACGCTCAGGTGGCACCGGCATTGCAGCAGCTGCGTCAGGCCACCCACTCCCTGCTCAGCCGGGATCAGCCGTTGACCCTGCGGCTCAGTGCCATTCCCTATATTGCCACCGATGTGATCGCCCCCGAGTTGCCGGCCTTCCAGCGTGAGTGGCCGGCATTACGGGTGGAAGTGCTGGGCGATACCCGGCCCATGGATGTGGCGGCGGGAGACGTCGATATCGCCATTCGCTTTGGCCTGGAAATGCATGAAGATGCTATTCCCCTGGTACCGACCCGCTGCGTCCCCCTGTGTTCGCCGGACCTCGTCGAGGCCGTGGTTGAGGACCCGGTAACGGCGTTTGATACCTTCCCGGTCTATAACATGAGTGGCTACATGGACCTGTGGCAGTTCTGGATGAGCGCCCAGGGTTGGCCGGCGCCCAGCCGACACACCACCACCCTGAACAGTTACCGGGGCTTGCTGGTGGCGGCGTCCCGGGGCGGGATCTGTCTGGGCTTTCTGCCGGTGGCGGTGCCCTGGCTGGAGCGGGGTGAACTGGCCATGCCGTGGCCGGACCGCACGGTATCTCTGGGACACCTGTCGGTGGAAGTGCGTGACGGATTGCGCCGTCAGCCAGAGGTGCAGGCCCTGATCACCTGGCTGCGAGCATTGTTCCGACGCTACCAGACGCGTACCGATGAGTTTTTCTCATCGCCCCCTGTGTAATCGTCAATTTCCCGTTTTCCGGTCCCGGCCTAGGCTTTCTGCATGGATATGTTGCGGAGTCAGGCCATGAGCGCCAGTGACAGTTTTACCCTTACCACCGAGGATGGTGCCGTGCTGCAGGCCAGTGGTTACCGAGCCCGTTCGCCCCGGGCGGTGGTGGTGCTGGCCGGCGGCACCGGTGTGCCGCGCCAGTTCTATCGACACTTTGCCGCCTATCTCGCGGATTGCGGCCTGCATGTGATCACCTTTGATTACCGGGGCGCGGACAGTGCCGTGGCCCCCAAGAACCTGCGTATGGCGGACTGGGGCCGACGGGATCTGGAGGCGGTACTGGTCCATGCCGCTGAACGTTTTGCGACGCTACCGCTGTTGTTTGTGGGGCACTCCGTGGGCGGCCAGATTTTCGGTCTGGCACGCCATGCCGCGACAGTCCAGTCGGCCCTGCTGATTGCCTCCCAGAGTGGTTACTGGCGGCACTGGCCCGGGGTCTGGCGCTGGCGACGCTGGCTGGACTGGCACCTGTTAATGCCGTTGGCGACGCGCCTGTGCGGTGAGTTGCCGGGCTGGTTGCTGGGCGGCAAGTCGCTCCCGGCGGGTATCAGCCGTGAGTGGGGGCGCTGGTGCCGATCGCCGGCCTATCTCTGCGATGAGAACGGTGAGCCCATGCGCGATCACTTTGCTCGTCTGCGCCTGCCCATGCGTTTTTACGGTGTCAGTGATGATGTGGGACTGGCTCCGCTACCCGCGGTGCGGGCGTTGATGGGCTTTTACCCGGTAGCAGGCAAGGAGCTGCGGTTACTGTCGCCGGCACAGGCAGGGATGGCCGCGCTGGGGCATTTTGGTGTGTTCCGGGTCAGTGCCCGTGCTCTGTGGCCTGACATGGTGGCATGGTTGCAGGCCTCGTTAGCTTCACCGGGCCTGGCCGGGCCGGTTTCCCATGAGGAGTGTCTGTCATGACCGAAAACACATCATATCGCTTGTTATCTGCCGGCTTTTTTCTTTTGCTGCTGGGGTTGTTGACCGGTTTCACCATGCCTCTACTGGCCAATCCCCGCATGGGGCTTTCCAGTCATTTGCAGGGCATCACCAATGGCTTGCTGCTTATCGCTCTGGGGCTGTGCTGGGGGCGCCTGACCCTGTCCCGGTGGCAGGCCATGCTTGTCCAGGTGTTGGCACTGTATGGGACCTTTGCCAACTGGCTGGCGACCTTGCTGGCAGCGATCTGGGGGGCCGGCGCCATGATGCCGCTGGCGGCGGCGGGGTTTGCCGCGTCACCCAGGCAGGAACAGCTGGTCAGCCTGTTGCTGATGAGCCTGTCCGTGGCCATGGTGCTGGCGTTGTTGCTGGTGCTCTGGGGGTTGCGTCCCGGTGTGCGCCGAAACAGGGAAAAAAGAGTGTGACTTTTCCGACCACTGGTGCCCGATGGGGCACCAGCGTCGATCAAATTTCATCCAGGTCATTCGTCGCTGTGACATAATTCCGGTATGAATGAGAACGCATACCATGTCAGCCACTGACCGCCACCCACTGCCCATTACCGATCTGCTCGACTGGAGCGATCGGGATAAAAGCCTGCTGTTGTCGGTGCTGACCGGCCTGCTGATGCTCGGGTTTCTCGGCTGGTTGCTGGTGACCCGCTACTACACGACGTTCGGTGAGCAGTTTCTGTCTGCTTCCGGTGCCGAGCTGGCCCGCCATATCTTTCTCTTCAATGTAACGGGCTGGGTTGTGCTGATTGGCTGGGGAATTGTCCTGCATCAGCGCAAACGGCACTCGATGGTTTACCCGAATGCCTGCATTCATTTTTTCGGGTTGTCCTTTCTGGGGGTGGGCTACGTGATGGGGTTGTACAACCCGGTCATGGGACTGGTGCTGGTGGGGTCACCGCTGACCGGTTTCATCCTGTTCGATTTCAAGCGAGTCACCTGCAGCCTGGTCATCCACACCCTCATGGTGTTGCTGATCTATGCCTTGATTGTTCAGGGCTCACTGCAATATGCCCCCCTGCTCAAGGCCGATCCGGTGACCAAGGACCTGGTGTCGGTCTACTGGGTCAACAGCATGATTGCCTTTTCCACGCCATTCCTGGCCATGGTGTTCGGCTTTACCTATGTCTTGCTGCGGCGCTGGCAGATCCGGGAAAAGCAGATTCGTGCGCTGGCGGTCACGGATCCGCTCACCGGTCTCGACAATCGCCGAGCCCTGTTTGACCAGTTCGGTTATGAACTGGCTCGCAGTCGTCGCAGTGGCAGCCCGGTCTCGGTATGCGTGATGGATCTGGATCACTTCAAGCGGATCAATGACCGCTACGGTCACGCGGTCGGGGACAAGGTACTGCTGATGGTGGCGACGGTGCTGCGTGACAGCCTGCGAGAGACCGATCGCATCGGTCGTATCGGGGGCGAAGAATTCATGCTGCTGATGCCGGACACGGATGCCCGGGGGGCCGCCAAGGTAATCGAACGTTGTCGTCAACGGCTCAGCGAAACCCCGGTGGACGTGGGCGGCGAGATGCCGCTCCACATCAGTGCCAGTTTTGGGGTGACGTGCGCGCGCCCCGGTGACACCGTGGCGCAGGATCAGTTGTTCACCCGCGCCGACCAGGCGCTTTATCAGGCCAAGGAAGCAGGCCGCAATCGGATGGCCTTCTGGTCCCTGCCTGTTCAGCCGGTGACGGCCTGAGCGTTTTTATGGATGGTTAACCGGTCTCCAGCAGCGCATTCACGGCCCGGGCAAACGCTACCGGTGAATCTTCCTGCAAAAAATGCCCGCCCACCAGCGTCTGGTGTGGCTGCCCCTTGGCGCCGGGAATACGCTCCTGCATGAACCTGTCGCCACCCCGGGTGATCGGGTCGCCGTTACTGAAGGTGGTCAGGAAGGGTTTATCCCATTTTTCGAGCACCTTCCAGGCGTTGCGGTTAGCGTCGCTGGCCGGGTCGTCCGGGGTGACCGGGACCAGCTTGGGAAAGGCCCGGGCACCGGCCTTGTAGCGTTTGTTGGGGAAAGGCGCGTCGTAGGCGCGGCGCTCATCCGGTCCCAGTGTTTTAAAGGTGCCACTGTTGATGATGCGGGCGATGGGAAAGATCGGGCTGTAGAGCGCGAAGTGCTTCCACAGTTGAAAGGCCCGCGACACTTTCTGGTCGCCGGTGGGCAGCATGCCATTACCGACCACAATGGCCCGGAAGCGATCCGGGTTTTCCGCCGCCAGGCGCAGGCCCAGCAAAGAACCCCAGTCCTGGCACACCAGAGTGATATCGTTCAGGTCCAGTTGCTCCAGCCAGGACTGCATCCAGTCCATATGGCTCTGATAACTGTAGGCGTTGATGTCGGTGGGTTTGTCGGACTTGCCGAAGCCGATCAGGTCCGGTGCCAGCACCCGGTGGCCGGCGGCGGCACAGACCGGAATCATGTGCCGGTAGAGATACGACCAGGACGGCTCGCCATGCATCATCAGCACCGGTTTGGCATCCGCCGGGCCCTCATCCAGATAATGCATACGCAGCCCGCCCACATCCGTGTAGTGGGGTTCGAAGGGGTAGTCCAGCAGACGTTCGAAACGGGAATCCGGCGTGCGCAGATAATCCATGGCGGTATCCTGTGAAAGCGAAAACACCAAGGATGGCGTTTTTACATTGATGATGGCCATGTCGTTTCAGGACAAATCTACCACCGTGAGTGGGTCACGCCTGCGGGCGTCGCATCGTCCCGCAGGCGCTGCCTCCCGTCGCGGAAGGGGTCACTCGTCCCAGAGAGTCGCCAGGGTGTAATCGCTGCCCGGCTGCGCCCAGAAACCGCCGTCCACGTAGCGGCGGTGCAGATCCAGCTCGGCGATGGCCTGCATGTCGTCGACGCTGAGCGTCAGGTCGGCGGCGGCCAGGTTTTGCGCCAGGCGCTGGGGATTCACGGATTTGGGAATCACGGCGGTACCCCGTTGCAGCGCCCAGGCGATCAGCACCTGTGCCGGGCTGGCCTCATGGGTGTCGGCGATGTCGTGAATGATCGGGTCTTCCAGCAGCGTCGGTTCGTCGTCGGCCTTGAGACCGGCGGGGCGGTCGGACGAGCCCAGCGGCGAGTAGGCCGTCAGGTGGATGTGGTGTTGCTGGCAGAAGCGCAGCATGTCGTTCTGTTGCAGATAGGGGTGGAGTTCGATCTGATTCATGGCCGGTTTCATGCGTGCCTTGCCGATCAGATCTTCCAGCTTTTTCACGCTGAAGTTGGACACGCCAATCTGCCGGGTCAGGTTGTTGTCCACCAGGGCTTCCATGGCGGCCCAGGTAGTGGCCACAGGCAGATCGTTCAGGGAGACCATGTCCTCGCCGGACTCGGGAAAGGGCACGCCCTTCTTGAGGGCCACCGGCCAGTGCATCAGGTACAGGTCCAGATAATCCAGCTTCAGGTTGTTCAGGGTGGTTTCCAGGGCCGGCTGCACATCCTCCGGGGCATGGTCGCTGTTCCACAGCTTGGAGGTGATCCACAGGTCTTCCCGTTGAACGGTGCCGGCGGCGAAGACATCCTGCAGCGCCTGGCCGATTTCGTCCTCGTTGCCGTAAATATGGGCACAGTCGATGTGCCGGTAACCCATCTCGATGGCGGCCTTCACGGCCTCGTAGACCTCGCCGGGCCGGGATTTCCAGGTACCCAGTCCCAGTTGCGGCATGGTATCGCCGTTGGCAAATGTCAGTGTTTTCATCACCTGCTCCTGTAGATGCTGTGTGATCGTGCCGGTCGCTTTTGGCAGCCGGTAAGGGGAAAACAAATACCCTACCCACAGAGACCCCCAACAGGCACCGCAGTTCCTGCCGGATCCTTGTCCGATTCTCCGGAATGAGCGCTTGAGCCGCTTGGGCCATTTCGCTACTGTGGCCAGCCTTTCTTTTCTGTACGGCGGCGCCTTTTCTCGTCGCCCCTTGCTTGGAACCTGTTTTATGTGGATCAAGAATCTGGTGGTGTTCGTGGGCGAAGAGGCCTTTCCTTTCTCTGTGGCCGAGCTCGATGAAACCCTGGACCAGAACCGCTGCCAGCCCTGTGGCTCCCAGACCCTGCGTACCGAAGGTTTTGTGCCGCCCCTGAAAGGGCAGGACCCGATGGTCTATGCGGTGGACGGCTTCATCTACTGCACCTACCAGGAAACCTCGCGCCTGCTGCCCGGGCCGGTGATCAAGGAGCTGCTCGACGAGAAAGTGGAGCACATCCAGGACGAGGAAGGCCGCAAGGTGGGACGCAAGGAAAAGGCGGATCTGAAAGAGCAGATCACCTTCGAACTGATGCCCCGCGCCTTCACCCGTTCCCGCCGTACCTCCCTGCTAATTGATACGGAACGCAAGCGGGTGATGGTGGATGCCTCGTCCGCCAGCCGCGCGGAAGAAGTGGTGGCCTGCCTGCGCAAGGCCATCGGGACGCTGCCGGTGGCCTATCCGGCCCCCAACTCTGCGCCCTACACCAGCTTCAGCAATTGGCTGAAAGACACCACGCTGTTGCCGGAGGGTTTCACCCTGGGCGACCGTTGCGAGTTGAAAGGCACCAAGGACGAAGGGGCGGCCGTGAAGTTCACCGCCGTGGATCTGGGTCAGGAGGAAATCCTCGCCCACCTGGAAACCGGCATGGTGGCCACCCGTATCAATCTGGCGTGGCAGGATTCCCTGGAGCTGGATATCAACGACAAGCTGGAAATCAAACGCATCAAGCCGCTGGATCTGCTGCAGGAAAATATCGATGCTCTGGATGCGGACGATGCGGTGGCCGAACTGCAGGCGCGGATCAGTCTGCAGGGAAGTGTGTTGCGTGATGCCGTGGATGGGCTGTTCGGCTATTTCGAGGTGAACCCGGCTTAAGAGTAGCTGCAAGCTGCAACGCGAAACACTGCCATCCTGTTGTTGAGCGTTTCACCCGCGCCCCTGAGTTCGGGCGCGGGCAAAGCCTTTCCGTAAAGTAAGGCCTCAATCGCGTTGCAGCTTGAGGCTTGTCGCTTGCTTCACCCGTCGTTGCTTAATCCTCAATGTCCTTGTCGTCTTTCTGGTCCTTGTCCAGTTTGACGGTGGAATCCGCATCGCACCGTGGGGAATGGGTAAAGGTCCGGGTGACGTCCAGATACCCCAGGTGAGACAGGGTGCGGCGGCCAAGCAGCACCGGGTAGATCATGTCGGAGCGATCATTCAGGGTGAACTGTTCCTCGTAGACGGTATCGCCCATGCACAGATTCATCAGCACCACCGGACGACGTTCTTCGCCGCCGGCCCCCCGAATGATGACCTTGCGATAGCGGGGCTTCTCGAACGTCTTTTCCACCTTCTTGCCGCTGGCTTCATCGCGCACATCGACGGTGAAGCGTACCCAGTCGTCGCCGTCTTTTTCAAAAACTTCCACATCGGTGGCGTGCAGCGACGAGGTCAGGGCGCCGCTGTCCAGCTTGGCCTTCAGCTCCACGCCCCATGGCTCGATGGTGGTTTTTTCCACCCAGCCAAAGACCGGGCGATCCGCCGCGAGGGTCTGGCCGGCCAGCAGCAACAAGGCAGGGAGGGCAAGTGTCAGGCGAAGCATGGCATCTCCTTGATGATTCATGTCGAACAGTACGACCCGCAGCCTGCGGTCAGGTTCCCGGTTCGAACTGATACTTGTCCGGCTCGAACTTGCGGGTGCGCATCCAGTACTGGAAGGTGAAACTGGGCCACAGGGTACGGTTTTTCCCGAATTCGTCCAGATACCAGCTCTCACAACCGCCGGCAGACCACACGGCTTCCTCCAGCTGTGATTGCAGACGACGATTGAAACCGGCCTGTACCTCCGGCTTCACATCCAGTGCGCCCTGGTCTTCCTTGAGCAGTTTATTGACGGCCTGCATCACATAGTTCACCTGGGCTTCGATCATGAACACGATGGAGGTATGTCCGAGCCCGGTGTTGGGGCCCAGCAGCATGAAGAAATTGGGAAAGCCGGTGACCGAGATGCCCAGATAGGCTTCCATGCCGGTCTCATCCCAGGTGTCGCGGATTTCCTCGCCGCCCTTGCCGATGATCTGCATGGGGCCGATGGGGTCGGAGACCTTGAAACCGGTGCCGTAGATAAGGCAATCCACCTCCCGTTCCACCCCCTGGTTATCGACAATGCTGTGTGCCTTCACTTCCCGGATACCGTCGGTGAGCACATCCACATTGTCGCGGTTCAGGGAGGGGTAGTATTCGTCGGACATGAGAATGCGCTTGCAACCCATGGTGTAATCCGGGGTGACTTTCTTGCGCAGCGCCGGGTCCTTGATGTTGCGGCGAATGAAGTGTCGCCCGTAGAGCTCGGCCAGTTTCATGGCACGGGGGTCCACCGCCAGTCCCAGTACCCGGCTTTCCATCCACCAGTAAATGCCGCCCCGGAACAGCTTCTGGGTCATGGGCAGGGTCTTGAACAGCAGCTTTTCGATTTTGGTCATGCGCCGGTCGGGTTTGCTCAGTACCCAGGGCGGGGTGCGCTGGTAGAGATCCAGCCGTGCCACGTCCGGGGCAATGCGGGGCACGAACTGGATGGCGCTGGCCCCGGTGCCGATCACCGCCACCCGTTTCCCGGACAGGTCGTAATCGTGATTCCAGCGGGCGGAATGGAAGGCTTCTCCCTGAAAATTTTCCACGCCCGGTAGTTTGGGGTACGCGGGGATGCTCAGGGCGCCGATGCCGGACACGAAAATGCGCGTGGTCAGTTCGGTGCCATCGTGGGTGGTCACATGCCAGATCTGTTTTTGTTCGTCATAGACTGCCCGTTCCACCTCGCAATTGAAGCGCATGTGGGGAGTGACCCCGAACTTGTCCGCGCAACGTTTCAGGTAGTCCCAGATTTCCTGTTGCGGGGCAAACATGCGCGACCAGCGCGGGTTGGGCGCAAAGGAATAGGAATACAGATGCGATGGCACATCGCAGGCGCAGCCCGGGTAGATATTGTCTCGCCAGGTGCCGCCGATGTCGCCGGCCTTTTCCAGCACCACGAAATCGTCATACCCGGCTTCTTTCAGCTGGATCGCCATGCACAAACCGGAAAATCCGGCACCCACCACAATTACCTGATGATCGGCGCGAGCCGCCTTGTTGTTTTTGCGCATTGTGCACCTCCCTGGTTATCACCATCATGGCGTAAGGACACAGGCCCGGCCACTGCTGTTGCGCATTGCCAGCACACCGTTACCGATGGCAAACAAAGCCGTGACGCTATGACCCGGGCGCGCCTGCGGCCCGCTTCATGACCAAGGTGGTCACCGCCATGCCGGTTACGATGGGGGCAGAAGAACCATGAGGAATTCGCGATGACAGACAAGCCATCCGCGCCCTCCCTGGCGCTGTTGCTGGGAGAAAGCCGGGCCATGCTGGCCTACGGGCGTTACCTGTTGCGGGGGTTGGGACACCGTCAGCTGCCCGCTGGCCGTGGCCAGCCGGTGCTGGTGCTGCCGGGCTTCGGGGCCAGCGATGTGAGTACCCGACCGTTGCGCCGGGCCCTGACCCGCCTTGGCTACAACGTTTATGGCTGGGCCCAGGGCACCAACCTGGGGATGAACAGCAAGCGCAAGGCGCTGCTGGTGAGCCAGTTGCAGGCCATCCATACCCGCCACGGACAGCCGGTGGCGCTGATTGGCTGGAGCCTGGGCGGTGTCTTTGCGCGGGAGCTGGCCCGTGCCTTTCCCGAGCAGGTGAGTCAGGTGTTTACCCTGGGCAGCCCCATCAATGGTGACCCGGAAGCCAATAACGTGACGGCCCTGTTCAACCTGTTCAATCCCAGGCGTCCGCCCCCGGATCGTGAGGCCTTTGAAAAACGCATCCAGGCCCCGCCGGTCCCCTGCACGGCCATTTTCACCCGTCAGGACGGCATCGTGTCCTGGCAATGCAGCCAGGAAGAAGACGGCCCGCTCACCGACAACGTGGAAGTGCAGGGCACCCATATCGGCCTGCCCTGGAATCCCCAGGTGCTGGCGGCCATCGCCGAGCGATTGGCGCGCAGTCCGGAGACCGGCAATGAGTGAATTGCAGCCGGGACGCTACCGGCATTTCAAGGGTAACGAGTATCAGGTCATCGGCACCGCCACCCACTCGGAAACCGGCGAGACCCTGGTGGTCTACCGGCCCCTCTATGGCGATCAGGCCCTGTGGGTGCGGCCGCTGGCCATGTTTACCGAAACGGTAGAACGCGACGGCACGGTCCAGCCACGCTTCGCCCGGGTAGGCGATTAGCCCACCCCCGACCCCGTTGGAGCCATGCTTGCATGGCGAACATGGCCAGGGAGTGGCAAGTGGCAAGTTGCAACGCGGCCTGGCACTTGCCGCCACCCTGGCAACGTTTGTCCCGCGCCGCCATCGCCCGGGCGCGGCCCATGACATTTTCGTCGGCGATACAACCGATTCGCGTTGCCGCTTGAAACTTGCAACGTGTCGCTCCCTCGGATGCTACAATGGCCCCTCGCTAGCGGAGCCCATTGCATGACCACTTTTGCCGACCTCAATGTGCACGAGCGCCTGATCAAGGCCCTCGGCGAACTGGATATCACCACCCCCACCCCGGTTCAGGCCTCAGCCATCCCCGAGGCACTGGCCGGTCACGACCTGCGTGTGGTGGCCCGCACCGGCAGCGGCAAGACCGCCGCCTTCCTGTTGCCCATGCTGCACCAGCTGCTGCAGCATTCCCGGCCGCGTACCGACACCCGCGCCCTGATTCTGTTGCCGACCCGCGAGCTGGCCCAGCAGACGCTCAAGCAGGTGGAGGCCCTGGGTCGCTATACCTTTATCAAGGCAGAGCTGGTCACCGGTGGCGAAGACTTCAAGGTGCAGGCCGCCAAGATGCGCAAGAACCCGGAGATCCTCATCGGTACCCCGGGCCGCCTGATCGAGCATCTGGAAGCCGGTAACCTGATGCTCCAGGATCTGGAAATGCTGGTGCTGGATGAATCTGACCGCATGCTGGACATGGGCTTCAGCGATGACGTGTTGCGTCTGGCGGCAGAATGCCGTGCCGAGCGCCAGACCCTGCTGTTCTCCGCCACCAGTGGCGGCAACGCCATGGAGAAGATGGTCGCCTCTACCCTGCGTTCTCCCAAGTCGTTGATGCTGGATTCCGTGCGTGACCTGAACGACTCCGTGGTGCAGCAGATCATCACCGCCGATGACGTGGCCCATAAAGAGCGTCTGGTGCAATGGCTGCTGGCCCATGAAACCTATGACAAGGCGGTGGTCTTCACCAACACCCGCGAGCAGGCCGACCGGCTGGGAGGGGTCCTGGTGGCCACCAACCACAAGGTGTTCGTGCTGCACGGGGAAAAGGACCAGAAAGACCGCAAGCTGGCCATGGACCGTCTCAAGGCCGGCGCCGTGAAGGTGCTGGTGGCTACCGACGTGGCGGCCCGCGGTATCCATGTGGATGGCCTGGATCTGGTCATCAATTTCGACATGCCGCGTAGCGGTGATGAATACGTTCACCGCATCGGCCGCACCGGCCGGGTGGGCGGCGAGGGCATGGCAATCTCGCTGATTGCGGCCCACGAATGGAACCTGATGGCCAGCATTCAGCGCTACCTGCGTCAGAATTTCGAATACCGCCTGATCGATGCCCTGCGTGGCAAATTCCTGGGGCCGAAAAACCTCAAGTCCAACGGCAAGGCTGCCGGCAGCAAAAAGAAAAAAATGAAGAAAAAAGCCGATGCCAAGAAAGGCAAGAAGCCGGTGAAGAAGACAGCGGCGGCGAAAAAAGCGCCCCGACGCAGCAGCAAGCCGGTGGCGCCGGATACCCAGGGCGGCTTTGCCACGGTGAAAAAACGCAAGAATCCCGGACCGCTGGACTAACCCTGCAACCCGGCAAGAGATCGGGCGGCAGCGAGACACAACCGACAGAGGCCGCGCTCGGCAAAGAGCGCGGCCTCTGTCGTTTTCGTGTCGGTCTGGCCGGGAGCGGCGTTTATAAAACCCGGTAAAATCCGTCTTTCCTTCACAGTCTTCCGGTGGCCTTGTCGTCATTCTGACATGGCGTTTGTGAGGAGGTGACCGTGCCGGAATACAGGGACGTGGAAACGACAACGGTGGAGGCGCTGCAGTGCCCGGACTGCGCCACACAGCTCGCCGTACCGTCCCGGCATGCCCGGGGCGCCTGGCATTGTCCCCGCTGTGGCTGTCAGCTGAGCGGTGCCTGGTCCTTGCACCCGGATTCGTTGTTGGCGCTGACCGTGAGTACGGCGGTGTTGTGGCTGCCCGCCTTGATCCTGCCGCTGATGCGGCTGGAAAACCTGGGCCTGGACCGTGACGCCAGCCTGCTTGAATGCGTGCTGCAACTCATGGACGGCGTTTATGTGCCTGTGGGCATCCTGTTGCTGGTCACGCTGGTGATCATGCCGTTGGGCAATCTGTTATCGGCAGGCAGGCTGCTCTGGGCTGCCCGAGTCGGCGGCGCACCGCCGCCCCCATTCTGGATGACGCTGTACCGCCATAGCCGCGAATGGGCAATGACAGATATTTTTCTGCTCGGCATTCTCATCGCCATGACCAAGCTTGGCGACATGGCCACGGTGACGCCCGGCCCCGGCCTGTTTTGTCTGGTGGTGGCCGTGCTGTTACGGCTGATCGTGGAAACCCTGGCGCAGCCGGATCAGCTGCAACGGTTGCTGGAGGCCCGCCATGACCGCTAACGCGTCAGCGACTCAGCAGCGAACCCTGGCCTGGTCATTGCTGCTGGCCGCCACCGTCTGGCTGGTGCCCGCCAACCTGTTGCCGATCATGGCGGTCACCGAGGCAGGGCGCGGCAAGGCCAGCACCATTGCCGACGGCATCTGGCAATTGTTCGAGGCCGGTATGCCGGGCATTGCCATCATTGTCTTTGTGGCCAGTCTGCTGGTGCCGCTGTTCAAGGTGCTGGTGCTGGCGGTGATCTACTGGCGAGCGGCGAGCGAGACCCATCCGTTAAGCAGCACCCGGGCGTACCGGTTGGTGTACTGGATCGGTCGCTGGTCCATGCTGGATGTCTTTGTAGTGGCACTGCTCGCCGCGGTGGTGCAATTCGGCAATCTGGCCCGGGTAGAAGCCGGGCCCGGTGTGCTTGCGTTCGCCCTGGCGGTGGTGCTGACCATGCTCTCCGCCCATGCCTTCTCTCCCCGACAACTCTGGATTCAACACCCTGACGGAGCCAACCATGGACACGCCTGAAGTGACACATTCCCGCTGGCCGTCGCCAATCTGGCTGGTGCCCTTGCTCAGCCTGCTGGTGGCCGGATGGCTGTTGTACGATCAGTTGTTACAGCGCGATGTACAGATCGCCATCACCTTTGAAAATGGCGCCGGTATCAAGCCGGGCGTGGACCTGCGTTACCGGGGGGTGCCGGTAGGCAGCGTCGATGAGATCGTGCTCAGCGACGATCTCAAGCATGTGACCGTTCACGCCAACCTCAACCGGGATGCGGAAAAACTGGCCCGTGAAAACAGCCGTTTCTGGATTGTGGAGCCGGAGCTCGGCATCGCCGGGGCACGCAACCTGGATACTCTGGTATCGGGAAAATATATTGCGGTGGAACCCGGAGACGGCGAGCCGGAGAAAGAATTCGAAGGGCTGGAAACACCCCCGGAGCAACAACCCAACCTGGGTCTGAAGGTCACCCTGGTGGCCAGCCACCTGGGATCTCTGAAGAAGGGGCGGCATATCTATTACCGCGACATGCAGGTGGGCACCATCGGTGACAGTGAGCTCAGTCAGGATGGGCGCTTTGTGGAAATCCAGGCCATCATCGAACCGAAATACGCCAAGCTGGTTCGCAGCAACACCCGCTTCTGGAACAGCTCCGGCCTGACCGTGGACATTGGTCTGTTCAAGGGCGCGGAAGTGCAGGCGAGCTCTCTGGAAAATTTACTGCGTGGCGGCATCAGCTTCGCCACCCCACCGGAAGCCGGCCCCCTGGCGACCGCCGGCGAGCGCTTCGATCTACACAAGCAACCGGAAGACGATTGGCTGGAGTGGGCGCCGATCATGAAGTGGCAGTAGGGGGGAAGATAAATCCTCTCCCATACTGATAGGGTGTTGATGAAGTGGAGATCCATGCATAGACATGGGTTTTCCGCAAGGATGCAGGAAACGAATGAACCGCGACCAACCTCTCTCCCCTTTCTAGAGGGTCCCCTCTCCCTTGAGGGGAGAGGGACAGGGAGAGGGTGAGGCTACAACGCACAAGAAGCTCAAAAGGTAGAGTAATGGATTACCGTCACCGCTTCGCGAAGGATTTGCGAACTCGCATGACAGATGCCGAACGCATGCTATGGAAACACTTGCGAGCGCATCGGCTAAATGGACAGAAATTCCGACGCCAGCAACCGATAGGGCCCTACATTGTTGACTTCGTTCATCTTGGGGCGAGGCTGATTGTTGAAGCTGACGGCGGTCAGCACAATGAAAGCGAAACGGATCAGGTGCGTGATTCCTGGTTAAAGGCTGAAGGTTATCGTGTGCTGCGGTTCTGGAATAATGACATTCTGCAGAACACTGATGCGGTTCTGGAAGAAATCTTCAAGGCCGTCTCACCCTCTCCCTGCCCCTCTCCCCTCAAGGGAGAGGGGACCCAGTAGATAGGTGAGGTTTAATAATCGGCGCTATCATCTTTCCAGCCGAACCCAAACCTCATTGCAGCTTGCCGCTGCTCTACATCATTTTTCCAACCATCCCCAACGGCAAATGCCGCATGGCAAAGCCCAGCGGCCCCCACGGCCAGCCTGGCACCGATGCATTCTTCGGTTCTTTTTCGATGGCTTTTACCAGCGCCTTGCAGCCGGTTTCCGTGTCCACCAGGAAGGGGGTGTTCTTCACTTTCTCGTTGATCTCGGAACGGATAAAGCCGGGGAAAATGGTGGTCACCTTGATCGGTGAATGCTGCAGTTCTACCTGCAGGCCTTCGGCCAGCATGGCCACGCCGGCCTTGGTGGCCGCATAGGTGGTCAGGTTCTTTTTCATGCCGCGCATGGCGCTGATGGAAGAGATCATCACCAGGTGGCCGCTGTTCTGGGCGCGGAAAATTTCCATGGCCGCTTCGGTCTGCGCCAGTGCCGCCACGAAGTTGGTTTCCGCGGTTTGCCGGTTGGCGTAGAAGTAGCCGGTGCCCAGCGGCTGACCCTTGCCCATGCCGGCGTTGATGATGACGCGATCAATCCCCGCCAGTTCGGTGCGGAACGCATCGAACACCGCAAACACCTGATCGTAATCGTTCACGTCCAGGGGTTTGATCAGCACGCGGATGTTGGGGTGTTTTTCTTCCAGCTCGGCTTTCAGGGTTTCCAGCCGGTCCATGCGGCGGGCGCACAATGCCAGGTTGCGTCCCATGGCGGCAAACAAGCGCGCCATCCCTTCGCCCAGCCCGGAGCTGGCACCGGTGATTAGAATATTCTTGCGTGTCGGCATTGTTGAGTTCTCCGTGCCTGGATAGTGGCGCTTAACGTTGGATTGACGCTGCTTTTTAACCAGTGTTGAGCGTTGCAAGTTGCAACGCGAAAAAAGTTTCGGAATTTGATGCTCTCTATCCGCGCTGCTGGATCTGGAGCGCGGGCTGAACCCGTGAATTACGCGCTTCGCCCTGCTCGCGTTGTATCTTGCAACTTGTAGCTTGCTTCTATCGATACGTTACCTGCTCGCTGGGCAGATGCAGATGCTCGTTCACCGAGACTAGTCGCAGCTTGCCGGCATTCACAAGCACCCGGGTCACACTGGTGTTGATCAGGGTGCGGTTCCAGGTGATCAGGGCCTCGTCGGTGAGGCCCATCAAACGCTGGATGATCACGCTGATGGCGCCCCCGGAGGTAAATACCAGGGCGCTATCGCCGCTGCTCAGACTGTTGCCCAGGCTGTAGGCGCTGGCCAGAACCCGTTGGCGGAACGCCGGCCAGCTCTCACGGTAATCCCCGTCGCCGTTTTGCCAGCGACGCAGGGCCTGTTCGAAGCGGGCCTGGAATACCTTGCGTGGATGTTCCTGCTGCGCCAGCCATTGGGTCAGCGCTGCCCGGTCTGCGGCCAGGGGCCAGTCCAGGGCAAGCAGTTCCTTGTGATCATATTCATTGAAGCCGGTATCCGTATGCCATTCCTGCGGCAGCCCCAGCTCCCCCAGCGTCGCTTCGGCGGTTTCCACATGGCGGCGCATGGTGCCGCAGATGGCCCGGGGCACACCCAGGTCCTGATTCTGCAGGGCCCGCCCGAGAATGCGGCTCTGTTCCCAGCCGGCGTCGGAAAGCTGGTCGTAATCTTCCTTGCCGAAACTGGCCTGGCCGTGGCGGATCAGGTAGATCACCGGCATCAGGTTTTCTCCGCTTTTTCCAGCTTGCCCTGCAGTCGCTCGGCGCCTTTCAGCATTACCCGGTTAAACACAAACGGCATAAACCGCTTCATCCAGTACGCCCGGCGGCCGCTCTTGTGCGGCAACAGGAAGAACTGCTGTTTGGCCACGGCCTTTTTGATCATCTCGGCGATCTGCCCGGCGGTGAGTTCGTCACTGGACAGCAGCTTGTCCACGGTCTCGATCATGCCCGGTTCCGGGGTGCGCATGGATTCGTGCAGGTTGGTGCGGAAGAAGCCCGGGCACACCACGGTGGTGTGGATGCCATAGGGGGCGAGCTCGAAACGCAGGGTTTCCGACAGGGAAATCACCCCGGCCTTGGTCACGTTATAGCTGCTCATTACCGGCGCGTGGAGCAGGCCTGCCAGGGAAGCGATGTTGACGATATGGCCGTGGCCCTGGCGCTTCATCATCGGCACAAAGACCTTGCAGCCACGCACCACGCCTTTCACATTGATATCGAAGATCCAGTCCCAGTCCGCCATGTCGCCGCGATCGATACGGGCAGCGGCGGCCACCCCGGCATTGTTCACCAGCACATCCAGTCCGCCCCATTGCTGCTCCAGCCATTCGCGGGCGTTATTGAGGCTGGCCGCGTCGCGCACATCCACGTACTGGAATGCCAGCTCGCCGGGCAGGTCCTTCAGGGCGGCGAGGGTTTCCGCGGCCCGTTCCTGGTTCACATCGCCAATCAACACCCGCGCGCCATCGCGTAGCCAGGCCTCGGCCATGGCCCGTCCCAGCCCGGAGGCGCCGCCGGTGATCAGGATGCGTTGTGGGGTCTGCGTCATGGGGTGTCCTGTTGTCATGGTGATTTCTGTCGTGGATTGGGCGTTAGGCGTCGAACGCGCCGGTGTCCGGGTCTTGTCCATTGACCGATGCTAGAGAGGGCGTTTCAATAAATCCAATGAATCCTTGCAATGATGGTTGATAAACACCATGCATGTCTCGCGCTTTGATCTGAACCTGTTCGTGGTCTTCGATGCCATCTATACCGAAGGCTCCCTGACCCGTGCCGCCAAGGTGCTCAACCTGACCCAGCCCGCCGTGAGCCACGCCCTGGGCCGTTTGCGTGACCGTCTTGGCGACCCGTTGTTCGTGCGCCAGGGCAGCCGCATGGTGCCTACCGCCCGGGCCCGGGCCATGGTCAGCCCGGTGCGCCATGCCCTGGGCGGCTTTCAGCGCTGTCTCAGCGACGAGGGGGGCTTCGACGCCAGCGAAGCGGAGCGCACCTTTGTGCTGGGTCTGCGCGATGGCCTGGAGGGCTGCCTGCTGCCTACCCTGATGTCGCAACTGATCGAAGACGCGCCCGGCGTACGTTTGCAATCACTCACTATCAGCCGAAAGCAGATGGCTACGGAGCTGGCCAGTGGCCGCCTGGACCTGGCCTGCGATGTGATGCTGGCGCTGCCGGAATCCATCGAACATGTGCCGGTGCTGAGCGGGCCGCTGGTGGTGATGATGCGTGAAGGCCATGAACTGGCCGGGGAGCTGGACCTGCCCGGCTATCTGGCGGCCCAGCATGTGCTGGTCTCGTCCCGGCGGGAAGGGCCGGGGCTGGAAGATTTCGGCCTGGCCCGCCAGGGCTACCGGCGCCATATCCGCCTGCGCTGCCAGCACTACCAGGCGGCCATTTCCACCGTGAAGCAGACCGACCTGCTGCTCACCCTGCCGGCCACCTTGGCCGGGCGTCTCACCCGCAAGGGCATGGTCATCCGTCACTTCCCGGCGGACCTGCCGGGGCTGGAAATGCACCTCTACTGGCACCGCGACCAAAGTGCCGACCCGGCCCACAGCTGGTTGCGGCAGAAGGTGTTGGCGCTATTGAAGGAGCAGCAGGAGCAATTAATAGTTAATAATGAATAGTTAATAACGTGCGGAAGCGCGTTTCAGGTTTTGCAACGGCAGAGGCCGCGCCCAGACGTTTGAGCGCGGCCTCTGTCGTTACGAACAGGGAGCTCTGTTCGCGCGTTATTAATTATTAACTATTAATTATTCATTA